>JAOBWF010000043.1 GCA_025463215.1 Acidobacteriota bacterium | reverse complement strand
GAGGCTCTTGGACTTGGCGAGGAAGGTCAGGCTCTTGAGCACGTCGGCCACTTCGTAGATCGAGCCGCTGCGCATCTTGTCGGAGTTGTCCTTGAAGCGCCCTTTCCAGTTCTGGTGATTGTCGATCTTGCCGTCGCCCAGCAGCCCGAACAGCCGCTCGACATCCTCGTCGCTGATCGCGCGGCGAAGGCCGACGCCGTCGACGTTGCTCACCGGCACGAGGACGGTCGTGTCGTTCGCAACGATGCGCAGATGATAAAACCCGCAGGTCGTCCCCAGAATGGTCTTGTCTTCGATGCGTTCGACAATCCCGAGACCATGATTCGGGTAGATGACCTTGTCGCCGACTTCAAATGTCACGGTTCCCCCTGTTAGGAGCGCTATATGGAAGGCTTGTGTCGTGCCAGCAGTCCTCGTAGTATAGCAGATTCCCCGCGTCGCTGAACGGGAAATGGCCGAAAAATCGAGGATTTTCCGCGATTTCCACTCGGCAGGCCGGCCTGCGTGGTACGACCTAAGTACCTATGCGCCGAAGGGTTGAGAGGGAATTGCCGCGCTGGCCACAGCGCGGCCGTTAGTGCGAGACGGTCGTGTCGGCCCGCCTGAGGGTCACGTACCAGCTCTCGCAATCCTCGCGGGAACCGCCAGAGAGGGCAACTTCGAGGTGCAGGCCGTCGACATCCCAGGATTGCTTCGCGGCGTTCGCCCTAATCTCGACCGTGTGCGGTTTGAGCAGGTTGTCGGCCGACTGATGATCGCGGTGATCGTCCTGAATGCCGCGGTAGAGCGCGAACTCGTGATACGGCCCCATGTGTAACTCGAATGGCGGGAGCCCGGCCCACTTGCCGTCGTAGACCCGCTCGGCGTACTGACCGTCGTCCTCACGACACGACTGCCAGTTGCCTTCCAGCAGTGCCGTTCGATGGTCGGAAAACGGCCGGAAGAGCTGGGCCTGTGCAATCGAGGCGATGCCGAGGCAACCGGCAACCGCAATTGCTGCAATCCACTGCCTTTTCGCACTGCGCCGCGCCATGTCGATCCCCTCCGACGCCACTCGGGGCAAACACAGTGCCGCTCTCGGCCCGACTGCCGATACGTGCCCGACCTGCCCCTCAGCCTGCATGCCCGAGCCGGTTTGTTATGATGGCGTGTTCATGAAACGCACCTGCACTCTGCTCCTGGTCGCGCCGCTCGCGCTGTCGTTCATCTCGTGCAAGAAGGCGGAGCCACCCAAGCCGGCGGCTGCGCCGACCACGGCCGCCCCACCGGCCACGGCGCCGCCCGGTGTGCCTGGCGCGCCGGCCGCGGTCAAGCCGATGCCGCCGCAGATTCCGGACGTGCTCGCGCGCGTCAACGGCGAAAAGATCGAACGGTGGGAGTTCGACAACGCGGTCAAGCGCATGGAGGCACGCGCCGGCGGTCCGGTGCCGCCGGACAAGCGCGACGAAGTGCTGCGCGGCGTGCTCGATCAGCTCGTCGCGTTTCACCTCCTGGCGCAGGAATCACGCGCCCGCAAGCTGGCGGTGCCCGATACCGACGTCGACGCGCAGCTCGCGAACGTTCGCAAGAGCTTTCCTACTGAGGACGCCTTCAAGCAGGGCATCGCCGCACAGGGGCTGACGATCGATCAGCTCAAGATGCAGGCGAAGGCGAGCCTCGAAGTCGCGAAGGTGATCGACACCGAGGTCAATTCGAAGATCGCGATCCAGGATCCCGACGTGAAGACGTTCTACGACCAGAACCTCGAGCGCTTCAAGCAGGGGGACACTGTCCACGCCGCGCACATCCTGATCGGCGTGCCGCAGAACGCGACGCCCGAGCAGAAGGCCGAGGCGAAGACCAAGGCGGCGGCGGTGCTGAAAACGGTCAAGGCTGGCGGCGACTTCGCGACCCTGGCGCGCGCCAACTCGTCGGATCCCGGCAGCGCCCAGAACGGCGGCGACCTCGGGTTCTTTCCGAAGGGACAAATGACGCCGGCGTTCGAAGAGGCGGCATTCAAGCTGAAGCCGGGCGCGACCAGCGCGCTGGTCGAAACGCCCTTCGGCTTTCACATCATCAAGGTGATCGAGCGCCGCGGTCCGCGGACGGCGCCGTTCGCCGAAGTGTCAGGACAGATCAAGGACTTCCTGACCCAGGGTCAGCGTGAACAAAAGCTCGAGCAGTTCGTCGAACAGGTCAAGGCCAAGGGGAAGATCGAGATCCTCGTCTGACTGATTCGTAATTCCTGAGCCGGAGTGGTGAAACTGGCAGACGCGCGGGACTCAAAATCCCGTTCACCTAACGGTGAGTGTGGGTTCGATTCCCACCTCCGGCACCAACCCTTCCTGCGGTCAGCACCACACACAGTCGTGTTCACAACCTGTCCCGTTTTGGACAGGTGCACGCCCAAGACTTCGTCGACAATCGATCCGTGAAAAGCACCCCCGCGGAGCGGCTCGACGCCATCGACGATCATCTCGCCCGGATTGAGCGGCTGCAAAAAGAACTGCGCGGCAGCATTACCGACGTCGCCGAAGAAGTGCGGGTCGCGGCCGCTGAGTTACACCGCGCCGAACGGAAGAGCAGCAACCGGAAGCAGTAAAGCGCATCAGCGTCGCCGATACCGCTCGCCGCTTGAACGTCGGACTCTGCTCGCTTTCTGGACCGCTCGACGCCTGAGGCAATTGCCTGAGCGTGAGACGAATGCGCACAATCCTGCGGCGCCGTGCTCGGCTCGCGCGCTCGGCCCCGGGCTGGTCCGTAACGGCGCTGATGGGACATGAGACCGAGTTATCATGCGCGTGCCGCCGCCGATGCCGCCGAAAATCACCCGCCGCCGCTCGACGCTACACGGCTTCGGCGTCTTCGCCGCCGAGCCGATCACCAAGAACACGCGCATCATCGACTACGCCGGCGAGCTGGTGCGCAACGATCAGAGCGAGGCGCGCGAGGAGCGCTACCTCGCCGACGGGTGTATCTGGGTGTTCCGAATCAACCGGACCTGGAGCCGCGACGCCGCCGTCGGCGGCAACATCGCCCGCTTCATCAACCACTCGTGCACGCCCAACTGCTGGTTTGAAGTCGTCGACCGGACGATCTGGATCCGCGCGTCGAGGCTGATTCAGGCGGGGGAAGAGCTCACCTACGACTACGCGACGGTCGGCGAAAAAACGATTCCGTGCCGCTGCCGTCCCGGGTGCCCTACCCGGCTGTGATCGCGATGACGGCCGATTGCTACAGCAGCGGCTTCATCGTCCACTCGGCGTCGTTGACGAGCGCCTCGTAGTCGGCGGCGGCGATCGACTTCTTCGAATAATTGCACGATACGATGAACCGCTCTTTTTCCTCGCTCCAGTCGGAGCGTGTGACGACGCAGTCGATGGCGTCGCCGTCGACGCGGGCAGGCAGCTGCAGCGGCTCGCCCGCCTTGGGAATCGCGGGGACCTGGGCGAGACGCGTGAATCGCACGACGCTGTTGTCGATGACCTTGTCGGGCGCGTTCGCGGCGCGGATGGTCAACCGGGGGATGCGGAGATTTATTTCGACGTCAATCGGCACGCCTCTATCTTATCGCGTCCCGGGACGTCATCCCGGGAGCTCGAGACGGGCGCGCAGGCCGCCGGACGGTGAGGCGCTCAGGGCGATCGACCCGCCGTAGAGCTCCGCCAGATCGCGGACGATGGCCAGCCCCAACCCCGAACCGGGCGCCGCCTCGTCGGCACGGACGCCGCGCTGCAGGACCGCTTCACGCATCGACGGATCCAGGCCCCTGCCGTCATCGTCGACGGTGATCGCAACCCCGGCATCGGTCACGGCCGACGTGATCGCCACTCGCGAGCGCGCCCACTTGCACGCATTGTCGAGCAGGTTGCCCAGCATCTCGTCGAGATCCTCGCGTTCGGTGCGCACGGTATGCGCCGGGTCGATGTCGACCTGGATCTCGAGCCCGCATGCCTCGCCGGGCGCGGCACGTCCTGGGCCTGTCGAGGAACGGCCGGCGTGCAGCCGCAACAGCGTCCGCGCCAGCCCCTGGGCCGCCGCCAGTACCGAGGCGTGCGCGCCGGGCGCAGCGCCCGACGCTGCGGCCCGCGCCTGCGCGAGGTGATAGTCCATGTGCCGCCGCATCCGCTCGATCTGCTGCCGCATGACGCCGGCGAGCTCCGACTGACCGGCGGTGTCGGCGACATCCGCTTCGTGCGCCAGGACGGCGAGCGGCGTCTTCAGCGTGTGTGCGAGATCGCCGGCCTTCGCGATCGCGCGCTTCACGGTCTGATCGCGATGCTCCAGCAGCGCGTTGAGGTCGTCGACCAGCGGCTGCACCTCCGTGGGATAGTCGCCGTCGAGGCGCCGCTCGCTGCCGTCGCGGACCGCGGCCAGCCGGCCGCGCAGCCGCTCGATCGGCGACAGTCCGTAGCGCACGTACACCAGCCCCGCGAGCACGCAGGCGGTGACCCCGAGGCCCATCACGATGCCGCCCTGGTACATCGACGTCCGATGCAGGATGATTGCTCCGTGAGGCCGATGGAGGACAACCGCCGTGGTGATCATGACCGTCGCGCCGAAGAGGCCAACCGTCCACAAGATCACGCCGAGCAGGATCCGTGCGCGCAGCGACCGCGTCATGGCACCGCCTCGACGCGATAGCCGAGCCCGCGCACCGTCTCGATGTACGAGCCGCCAAGCTTCCGCCGCAGCCGCGCGATGAACACCTCCACGGTGTTCGAATCCCGATCGGCGCTCTGCGCGTAGATGTGTTCGGTCAGTTCCGCCTGTGACACGACGCGTCCCTGCTGGTGCATCAAGTACGAGAGCACGCGGAACTCGTGGCTGGTCAGCTTGACGGCGATACCGTCGATGGTCACTCTCGCGACCCGCGGATCGAGCACGAGGCCGCCACAGCGCAAGTCGGGGGTGATCTGTCCACTGCTGCGCCGGATCAGCGCGCGCAGCCGCGCCAGCACTTCCTCGATCCGGAACGGTTTGGCGACGTAGTCGTCGGCGCCGCCGTCGATCCCCTGCACCTTTTCACTCCAGCTGCCCCGCGCGGTGAGCATCAGGACCGGCACGGCAACGCCCGCGTCGCGCCAGCGGCGCAACACGGTCAGGCCGTCGATGCGGGGCAGGCCGATGTCGAGGACGACGGCGTCATAGCGCTCGGTCTGGCCGAGGAAATCGGCGCGCTCGCCGTTGGCCGCGCAATCGACCGCATACCCCGCTTCACCGAGCGCGCTGGCGAGCTGCTCGGACAGCAGGGCTTCATCTTCGACCACGAGCACACGCACGACCCGTTATAGCCCAAACGCGCCTGAATGCGAGCTGAACGCGCCGTTCACGCGGCGTTCAACCGCCTCCTTATAGCGTGCCGGTTCAGAGGAGAACACGCATGCGGAACACGATGACGACGATAATCGCGGTGGCGACGCTGGCCGTGGGGCTGGCGGCGCAGCACGGCAAGACCGACCCGCCGGCCGTGACCGGCACCTGGAACATGGGGCTGCAGGGGGGCCACGTCATCCCCGTGGCGCTGGTGCTCAACCAGGACGGCGGCGCGCTCACCGGCACGATCTCGATGCCGACGCAGCGCATTGGCCAGATCGTCGACGTCGCGCTCAAGGGGGAGATCGCGGGCGGGGTATTCACCCTGTCGGGCAGTGTCGAGGGCGCCAGCGATCCGACGACGATCGAGATCACGGGCTCGCTGACCGACGAAGGGATGCTGGAAGGGCGCGTCGTGATGAGTGGCGCGCAAGGCCCGCACGGTGACATGCCGTACACCGCCGAGCGGCTGAAAGTGCGCAAGTGAAGGCGCTCTCGCGGCGCGCGGTGCTGCGCGGCATGAGCGCGACGGTGGCGCTCCCCTTCCTCGATGCCATGGTGCCGGCGCACGCCGCCGCCGCGGTCGTGGCGGCGAAGCGGCCGCGGCTGGTCTGCGTCGAGATGGTGCACGGATCCGCCGGCAGCTCGGCGATCGGCGTCAAACAGAACCTGTGGGCCCCCGCGGCGACAGGCCGCGAGTTCGATCTCGCACCGACCAGCCTGCGCACGCTCGAACCGTTCCGCGATCTGCTGACGATCGTCAGCAACACCGATGTCGACCCGGCGAATCCGTTTACCGCCCGTGAGATCGGCGGCGACCACTTTCGATCGAGCGCGGTGTTTCTGACCCAGGCACACCCGAAGCAGACGCAAGGCGGCGACGTCCAGTGCGGCGTCTCGCTCGATCAGCTCTATGCGCAGCGGTTCGGCCAGGACACGGCGATTCCGTCGATGCAGCTGTGCATCGAGCCGATCGATGCGGCCGGCGGATGCGGCCACGGCTATTCGTGCGTCTATACCGACGCGATCAGCTGGGCGGCGGCGGATCGCCCGCTGCCGATGATCCGCGATCCGCGTGTCGTCTTCGACACCATGTTCGGCGTGCTCCACGCCGGAGCGACGCCGGCGGAACGGGCTGAGCGTCTCGCCGAGGATCGCAGCATCCTCGACTGGCTGCTGGCGTCGGTGGCGCGGTTGCACCACAGGCTGGGGCAGGCGGATCGCGTCCGCCTCGCCGACTATCTCGACCAGGTCCGCGAGATCGAGCGGCGCATCCAGATCGTCGAGGCGCGCAATCGCAGCGGCGATCTGCGCGAGCTGCCGGCCGCGCCGGCCGGTGTACCCGATTCGTTCGGCGACCACGTCAGGCTGATGTTCGACCTGCAGGTCCTGGCGTTCGCGTCCGACATCACCCGGGTCTTTGCCTTCAAGCTAGGACGGGATGCGTCGAACCGGAGCTATCCCGACAGCGGCTTCAAGGGGACCTTCCACGACACCTCCCATCACAGCGGCCGTGAAGACAAGGTCCTGAATTTCGCGACGCTGAATACCTTCCATGTCGGACTGATGCCGTACTTCCTCGAGAAGCTGAGGGCGACGCCTGACGGCGACGGCTCGCTGCTGGACAACACGCTGCTGCTGTACGGCTCCGCGATGGGGGACTCGAACCTGCACAACCACAAGCGGGTGCCGTTTTTCATGGCCGGCCGCGCCGGCGGCGCGGTCAAGGGCGGGGTCCACCTCAAGGCGCCGAACGGGACGCCGCTGGCCAACGTGATGCTCGGCCTCCTGCACGCCCTGGGGCTGCCGGACCTCGAACGCTTCGGCGACAGTGACGCCGCATACAATATCGGGCATGGCCAGCCTTCTTGAAGCGATCGAGATCAAGCGCAAGATGTTTTTCGAGTTCGAAGACGCCCCTTACCACTGCCTGGACGTCGAGGTGTCGAAGCCGACCGCGCGCGGCGGCCAGACCCTGGTCCGCATCAAGATGCGGAACATGCTGACCCAGGCGGTGTTCGACCGCACGTTCAAGGCGGGCGAGAAGTTCAGGGAACCGGACCTCGCGTACGTGTGGGCGACGTATCTCTATGCCGACGCGTCCGGCTTCAACTTCATGGACCAGCAGACGTTCGACACGATCTCGCTGCCCGCCGCGATCGTCGGCGACGACAGGTTCCTGCTGGTCGACAACCTGCTGATCCAGATCCACACCTACAACGACAAGCCGCTCGGCATCGTCTTCCCGCCGCACGTGGAGATCGCGGTCAAGTCGACCGAGGCCGGGGCGCGCGGCGACACGGCGAGCGGCAGCGTCACCAAGGTCGCGACGCTCGAGACCGGCATGGAAATCCGGGTCCCGCTGTTCATCAAAGAGGGCGAGAAGATCAAGGTGCACACCGAGACGCGCGAGTTTGCCGGCCGAGCGTAGCGCGAACACTCATCGCGTCGCTCGGCGCCGACATCGGCATCAACACCGCGCGAACGATCGCGCTCCGACAAGACTGAGAGCCCTGGAAGATCCCCAGTCAGCTGGCGCGCGGGCTCCAGTTATCCACGGATGATCTTGTTGCGTCCAGTTCGGCAGCGGGCGGTCCCATCTCTGTGCCTCTGTGCCGCTGTGGTAAAACCGTGACGTGAAGGCGGCGTGACAGCATGATGCGATCGTCGTGGGTCGGAGTGGATTTCGGCACGACGAACAGTGCCGTTGCTTTCGTCGATGCGTCCGGCCGTCCGCAGCTTGCGCAGTTTCCGAGCGCGCACGGGCCGCGGCCGACGTTTCCATCGGTGCTCTATTTCGAGCCGAAGAAGCCGTCGGTGGCCGGCGCCGACGCGATCGACCGGTATATCGCGTCGGAAACCAAGGGCCGGTTCATCCAGTCGCTCAAGGCCTACCTCGCCGATCGGACATTCGAAGGCACCGGGATCGGCACCCAGCACTACACGCTCGAGAAGCTGATTGCGCTGATCGGCAAGCACATGAGCGAGCAGCTCGGATTCGCGACGTGGCCGTCGCCCCGGCGGATCATCCTCGGACGTCCGGTGCACTTCTCGAATCCGCCCGACGCCGCGCTGGACACCTTCGCGACCGACCGGCTGCGGACCGCGATCGGCCTCGCCGGGTTCGACGAGATTGTCTTCGAGTACGAACCGGTCGCGGCCGCCTACGCCTACGAGGCGCGCCTGCGGCAGGACGAGCGCATCCTGATCGGCGACTTCGGCGGCGGCACCAGCGACTTCACGATCATCTCGGTCGGTCCCGGTGTGCGCCGCCGCGGACGAAGGGGGTCGGACATCATCGGCACCGACGGCGTCCCGATTGCCGGTGATGCGTTCGACAAGCGCATCATCCGCCGCCTGGTGGCACCGCGCCTCGGCATGGGCGGTGAGTATCTCTCGCCGCCGAACAAGTTCCTGCCGATCCCGAGCTGGCCGTACGAGCGGCTCGAGCGCTGGCACTATCTCTCGTTCCTGAAATCGCCCTCGACGCTCGACATGCTCGAGCGCGTCAAGCGAACCGCGTCGACGCCCGAGCGGCTCGACGCCTTCCTGCTGCTGATCAGGAACGAGCTGGGGTACCAGCTGCACGAGGCGGTGCAGCGGACCAAGTTCGAGCTGTCCGCCGCGACCACCGCCGAGTTCGCGTTCGAATCCGGACCGGTGACGATCCGGAAGACCGTGACCCGCGCCGATTTCGAGACCTGGATTGGCGAGGAAATCGCCGCGATGTCGGCGTGCGTCGATCGGCTGATGGCCGCATCGGGACTCGCGTTCACCGACATCGACCGCGTGTTCCTCACCGGCGGCTCGTCGTTCGTCCCGGCGGTGCGGCGGATCTTCGTCGAACGGTTCGGCGACGCCAAGGTCACCGGCGGGGAGGAGCTGACGTCGGTCGCGACCGGTCTGGCGCTGCGGGCGCAGGAGCAGTGGCCGGCTGATCGAGATCCGGCAGAAACGCCGTGAGCAGGCCGATCACCGGCAGATAGGCGCAGAGCCGGTAGACGTATTCGATGCTGGTGGCGTCGGCCAGCCGGCCGAGCGCGGCGGCACCAAGACCGCCCATGCCGAAGGCGAAGCCGAAAAAGATTCCGCCGATGGTGCCGACCCGGCCAGGCACGAGCTCCTGCGCATAGACGAGGATCGCCGAAAATGCCGACGCGATGATCAGCCCGATGAGGACCGACAGCACGCCGGTCCAGAACAGGTTGGCGTGCGGCAGCGCGAACGTGAACGGAAACACGCCCAGGATCGACGCCCAGATCACCCACTTCGGGCCGATGCGATCGCCAATCGGGCCGCCCAGAATCGTGCCCGCGGCGGCGGCGGCGAGGAACACGAACAGGTGAAGCTGCGCGCTCTGCACCGAGACGCCGAACCGGTTGATCAGGTAAAACGTGTAGTAGCTGCTCAGGCTCGCCAGGTAGAAGTACTTCGAAAAGATCAGGACCCCGAGCACCGCCAGCGCGCCAACGACGCGGCCGCGCGAGAGCCCGGGGCGCGGCTCCCAGCGCCCGGCCTGCGCCGTGTGGGTCGCGCCCGGGCGATGCTGCGCCGACCACTGCCCCACCTTCGTCAGCAGCACGATCGCGATCACCGCAATCCCCGCGCACCATGCCAGGCTGGACTGGCCGTGCGGCACGACGAAGAACGCCGCGAGCAGCGGCCCGAGCGACGACCCCATGTTGCCGCCGACCTGGAACACCGACTGCGCCAGGCCGTGGCGGCCGCCCGAGGACATCCGCGCGATGCGCGACGATTCGGGATGAAAGATCGACGAGCCGACGCCCATCAGCCCCGCCGCGAACAGGATCGTGCCGAGCGTCCCCGCCACCGACAGCAACAGCAGACCGACGAGCGAGAACGTCATCCCGGCAACCAGCGAGTACGGCAGCGGCCGCCGATCGGTGTACATGCCGACGAGCGGCTGCAGCAACGATGCGGTCAGCTGCAGCGTCAACGTAATCAAGCCGACTTGCGCAAAGTTCAGGTGCAGCGACAGCTTCAGCAGCGGATAGATCGACGGGATCAGCGACTGCAGCGTGTCGTTCAGCAGATGCGACACGCTGATCGCCGCCAGCACGCCGACCACGGTGCCGGACTGTTTCATCGACGCGAGTCTCGCACGAAACCCGCGAAACGACCGAACCCAAACCGTCGTCTGATCAGCGCGTGGCCGCCATCGGCAGCTCGATGAGATGGTGTCGGTAGCGGTCGCGGCCGCGTCTGAGCCGACATCGGACACATCGCCAGCAGCGGGCCGAGGGCCGCCGCCTGTAAGATGTGACGACCGTCATCGCAGAAGGAGACATGGTGAACACCCTCTCAGCCCTCGTCCTCGCGTTCGTGCTGTTCTCGTCGCGAGCCAATGCCCAAGCGGTCGGCGGCGCCGACAAAGCCAGGCCCGTAGCGGGCGATCCCGGGGTCTCGTCGATGGTCGTCATGGAGCAGCCCGCGTTCCGCGTCCTGCGCGACTACGCCGAGCCAGGCGCGACCCGCCGGATGCATTCACACGACGAAGCGACGTGGCATGTGTTCACACTGGTGACAGGGCAGCTGCTGCTGACGGTCGAGGGGGAGGAGCCGGTCGAGGTCACACAGGGGCAGGTGCTCAACCTCAAAGGGGGCGCCAAGCACACGTTTCGCAACACCGGCACGGTGACCGCGACTATCGTCGAGGTCTTCGGCAAGGCGGCGCCGAAACCATGACCCGCGGCGCGCCCCTTGCAGCCTTGCCGGCTGAGGTGAACATGAAGATTGCACCTGTTCTGCTGGCGTGTGTTGCGGTGGTGACGGCGGCGTGTCATCCAGGACCGGTCGTCAACAGCAATCCGAACAAGGTCGGCGGCACCATCGCCGGGATCGTGACGACGGTGGACGCGGCGGTCGCGGTACCGGGACGGAAGGTCACGGTGATCGAAGTCAAGACCGGTGCGCGCCACGACACGACGACGGCGGCCAACGGCGGCTACACGATTCAGGTGCCGGAAGGCACCTACCGGTTCGAGATCGAGCTGCGCAGCGGCGAGACGCTGGCGAAACAGCCGGGGGAAACCCACATCAACAACAGCGATCTCGATTCGGGCCGCGACTTCGTGATCACGATGCGGACCGGCGGTGGTGACTGACGACCGATGCCTGATGATTCCTCGACCCGCTCCTGGGACGCCGCCGCGGACGACTGGATCGCGCACGCCGACGCCAGCGATTACCAGAATTTCTTCCTGCAGCCGCGGATGTTCGCCCTCGCCGGCGACGTCGCCGGCAAGCGCGTGCTCGATCTCGGGTGCGGTGAAGGCGCCTACTCGCGGGCGCTCGCCGGCCGCGGCGCGCGCGTCACCGGCATCGACGGCAGCCGCCGGCTGGTCGAGGCGGCGCGACAGCGGGCGGCCATGGCGGGGCTCGACATCCGGTATCAGTGCAGCAACGCCAACGCGCTCGAGGACATCGACGACGACGCCTTCGATCTGATCGTCGCGTCGATGCTGCTGATGAACGTCGAGGACTACGCCGGCGCGATGCGCGAGGCGCACCGCGTGCTCGCGCCGGGCGCGATGCTCTGTATGAGCATCACCCACCCCTGCTTTTCGGCGCCGGTGTCTGACTGGATTGGCGGCAAGGGGCGGTGGCCGCAGCATTTCGCGGTCGACCGCTATTTCGAGCGCATCGCCTGGAACGATCGGATCGCACCCTCGTTCCGGACGCCGACGCTGCGCCGCCATCGCCCGCTCGAGGACTACATCCGCGGCGCGCTGCAGGCGGGGTTCGTGCTGCGGGAGCTTCAGGAGCCGATGGCAACCGAGGCCGAGCTGCGCGCCTCGTCGCGGTTCGAACCGATGACGCGGGTGCCCTACTTCCTGTTCATGCGCTGGCAGAAGCCGGAGCGCTGACGCCCTGCGCTACTCGCGCTTGCCGTCGTAGGCGAACGTGAGTGCATTGTCGGCGGCGTCGATCGTCACGGTGCCGCCGTGCTCCAGTGCGCCGAACAGAACCTGATCCGTGAGCGGATCGCGGACTTCCTTCTGCACGACCCGGGCGAGCGGCCGCGCGCCGAACACCGGGTCGTAGCCTTTGATCGCCAGCCAGGCGCGGGCGGCGTCGGTCAGCGTAATCGCGACATGGCGCTCGGCCAGCTGCTGCTCGAGCTGCAGCACGAACTTGTCGACGATCTGCTCCATCACGGACGCGCTGAGCGTCCCGAACGTGACGATCGCGTCGAGCCGGTTGCGGAACTCTGGGCTGAACACCTTTTCGATCGCCGCTTTGGACTTGCCCGCGGCCGCCTTGCGCAGCCGGGCGTCATGCGCGTCGCCGCTGCCGCCTTCGGCAAAGCCGATCGACGCCGCGCTCATCTCGCGCGAGCCGGCGTTCGACGTCAGGATCAGCACGACGTTGCGGAAGTCGGCCTTGCGCCCCGTATTGTCGGTCAGCGCGGCGTGGTCCATCACCTGCAGCAGGATGTTGTAGATGTCCGGGTGCGCCTTCTCGATCTCGTCGAGCAGCACGACGCTGTACGGATGGGTGCGGACCATGTCGACCAGCAGTCCGCCCTGCTCGAAGCCGACGTAGCCGGGCGGCGCGCCAATCAGGCGGGCGACCGCGTGCTTCTCCATGTACTCGCTCATGTCGATGCGCGAGAACTCGTTGCCGAGCTGAATCGCGAGCTGCTTGGCGAGCTCGGTCTTGCCGACGCCGGTCGGACCGGTGAACAGGAAGCAGCCGGCCGGCCGATCGGGCTGACCGAGTCCGGCGCGCGACCGCTTGATCGCCTGCGCCACCAGATGCACGGCGTCGGTCTGACCGAACACGACGCGCTGCAGCGATTCCTCGAGCGTGCGCAGCCGTTCGCGATCGGAGGACGAGGCCTGCCGTGCCGGGATCCGAGCGATCCGCGCGACGATCTTTTCGATCTCGGGCGCGTCGACGACCACCGGGGCAGGAAGCGCGGCATGGCCGGGATCGGCAGCGGCGGCGGCATCGACAGGCGCGACCGGTGGCGCCGCGAGCCGCGCCACCGAGCCGGCTTCGTCGAGCAGGTCGATCGCGCTGTCGGGCAGGCGGTAGTCGCGCAGGTGTCGCGCCGCCAGCTTCACGGCGGCGTCGAGCGCCGCGTCGGTGTAGGTGACGCGGTGATGCGCTTCGTAGCGGCTCTTCAGCCCGGCGAGAATCTTGACCGCCTCATCGACCGACGGCTCCTCGATCGCGATCTTCTGCAGCCGGCGCGCCAGCGCCCGATCCTTCTCGATGTGCTTGTACTCGTCGAACGTGGTCGAGCCGATCACGCGGAGCTCGCCCGCGGTCAGCATCGGCTTGATCAGCGTCGCCAGATCCATCGTGCCGCCGGTGGTCGCGCCGGCGCCGACCGTCGAGTGAATCTCGTCGATGAAGAGGATCGCCTTCGGCCGCGCGTTCATCGCCTTGATCACCGCCTTGAAGCGTTCTTCGAAGTCGCCGCGGAACCGCGTGCCGGCGAGCAGCCCCGCGGTATCGAGCGAGAAGATCTCCGCGTCCCGCAGCGCCTCGGGCGCGTCCTCGGCGAGCAGGCGAACGGCGAGCCCTTCGGCCATCGCGGTCTTGCCGACCCCGGCCTCGCCGACAAACACCGGGTTGTTCTTGCGCCGACGGCAGAGGACCTCGATCGTGCGCTGCAGTTCCGCGACGCGGCCGATCAGCGGATCGAGGGCGCCTTGCCGGGCACGCTCGGTCAGGTTCGAGCAGTACGCGGCAAGCGGGTCGCGCGCCGACGCCGATCCCTCGTCGCCGCCGCCAGCCTCGGTCCCCGGCTCAGCCGGCCGGGTGGCGCCCGAGGCCGCCACCTTCGAAATGCCGTGCGAGATGTACTCGAGGATGTCGAGCCGCGTCACCCCCTGCTCGGCCAGCAGCTGGGCGGCGTGCGTCTTGGGCTGCTGCAGGATCGCGGCGAAGATGTCGCCGGCTTCGACTTCGCCGCGCTGCGCGCTCTGGACGTGCAGCACGGCCGTCTGCAGGACGCGGCGAAACGCCGCCGTCTGCTCCGGCTCGCGCGCGTCGCCGCGCTTCATCTGTTCGAGCGACTCGTTGAGGTAGGCGTCGAGGTCGCGGCGCAGGCGCGGCAGATCGGCGCCGCAGGCGGCGAGGATCCGCTCGCCGTCGTTGTCGTGGGCGAGCGCGTAGAGCAGGTGCTCGAGGGTGACGTAGGCGTGCCGGCGCGACACGGCTTCGCGATAGGCGATGGTCAGGACGACTTCAATGGCTGCAGAAAACACGGTTCAGCTCACGCTTCTTCGATGGCCGCACGCAACGGAAACTCGGCCTCCCGGGCCAGCGTCGCGAGCGTCTGGACTTTGGTTTCGGCGACCTCCCACGGGTAGACGCCGGCGACCCCACTCCCATTTAGATGCACCTGCATCATGGTTCGGTACGCCTCGGCCGGCGATTTCTGAAACACGCCCTCGAGGACACGCAGGACGAACTCCATGGTCGTGTAGTCGTCGTTGAGGAGCACAACCTTATAGAGCGTCGGCTCTTTCTTCTCGGTCTTGACCCGCTCTTTGACGGATCCGCCCGTCTGGTCCTCACGATCGTTCACGGATCCAGGGTACCCCAGTTCCGCGGCCGATCGCATCCGCGATTCGATTCGTGCGTCGCCGGACGCACGGCCGCGGCGGCACGTGAGGGACGGCCGCGCTCCGCAGGCGTACGCCATCCGCGGTTTCACGTCGAAAGCAGCTCAAGACCGTGGTCGTGGAACGCTGGGCGATCAGCAGCCGCGCCGGCAGCAGCCCCTAGCTGGGCGCTCCCCGGCACCAAGGGCGCCCCCCTCGGCGACCGCGCGCGATCAGGGGATCCGATTAGGCGGGAGTTAACGCCGGTTACATTCGTACACCTCTACCGGTCGGCGGGCTGATGAGCGGCGGCAGCGCCCGTTGCACCGCCGCGACGAGCGAGTCGGCCTCGTAGGCGCCGGTGTAGTGCAGACCGTTGACGAAGAAGGTCGGCGTCCCCTTGACTCCGCTGTCGAGCCCGGACAGGAAGTCGTCGCGCACCCGCGCGGCGTGGCGCGCCGAGGCCAGATCGCTGGCAAACCGGCCGACGTTGAGGCCGATCTGATCGGCGTAGACGATCAGATTGTCGTCCTCGAGCGTCTGCTGGTTTTCGAACAGCAGGTCGTGCATCGGCCAGAACTGCCCTTGCGCGCCGGCCGCCTCCGCCGCTTCCGCCGCGCGCTCGGCGCGCGGATGGATGGCGGTCAGCGGAAAATGACGGTAGGCGAAGCGGAGTTGATCGCCCATCCGTTGACGGACGATGGCGATCGACATCTGCGCGGCACCGCAATGGGGGCACTCGTAGTCGCCGTATTCGAGCAGGGTGACCGGCGCGCGCGGTGCGCCGCGGAAATGATCGCGTCGGAGCGTGACGGCCATGGCGAGCTGCTGGATAGTCATGATGCGGATTGCGCAACCATCGTGCCGTGCGCGCCAGCCGGGTTTTGTCGCCAACCCGCGTGCGACGACCATCGCCGCGCGAAAAATCGCAAGTTCGCGTGCGACCGGGCAACGCGCGCTGTCGCTGCGTCGGCGACCCGGCGCGACTCGTCAGTTGATTCCTGCATCCCGCCTTTCACACCAAACGCGTCGCAACAGGCGCCGGCGCAAAAAGGGAACCGCTTTGACGTTGCGTACCGCTGAGTGAAGGGCCACCCTTCGGTGTGGTGGACCGGATGGTCAAATTCATCGAGAATTCCTACGCCGATCGGATCACGATGAAAACCGTCGCGGCCGCGTTGCGCGGCAACCCGGCCGCGCTGGCACGCGAGTTCCGCCGCAAGACCGGCGTCAGCGTCCATTCGTATCTGACCGCGGTGCGGCTCAGGCACGCCGCGCGTCTAATCGCGTCGAACGTCAAAATCGAGGCGGTCGCGCTCGGCGTCGGGTATCGCAGCAAGAAGAACTTCTACCGGCAGTTCATCCGCCACTTCGGCGTCACGCCCGAAACGTTCCGCCGCCGCCGTCGCACGCGCCGCTGACCGCGCCGCGTCCCCAGTCCCCGCGATCGCCGTCGCGGTCGTCCGCGACGAGGCCATCATGATGCAGCGCTCATCCCACCCCTTCCCCTCCGACTGCCCGCTGGAATCATGAGCGACGAACCGACGACCGTCTTCGTTGTCGACGACGATGACGCGGTGCGCGCGGTCATCGGCAACGTGCTCCGATCGGCGGGCCATCAGCCGCAATTGTTCGGATCGGCCAATGACTTTCTGGCGACCGTCAAGATCGAAACGACCGCCTGTCTCGTGCTCGACGTCCGGATGCCCGGGCTGGGCGGCCTCGACTGCCAGCGCAAGCTGTCCGAAGCGGGGGTGCACCTGCCGGTGATTTTCATGAGCGGCCATGGCGACATCCCCACAACTGTTCGCGTCATGAAGGCCGGCGCCGTCGATTTCCTGACCAAGCCCTTTCGCGATCAGGAGCTGCTCGCCGCCGTCGAGGAAGCGCTCAAGCAGGACCGCGTCCGGCGCGCCGAGGAGCATCAGACCGCGGCGCTGCGCGAGCGCTACGCGTCGTTGACCGCGCGTGAACGCGAAGTGCTGGCGTGGGTGGTCACCGGGCGGTTGAACAAGCAAATCGCCGGCGAGCTCGGCACCAGCGAAATCACTGTGAAGGTCCATCGCGGCCACGTGATGCACAAGATGCAGGCCGATTCAATCGCGGATCTGGTGCGCATGGCGGAACGGCTCGGCGTACCGCGGCCCGGATGAGCCCATCTACACTCTCGTATAAGAGACGTGGTCCTCCGTCCGGCCTATCGTTCGTCTGACACGACACGTCCGCGGAGGACCCCCATGATTCCGATTGGTTCCGCATCACCCCTCGCCGCCATCGGCGGCGCAGGCTCCCGATATCGCCACGACGCCGACCACGACATCGTCAGCCGATCGCCGGCGCTGCAGGACGCGCTCAATCGTCTCGAGCGCGTCGCCCCGATCGACACCACCGTGTTGATCACCGGCGAGACCGGCACCGGCAAGGAATTGATTGCGCGCACGCTGCATCGCCGGTCGAGGCGCGCGGCGCGGCCGCTCGTCGCCGTCAACCTGGCGGCGCTGCCCGAGTCGCTGATCGCCTCGGAGCTGTTCGGGCACGAACAGGGGGCCTTCACCGGCGCGGTGCAGCGCCGGATCGGCCGCTTCGAGCTTGCCGATCACGCCACGCTCTTCCTCGACGAGATCGGCGAGCTGTCGCTCGACATGCAGGTCGCACTGCTGCGGGTCCTGCAGGATGGCGAGTTCGAACGGCTCGGCGCGTCGCAGACGCGGCGCGTCGACGTCCGCCTCGTCGCCGCGACCAATCGCAGCCTCGAGGAGGCGGTCGACGACCGCCGGTTCCGCTCCGATCTGTACTACCGGCTCAGCGTCTTCCCCATCCGCCTGCCGCCGCTGCGCGAGCGCGGGGACGACATCCCGGCGCTGGCGGAATATTTCCTGACGCGGATCGCGGCGCGCCTGGGCCGCGCCTTCGGCGGCATCGATGCCGCCTCGCTCGATCGGCTGCAAGCCTTCAGCTGGCCGGGCAACATCCGCCAGATGCAGAACGTCATCGAGCACAGCGCGATCATGTGCGACGACGAGCTGCTGCACGTACCGGCGTCCCTGCTGATCGACCGGCACGCCCCCGCGATCGCATCGTCGAAGCTGGATGCCGCCCTTCACGGCAGCGAGCAGCACATGATCGAGCAGGCGTTGGGCGAAACCCGCGGCCGCGTCTCGGGGCCGGCCGGCGCGGCCGCGCGGCTGGGGGTGCCGGCCTCGACGCTCGAATCGAAGATCAAGCGGTTGAGCATCGACAAGCTGCGCTACCGCGGGCGCAGCCAGGCGTCCACCGACGGTGTGGTTTAGCGGGATTGGTCGCAGAGGCGCCGCACGACGCCGACGACTTCGGGAAAGCTGACCGGTTTGTGGAACGCAGCGGCGGCATCCATGTCCTGGATGCCGTCGACCTCCATGCCCGAGAGCACCACGATCGGAATGCCGGCGAGTCCGGGATCTTCGCGCTGCTGGCGGCGGAACGTCCACCCGTCCATCACCGGCATGCGCAAATCCAGCAGGATGACGCTGGCGGTGCCGCCGCCGCGCAGATACTTGAGCGCTTCGGCGCCGTTCGACGCCGGTACCGGCGCGAATCCTTCCAGCGTCAGAAACTTGCTCATCAGCCGGACCAGATTCGGATCGTCGTCGACGACGAGCACACTCGCTGCCATGGGGACGCTCCAGTCTACGTCAAATTGACAGGCGCTCAGCGCTGCGCGTGCCGAGATCGGCGATACCCCGTGCAGCCGTCGAGTACCCAGCCTCCAGCAACTAGCGCCTCGCACCGAGCGCCGAGTACCTCGCCCCGAGCACGTGTGTGTATATGTCCATCGCCCGCCGTCCCACGGCGGCCCAACTGAGCTCACGATCGAAATGCGCCGCGAGCCGCGCGCGTTCCCCGTCGAGATCGCGGCGCGCAACCTCCAGCAAGGCGCGTGCACAACTCTCCGGGTCCCCTCGGGTCCAGAGCGCGCCGCACGAGCCTCCGCCAGTCAGTGTGCGAAATGTCGGGATGTCGGTGACCACCGGAACCGCACCGCACGCGCACGCCTCCATCAGCGAATAGCCGCTCCCCTCATGCGCGCTGCCGACGATGAAGAGATCGGCGGCGCTGTAGAAGGCGGCGAGTCGATCGTGCGGGATCGCGCCGGCGAGACGGACGCGGCCGCGCAGCGCCGGCGATCGGTCGAGCCGCGCGCGCACCGCGTTGAGCAGTTCCCCGGTCCCATACACCATTGTCAGCGTCGCGTCCGGCAGGTCGGCCGCGCACCGCTCGAACGCGTCGAGCACCGTCAGGGGATCCTTGTTCGCGTTGAGGCGGCCGACCCAGAGGATGGCCGGCACGCCGCGCAGCCCCGACTCGCCGCGCGCGGTGTCGCGCGGGATCGGCTGCAGCGTCGAGCTCGCCGGCATCACGCAGTACACCGGTTGATCGTCGGCGATGAGCCCGGCCTGCCGCCACGCGGCAGCGTGCTCGTCGGCCGCGAACAGAAACGCATCCGCGGCGTGGCGCGCCGCGCGCCCGAGGACGCGCAGCCGCGGCGCGCGTCCGATCGCGCCGCCGTCGGCATGGCTCTGCACGACGATCGCGGCGGCAGGATCGAGCGTCCGGCGCAGGCGCCATGTCTGGAGCGGAAAGATCAGGCCGTTGACGTGTGCCACGGCGGGACGCCGCCCCGCGACCGCGGCGGCCATTCCGGCGCGGCGGAAGATGTAGGCGACGCCATTGCGGACCATCTGCGCGTCGCGGTGAAAGCGCTGCACTACGGCGACGCGCCCGGCGCCGGCGCCGGTCAGGGCGTCGCTCCAGCCGGTGAGGGTGTAATAGCGCGCGAGCAGCTCGTCGGGATCGGTCAAGCCGTTGTCGTACGCGTAGTTAACCTGTACGACCGAGAGTCCCGCCTGGCCAGTTTTCACTTGAAGCGGCGCCCCATGGACATATATTGTGCTCGGACCAACATTTCTGTCTTTCCCGGGGGTCAGATGAGACGCCTGCTCGCGCGATCGCTGCTCGTTCTCGTCCCGCTGGTCCTGATCGCGCGCCACGAGCTCGCGGGTCAGCCGGCCGGACTGCCGAGCACGAACAACGGCGACTGGACGCACTACACCGCCGACATGCGCGGCACGAAGTACTCGCCGCTCGATCAGATCAGCGCCGCCAACTTCAACCAGCTCGAGGAATCCTGGCGCTTCAAGACCGACAACCTCGGGACGCGGCCCGAGTTCAAGCTCGAAGGCACGCCGCTGGCGATCTAGGGCGTTCTGTACACGACCGCCGTCTCGCGCCGATCGGTGGTCGCCCTCGACGGCCGCACCGGCGAGTTGATCTGGACGCACAGCTATCGCGAAGGCAACCGCGCCGCGATCGCGCCGCGCCAGCTCTCCGGCCGCGGCGTCTCGTACTGGACCGACGGCAAAGGCGACGACCGCATCCTCTACGTCACCACGGGCTACCGGCTGGTCGCGCTGAACGCGAAGAACGGCGCCATGGTCAGCTCGTTCGGCGACGGCGGCGTCGTCGATCTGAAGAAGGGGGCGACGGTCGGTAAGGGGCAGCAGATCGAGATGGAGACCGGCGAGATCGGCCTGCACTCGACGCCGACCGTTGTCGGCAACATCGTGCTGATCGGATCGTCGTTCAAGGAAGGCATGACGGTGGCGACCCACAACAACACCAAGGGTCTCGTCCGCGCCTTCGACGTCAGGACCGGCAAGCTGCTGTGGACGTTCCACACGATTCCGCTGCCGGGCGAATTCGGCAACGACACGTGGGAGAACGAGTCGTGGGCGACCAACGGCAACACCGGCGT
>JAOBWF010000016.1 GCA_025463215.1 Acidobacteriota bacterium | reverse complement strand
GTGGAGCAGACCGCCGGCGGCGTGAGATACCGCAGTACGCGGACGGCAGGCGACCGACGCGACGCCGAGTTCGCGGCCGTCTATCGCCCCGCCGGCCCTGTCTTCCACCCGCGCGCCGGCTCGCTGGAATATTTCCTCACCGAGCGGTACTGCCTCTACACAGTAGCGGACGAAGCGCACCCCCGCCGGGTCGAGATCCACCATCGCAGGTGGCCGCTGCAGATCGCCGAGGCGCGGATCGATACCGAGACGATGATGGAGGCGGCGGGGATTCAGGTGGAACGGGCAGCGCCGCTGCTGCACTATGCGAAGCGGCAGGACGTCGTCGCGTGGGCGTCGACGCCTGCCTTCTGACCGCCGCTACTCCGGTGTCGTCGGCTCCTCGTCGCGCGGCTCCTTGCCGAATGCGCCGGCGACTTTATGCGTCGCCGGCATCGACCGGTCGGGATAGCGGGTCTCCGCCTCTTTCTCCGCGATCGAATGGCTCCCGGCTTTGTGCGACGTCTGCCGATCGTTCATATCGGTCAGCGGCTCCTCGCCGACGCGCCCGGCGGCGTCCTGCGGCGGCGGCGAGCTGGTGTCAACCGGCGGATGTTCCTGGCGTTCCTGCGCTTCTTCCTCTGGAGATTCCCTGTTGCTGATGCCGGCGCCTCTCATCTCACACGCTCCTTTGGATTACCGGTTGATGCGCTGCAAACGGGATACCTGCGTCAGAATCGCCCGCTGGAGCGGTGTGCAGATGCGTGATCGCGGCGCGCACAGCCCTGCCACATGCGGCCTACGAGGGCGCTACGGTAGTGGCAGCCGTGAAGGCTGCGCGACGAGGCAGGAGCACGGCTAGAGCCGCTCCAGCTCTTCGACACGACAGCGCAGCCGGGGCACGTCAGGGTTACTGAGGTCCAGCTGATCCCAGCGCGCGACGTATCCGTGCCGTCCACCGCGCGATCCGGACAGCCGCCGCACGGCGAGCCCCAGCCGCTCCCACAGTCCGGCCGAGCCGATCGAATATGCGGTGACGACCCAGCCGGCCGCGCGTGCCTCGGCGCGAAACTCCTCGATCCGGCCGATCGACCGGTTGTTCGCCGCCAGCACGCACCGACCGAGCAGACGATCGAGGCGGACGAGATGCGCGCTCATTCGCCCGGCAGCCGGCGCAGCCACCCGCGCACGCGCTTCTCCACCGTGCCGGCCGCGGTCTCGCCGATCGCGGCGCCGGCGTGGACCTCGCCGTTCGCGATCCGCAGATCGCTCATCGCGATCTCGATCGGCCGCCCCTCCGCCACGCCGCAGGCGATTTCAATCGCGGCGACCCAGCGGCCGATCGCCCGATGCAGCCGTTCGCCGAGCACCGCCGGGCCGATCGCGATCGACACGACCCGCGGCGGCGCATCGGCGCGCAGATCGAGGACGATGCCGTCGACCCGCCCCATGGGGCGGCCGTTGCGGTCGACGACAGGCTGATCGAGCAGGTCGCGGACGAGATCCATCGTTCACCCTCCGAAGACTTCGAGCGGCACGACGATGACGGCGAAGAGCGCCCCCATCACCACCAGTGCCGCCAGCAGGACATTGCCGACCGGGCCGCTGGTGTGCTGCTTGACGAAGCGCGGATCGTTCATCAGCACCAAGAACGGCAGCACGACGAGCGGCATGATCATCACCGTCATCGCGAGGGACACGAGGGTGATCCGGAGCGGATCGAAGCCGGCGAGCGCGACCGCGGCGCCGAGCACCAGCACGCCGGTGAACGCGGCGCTGAAGCGGGCGGTCTCCTTCCGCTTCTGCTCGACGCCCCATGTCCAGCCGAAGGCCTGCGAGACGAGGTAACCGGCGTTGAGCGCGATCTCGACCGACGCACCAAGACAGCCGACGCCGAGCGCGAGCGCAAACAGCGTCACACCCCAATGGCCGAACGCCGGCACGAACATCAACGCCGCCTGTTCGTACGAGTCGACCCGGATGTGGCGCGGCGCCAGCACCAATGCCGCGGTCACCAGGACGCCCATCGAGACCACCGTGCCGAACCCCATGCCGGCGAACGACGTCGTCCTGTTGATCCAGAGATCCTGCTCGGACCATTCCTCCTCCACCGCACCGGAGGCGTAGAAGTTAAGCAGGTACGGGCTGACCGTCGCTCCGAGAATGCTGACCGCGAGAAAGCCGTAGCGCACGAGATCGTGCGACGGCAGGCGCGGAACCAGGCCGCGGCCGAGCGCGGCGGGCTCCGGGTGCAGGCGCCACGCGGCGACCACGAACGACACCGTCACCAGACCGAGCACGCCGAGGCCGTCTTCGATTGCACTGAAATTGCCGAACCAGAGGATCAGCCATGCAACGAGCGCGACCGGAAGGATCCACCACTCGAAGCCGACGCCTGTCAGCAGCCGCAGCGCGATGCCGACCCCGCCGACTTCAGCGGCGAGGAGCAACAGGTCGGTCGCCAGTTCGGCGCACAGTGGGACGGTCTGGAAATGAAACCCGAATCGCTCGCGCACCGCCGCCGCCACCGTCCGCCGGCTCACCGCGGCGAGCCGTCCGGACATCTCGACCAGCATCGCGAGCATCAGGCCGGCGGCGCCGATCGCCCACAGCAAGGCATACTCGAACTCGGAGCCGGCCTGCGCCGCGGTGGAGATCGATCCCACTTCGACGAAGCCGCCGATGCTCGTCACGACGCCGAGCACGAGATTCGCAATCTTTTTCAAGGCGCGCTCGAGCCCGGCGTCAGCGCGTCGAGATGCCGGCGCGCCGCCGCCGTGTCGCCGCGCTCGACGGCGTCGGAGAGCGAGGCGAGGATCCGCGAGACGCGCTCTTCCGCGTCCGACATGGCAGCGCCGTCACGCGTCGCGAGGAGCGGGAGATCGGCCGACAACTGCGTGTGCCGCTCGTTCAGGACGCGCGCTGTCGCCTCGAACGCGGTGTGCGCGTAGATCGGCGTCACGGCCTGGGACAGCCACGCGTCGCCGACCATCGCCGCCGTGGCCTGTGATGATGTCAGCGTGTGCTGGTGGTCGGCGATCACGGTCGACGGATTGCGGCCGCACCCGCCGCCGCACAACGCGGCGGCGAGCGCGGTCGGCAACAGCCATCGTGTCGCGGCCTCGCGGTTGGACGAAGCGATGCGGTGCGTCAACGTCCCGAGGACGTCTTCCACCAGCCCGGTACCTGGTAGTGATCGTCGACGCTGGACCCGCCGCCGGTGTCGGTGGCGCACGCGGCAGCCAGCGTCGCATCGAGCTGCGCCAGCTGACCCGCGTCGAGCCGTTCGAACTCGCTCTTGTCGAAGCCGGGAAAGCGCTTGACCCGCTCCTTGGTGAGGTCGGCGACGAGCTTGGTGCCGCCGGCGTCGAGCGTGGCGTGGCCGATCGGCAGCAGGAAATGCTTGTGCATGAACCAGCCGGCGCCGACCGCGATGTGACGCGGGCGCCCCTCGACCACGTCCATCACGAAGCCCTCGACCTCGCCGAGCTTCTCGCCGTCGACGCCGTCCACTTCGATGCCCGCGAACTTCATTCCACTGTCGTCCAGATCGTTGGCGTCCACGTACTTCAACCCAGGAAGGGGGTGATCCATGCTGTCCTCCGTTGTTAGTGACTACTTCACCGGCGTGCGCCGCTGGAACAGCGAGCGCACGATGCCGATCCCGACCCAGACCAACCCGGCGGTCGCGAAGTCGCGCGCCGCGCCGGTCTGCACCGCCTGCCGTGCCACCGTATGTCCGATCGTGGTTTGTCCGATGGCCGGCAGCGCCAGCGGTGCATGATCCCGCCGCCCGCTGGTCGCCGCCGCGCCCTCCGGCACCGGCTCCGCGGCGCGCGAGCCGCAGTTGTGGGCGTACAGCCAGGTGAACTCGGCGCCAAGCAGGAAAATCTGCGACGAGTAGAACACCCACACCAGCAGCACCACGATCGAACCGGCCGCGCCGAAACCGGATGACACGCCCGCCTTCCCCAGATACATCCCGATCGCGTACTTTCCGACCGTGAACATCACCCCCGTCGCCAGCGCCCCGTGCCACACGTCCTCCCAGGCCACGCGAACGCTCGGCAGGATGCGATACATCAGCGCGAACAGCGCCGTCACGAATACGAGACTGACGATCTGATTGACGATCTGCAGTGTGACGACCCAGCCGCCGAACCAGGCGCCCCACCAGCTGCCCATCGCGGCCAGACCGGCGCTGACGACCAGCGACACCAGCAGCAGGAACCCGATCGAGACGATCAGACCGAACGACAGCAGACGCGTCCGCAGCATGCCCCAGATGCCCGCGGGCTTGGCCAGTTCGGGCGCGCGCCAGATGCGATCCAGATCGCTTTGCAGCTCGGCAAAGATCGACGTCGCACCGACGATCAGCGTGACGAAGCTGATGATCGACGCGATCGTGCTTTTCGCCGGCTCGCTCGCGCTCTTGAGCAGGCCCTGCACGGCGGTCGCTCCCTCCTGGCCGATCAGCCCGGCGAGCTGCGCCACGATCTGTCCACGCGCCGCGTCGGCACCGAACACCAGCCCGGCGATCGCGATGACCAGCAGCAGCAGCGGAGCCAGCGAGAACAGGGTGTAATACGCGAGCGCCGCCCCCATGCTCGACGCATAGTCGTCGCTCCATTTGCTTGCCGACT
>JAOBWF010000004.1 GCA_025463215.1 Acidobacteriota bacterium | reverse complement strand
CCCGCGCCGACGTCGTGATTGACGCCGTCCTCGGGACGGGCGCCCGGGGCGGGCTGCGGGGCCCCGCGGCCGCCCTGATGGCCGCCCTGGAACGGACCCGCCCCGGGCTGGTGATTGCCTGCGACATACCGAGCGGGGTGGACGCTGATGCCGGGAACGCTGCGGGTCGAGAACAACCTGGCGCGGATGGTGGCGAGTGCCGATCTCACGCTGCGCGGCACCTACGATCGACCGGTGATCGCGGGGCACGCCGACATCGAGCGCGGCGAGGTGACGTTCGAGGGCCGCCGCTATCGGATCACGCACGGCACGATGGACTTCACGAACCCGACACGCATCGAGCCGTTCTTCGACGTCGAGGCGGAGACCAACGTCCGCGTGCCCGGCCAGACCTACCGCGTCACCGTCGCGTTTGCCGGCACCAGCGAACAGCTCCGGCCGACGCTCAACTCCGATCCGCCGCTGCCGACCTCCGATGTGCTCGCGCTGCTGTTCAGCAACGTCCAGCGCACCGGCACCGGAGAGATCGCGCCCGAGTTGCGCGCGCTGCAGAATCCGAATCAGACGCAGACCGACATTGTCACGACGCGGGCGACGCAGGCGATCACCAGCGGCCTCTCGTCCGAGGTCGGCAAGGTCGTCGAGCAGACGTTCGGCGTCGACACCTTCCAGCTGACGCCGTCGTTCATCGATCCGTACAGCCAGCAGACGTCGCGCCTGAATCCGACCGCGCGCCTGACGATCGGCAAGCGGATCTCCGAGCGCGTCTACCTGACGTTCTCGCGCAGCCTCGGCACGACGACCAACGATCAGATCGTCCTGCTCGAGATCGACGAGAGCGACCGCATCGCCTGGATCCTGTCGCGCAACGAGGACCGCCAGACCTACGCGCTCGAGTTCCGCGTGAGGCACGTCTTCTGATGCGGCGCCGCTTCGGCGATGTCCTTCGCGTCCTTGGTGTTCTCTGTGCGGCGGCGAGTGCGCAGCCGGCGTCGGCGGCTGTGGCTGACTACCTGGGTCGGCCGGTCGCCTCCGTTCGCCTGATTCTGGAAGGGCACGAGACCACTGAGGTGTTGCTGACGCAGGTCGTGTCGACCGTCGCGGGGCAGCCGTTGTCGATGATCCAGGTCCGGGAGACGGTGGCCCATCTGTTCAGCCTCGGCCGCTTCGAAGGCGTGAGCGTCGATGCGACGCTCGACAACGGCGGCGTCGCGCTCCGCTACGACCTGATCCCGATCCATCCGGTCGCGCGGATCCGCTTCGAGGGTCCGCTCCACGTGCCGGGTGTCGACCAGGGCGCCTTGCGCCGCGCGATCGTCGATCGCTACGGCGTGTCGCCACCGCTCGGCCGCGCCGCGGACATGACGCGCATCCTCGCCGACGCACTGCACGAGCGCGGCTATCTCTCGGCGGCGATCACGCCGCGTCCGGTGCTCGAGCACGCGCCGGAGCGCGCGACGCTGGTGTTCACGATCGAGCCGGGACCCCGGACCCGGATCGGCGACGTCGAGATCGTGGGCCTGCCCACGGTCGGGCGCGGCGACTTTCTGGCGCGGCTCGGCGTGGCGGCCGGTGCCCCCTACCAGCGCGAGACGCTGAACGCCCGCATCGAGAAATACATCGAGGAGCGCCGCAGCAAGGGTTACTACGAGGCGCAGATCCGTCCGGTCGTGCGGCTCTCGGCCGACCAGACGATCGCCGCCCTGACGCTGACGGTTGCACCCGGACCGCGCGTGCGCGTCGTGTTCACCGGCGATCCGCTGCCGTCGGATCGGCGAACCGAGCTGGTGCCGGTCGAACGGGAAGGCTCGGTGGACGAGGACCTGCTCGAGGATTCGAGCAACCGGATCGAGGAGTATCTCCGGACCCAGGGCTACCGCGATGCGCGCGCGCCGCACCGGCGCGAGGAGACGAACGGCGAGCTCGTGATCACCTTCGCGGTCACGCGCGGCCAGCAGTTCAAGGTCGCGACCTATGAGATCTCCGGCAACGCGTCGCTGCCGCTGGCCGACTTCGAACCGTCGCTGCGCGTGCGCGACGGCCAGCCGTTCTCGTCGGCCCGTCTCGACGCCGATGTCCTGACCATCGAGGACCAGTACCACCGCCGCGGCTTCGCCGCCGCGCACGTCAACACCGCGGTCGAGGTCGTGACGCAGACGCCGCCGCCGGCACA
Organism: Acidobacteriota bacterium; assembly: GCA_025463215.1. GTDB lineage: Bacteria > Acidobacteriota > Vicinamibacteria > Vicinamibacterales > CAVVIG01 > CAVQFC01. Next base: position 6,202 of record JAOBWF010000004.1, on the reverse strand, counting down.
GGTGCCGGTCGCCGTCCGCGCCGTGATCACCGAAGGGCCGAGTACGACGCTCGACGCCGTCGCCTTTACCGGCAACCAGGCGCTCGGCGAGGCGGCGCTGCGAGCGCGCCTGGGACTGCGCCCCGGCCGGCCGTACGTGCCGGGGCAGCTCGCGGTCGATCGCGACGCCATTCAGCTCGCCTACCAGGATCTCGGCTACGAGAGCGCCTCGGTCGACGCCAAGCCCGCGTTCAGCCAGAACGGCACGCACGTCGTCGTCACCTTCGAGATCAACGAGGGGCCGCAGGTGTTCGTCGACCACGTGCTGATCGTCGGCAACGTGCGCACGACGACGAGCACGATCGAGCACGAGCTGCGGGTGAAGGCCGGCGACCCGTTCAGCCTGGCCGCGATCAACGAAAGCCAGCGCCGCCTGACGGCGCTCGGCCTGTTCCGCCGCGCGCGCATCACCGAACTGCGGCACGGCGGTGAGACCACGCGCGATCTGCTGGTCACGATCGAGGAGGCGCCGCCGACGACAATCGGGTACGGCGGGGGCATCGAGGCCGGCCGGGTGACGGTGGCGCCGTCCACCGGCGGGGTCGCCACCGAGCGCTTCGATGTCGCGCCGCGCGCGTTCTTCGAGGCGGGCCGGCGCAACGTCTTCGGCAAGAACCGATCGATCAATTTCTTCTCGAGCGTCGCCTACCATTCCGAGGAGAGCTCGACGCCGCTCGAGTACCGCCTGATCGGCACGTTCCGCGAGCCGCGCGTGTTCGATACGGCGGCGGACGCCTTTCTCAACGCGACCGTCGAGCAGCAGCGGCGCTCGAGCTTTTCATTCTCGCGGCGCGGCGTCAGCGCCGACATCGCGCGCAAGCTCACGCGGACGGTGAGCGTGACCGGCACGTACCAGCTGCAGCGGACCAGCGTCTTCGACGAGAAGCTCGACCCGAATGACAAAACGCTGGTCGATCGCCTGTTCCCGCAGTACCGGCTGTCGTCGTTTTCGGCGTCGATGATCCGCGACACCCGCGACGATGCCGTCGATCCGTCGCGCGGGGAGTACGCCAGTGCGAGCGGGCAAATCGCGGCGCGCGCGATCGGGTCACAGATCGGCCTGGCGAAGTCGTTCTTCAGCGCGCAGGCGTATCGTGCGATTCCACGCACCAACCGGATCGTGTTCGCGGCGAGCGCGCGCATCGGGCTCGCCGTCGGGTTTGCGCACGAGGCGATCGACGCGCAGGGCAACGTGATCCCCGGCGATCTGATCGTCGATCTGCCGCAAAGCGAGCGGTTCTACGCCGGCGGCGACACCACCAACCGCGGTTTCTATCTCGATCGCGTCGGCACCCGGCACGACCCGCCGCTGCCGAGTGACACGCTCGACGCCGACCTGCTGCCGGTCGGCGGCAACGGCCTGGTCATCTTCAACGCCGAGGTCCGCGCGCCGGTGTTCGGCGGGCTCAGCGCGGTCGGCTTCGTCGATACCGCCAACGTCTTCTCCCGCGTGTCTCAGATCGAGCTGACGGCACTGCGCACCGCGGTCGGCAGCGGCATCCGCTACAAGTCGCCGTTCGGGCCGATCCGCTTCGATCTCGGCTTCAAGGTCCACCGGCAGCCAGGCGAGGGTCTGACGGCTTGGTTCATCAGCTTTGGACAGGCGTTCTAGATGCAGATTGCAAATCGCAAACTGCAGAGTGCGTTGCAGATCGCACTGCAGACTGCGGCCGCGCTGCTGCTCGCTGCGCTCGTGGCGCCGGCGCTGCGCGCCGAGACGATCGATCGCGTACTCGCGGTGGTTGCGGGGCAGCTGATCACGCTGAGCGATGTGACCGCCGCGACCGATCTCGGGTTGCAGTCGGCTGACGGCGCCGCCGATCCGGTGCGGGCGGTGCTGAGCAAGCTGATCGATCGCGAGCTCATGCTCGCGGAGGTCGAGCGCTATGCCCCCGCGGAACCGTCGGCCGCGGCGGTGGACGCCGAGGTCCAGCACGTGCGCGATCGTTTCCCGTCGGCAGCCGCGTTCGACGCCGCACTCGCGCGCTCGGGGATCGACGAGAAGCACCTGCGCGAGACGCTGCGCCAGGATCTGCGGATGCGCGCGTACCTCGATCAGCGCTTCAGCACCGCGACCGATCGCCGCACCCGACTCGTGGAGGAATGGATGACCGGTCTGCGCCGACGCGGCGGCGTCATCGATCTTTATCTGTCAGGGGAACGGCGATGACGGTGATCACGGTCCAATACGGAGAGACGGTTACCGCAGTCCCAGGAACGGCAGGATCTGCAGCAGATCGAACCCGGCGTGACTGACGATCGGCGCCGCCGCCGATCGTCGCCGCAGATACACCACTCCCCAGAATGCGCCGAGCAGGCCGGTGGCGATGCCCGCGTCCGCTCCCTGCAGATCGAAGTGCCCGGCGCCGAATGCGAGGCTCGTCACGATCAGCCCCGCGGCGCCGCCGCCCAGCCAGACCTCGAAGCGGTGCAGCAGGAACGCGCGCTGGATTTCCTCGCGCACGCCGCCGGCGACCAGCACGACGAGCGCGAACAACCAGGCGTCGCGCGGCGATTTCATCAGCCCTTGCAGCGGGTTGTCGGCGACGTTGTGCAGCGACGGCGCGAAGCGGCGGACCGTCAGAATCACCGCGAGGGCGATCCCGAACGCGATCGGGATCAGCAGCAGCCCGAGAACGCCTTCGCGGCCCGGCGGCCGGCGGCCGAACAGCACCTCGCGCGGCCGTTCGCCGTGGACGTAGAGCAGGAGGAAGATCAGGCCGACGAGGAGGATGGCGTCGCCGAGCGACAGTACGACCACGTACCAGACATTGAGCTGGCCACCGGGGGTCGTCGCCTTGTATCCAAGCGCGAGGAGCGTGCCGCCGATCGCGTATTGCGTGATGACGTCCGAGCAGAGCAGCACTTCAATGAAGGCGACAATGCGTCCGGCCAGCGGGGGGCGGCCGCCGTCGCCATGGCTGACGGCCGAGGGCTGAGGGCTATCGTTGGATGGACCGCCGCCGTTGTTGGACGGATCAGACAAGACGCCATCGTGCCATAAGCCGTGAACGCTTAGCCATCAGCCATCAGCCATCGGCGACTGTCGGTGCGCCTATCCGCGCACCCGGACGGTGAGCGGCGCCGACAGCTTCAGCGTGAGCGGTGCGCCCTTCGCGAGATGCACTTCCTTGCCGCGTGTCGACAGCACGACCGCGGTGCCGGCGCCGCCGCCGACCGCCGTACCGACGAGCGCGCCCTTCTTGCCGCCGAGCAGCGCGCCGATGATCGCGCCGCCCGCGGCCGGCGCGCCGATCTTCAGCGCATCCTTCTGCTTGGTGCCCTGCGCCGTGCGCGCCACCGACATCGTCCGAATCGCGTAGCGCTGATCGTCGCCGCTCGGTGTCAGCGAGTCGAACCGGATCGCGAGATGCGCGCGCCCCTTCACTTTCGCCGAGCGGGTCGCGTCGGTGACGACCCCGCTGAGCCGCGAGCCCTGGGCGAGGACGACGGCACTGTGCACGTGAACCGGACGCGTCAGGTGCGCCGTGACTGGTTGTTCCACGCGGCTGATGTCCGAGCCGACCGCGGTGTCGAGTGCTACCGTGAGCAGCGTTCCCGCCGGGATCGTGACCTCGCGCACGACCGGTGTCGCTGCGGCAACGGCTTCCGGCGCACGCGGTGAGTCGACATGGCCGACCGTGCCCACGGGCGTCGCGCTGCCCTCCCCGTTCGTCGCCGCGGGCGCCGCGAGCGCGCTGCCGGTCGTCGCCGCATCGGATCGATTGCAGCCGCTCACGCAGACGGTCGCGAGCATCAGGCTGACGATTGTGATTCGCATTCAGGCCTCCATCACCCAGCCCTACTGCAAACCCGCCGCCACCGCTGAGGTCGGCGATATTTGTATCGTTCAGCTTGCATCGGCCGTGGTCAGCGCCTCAGAATGTAAAAATGACATGGTTAAGGTGAGGGCACGTGATCACAGTTGGTACACCGGAAGTCGTCGAAGCGGAGCCCAAAATCGCCGCTGAGCGCGTGCTCATCGTCGAAGATGACCACGCCGCGCGCGTGGGTCTCGAACAACTCGTCAGGAGCTGGGGATTCATCGCAGAGTCCGCGTGCGATGGCGAAGAAGCGCTGGAGAAGGTCACGACCTTCCGCCCGGCGATCGTGATTACCGACATGGTGATGCCGCGCATGGACGGACTCGCGCTGTTGCGCGCGCTGCCGCAGGTCGGCGCGGACGTGACCACGCTGCTGCTCACCGCGCAGGGGACGGTCGACACCGCCGTCGAGGCGATGAAGGAAGGGGCCTACGACTATCTGACCAAGCCGGTCGATCTCCAGCGCCTCAAGATCTTGCTCGACAAGATCGTGGAACGGCTCGAGACGATGCGCGAGGTGAAGTCGCTGCGGCGGCAGCTGCGCGACCACGGCACGTTCGGGTCGATCATCGGCAACAGCCCCGTGATGCGCAAGATCTACCAGGTGGTCGAGCAGGCGGCGCCGACCTCGGCGTCGGTGCTGATCACCGGCGAGTCGGGCACCGGCAAGGAGCTGATCGCGCAGACGATTCATCAGCTGAGCCCGCGCGCCGGGTTCCCGTTCATCGCGATCAACTGCGCCGCGATTCCCGAGACGCTGCTGGAGAGCGAGATCTTCGGCCACGAAAAAGGCGCGTTCACCGGCGCCGCCGACCGGCGTCAGGGCTGCTTCGAGCTCGCCGACCGCGGCACCTTGTTTCTCGACGAGATCGGCGAGATGACGCCGGCGACGCAGGTCAAGCTGCTGCGCGTTCTGCAGGAGCGCAGCTTCCGGCGCCTCGGCGGCCGCACCGAGCAGACCGTCGATGTCCGCGTCATCGCCGCGACCAACGTCGATCCGGTCGAGGCGGTCAAACAGGGCAAGCTGCGCGAGGATCTCTACTACCGGCTGAACGTCTTCGCGTTCCGGCTGCCGACGCTGCGCGAGCGCAAGGAAGATCTGCCGCTGCTGGTGCAGTCGTTCATCGCCGAGTTCAACACGCGCAACCAGAAGTCGATCTCGGGCGTCGACCAGGCGGCGATGCGGATGATCGAGCACTACGGTTGGCCCGGCAACGTCCGCGAGCTGCGCAACGTGATCGAGCGCGCGACGATTCTGGCCCCCGGCCCGTTCATCGAAACCCGGCATCTGCCGCCGGTGCTGACCGACGAGCCGCCGGTGCCGCAGCAGCCGCAGCTGGCGCTGGCGCCGGGGACCACGGTGGAAGAAGCGGAACGGCGGCTGATCGTGATGACCCTGGCGCACACCCGCGACAACAAGACGCGCGCCGCCGAAATTCTCGGCATCAGCCTGAAGACGCTGCACAATAAGTTGAACAAGCTGCGGCTGAGGCCGAAGAAAACCGAGTAGGAGCTTGGTACCAGGCGCTGGGCGCGAGCTCGAAGCCCACCAGGACAGCAGCTCGATCCCAGCTCCTAGCATCCAGCTCCAAGCACCTATGCGTCTAGGCATCAAAGGCAAGCAGGTCCTCGGCGTCACCTCGATCGTGGTCGTGGTGGTCGTCGTCTTGAGCGTGCTGAACCTCGCGCGGCTGGCGAAGGTCAGCCTCGACGAGAGCCACGCGCGCGCCGAGCTGCTCGCCAATGCGGTCTATCACCGGGCCCAGCAGGTCGTCGTCGGCGGCGCCGATCCGCTCGCGGCGCTGCGTGCCGATCCCGGGCTGCGGTCGATCCTGGAGTCGAGCCTCTACTCCAAGAACGTCATGTACGCGGCGCTGGTCGATGTCCACGGCGTCGCGGTAGCGCACGCCGACCGGTCGCTCGAAGGGCAGCCGCTGCCGCCGGTAGACGATCTCGGCAAGCTGCTCGATCGTTCCGCGCTGTCGCAGCTGCGCGCGATTTATACGAGCCAGGGGCAGAACCTCGAGTTCCGCGGGCCGCTGCTGCTCGGCGACACCGAGATCGGATCGACGCGCATCGGCGTGTCGACGTTATTGATCCGGCAGGATCTCGATCAGTCGCTGCGGCCGGCGCTCGTCACCGCGTTCATCGCGCTGGCGGTGTCGGTGCTGGTCGCGACCCTGCTGTCGCAACTGTTCCTGAAGCCGATTCACATGATCCGCAGCGGCCTGACGCGTCTCGGCAAGGGCGAGTTCGGCGTCCAGCTCGATCTCAATCAGCAGGACGAGTTCGGCGAGCTCGGCACCTTTTTCAACACGGTCAGCGAACAGCTGTCGGCC
>JAOBWF010000002.1 GCA_025463215.1 Acidobacteriota bacterium | reverse complement strand
CAACGAAGACCGGCCGCACCAGGCGCTGGCGATGAAGGTGCCGGCCGACGTCTACACCCGCTCACCGCGGGTCTATCGCGGCCTGGAGGACCTGACCTACCCGTTTCACGACCACACCCTCACCGTCACGCATTGCGGCCGGATTTGTTTCAAGAGTCAGAAGGTGAATCTCAGCCAGGTCTTTGCGGGGCAGAATGTGGGTGTCACGCAGGTCGGCGAGCGCATCTGGCTCGTGACCTTCATGCACTACGATTTGGGGTACTTCGACGACGAGACGTGCCCGGCTCGAACCGATCGAGAATCCCTTCGGTCCGAAAGTGTTACCTATGTCGTCGGAATGAACTGTCACCCATGTGACCGGAATAGACCTAAAAGTATTGGCGTCCCCAGCGGGATTCGAACCCGCGTTTTAGCCTTGAAAGGGCCACGTCCTAGGCCTCTGGACGATGGGGACACACAGAGGCAGAGCTGAAAATGATATCACGATGCGTCCCCCGGCCGTGATATCGCCGCGTCGCGGTGCTTGCGCGCGACCAGACGCGCGTCAATAGCGGACGTGAACCCGCGGGCGTTTGTCGCCGCGCGGGATCGTCGCGCCGCGGCGCGTTCGCCGCGATCCGACCATCGGTCCGCCCATGACCGCGATCGCGTCGACGCACTCGCCGCGACCTTCGTCAGCTCACGGCACGGTTGTTGATACAGCCACCCACATGGATGAGCACACGACGCCGCCGACGGTTGAGATGTCTCTTGAAGCGCTGAGCGAAGCGGTGGGGAAGGCTTCGGATGATTTCCGCGCGGTGCGCGCCACGCTCGATATCGCCAGAGCCGACATCGCGTCGCGCAACACCTCATTGTCGCGCGAGGTCGTGATCCACGCCGAGAAGGTGATCAACCACTTGCGCGAGGCCGACCAGAGCCTGCGCGATGTCCTGAAGGATTTGATCCGGCGCGATTAGCTTACGCCGGCGTCTTCACCGAGGTGCCCGCGGCCGCTTCGCTCCGGCGGTGGCGCGCCACCTTGAGCGCGGCTTCGAGGTGCTGCGGCTCGGCCTTGCCGTTGAACGACGCGCCCTCGGCCAGCATCAACTTGGCCGACAGCACGCGGCCGGTGACCCGCGCCTCGTCCATGATGTCGACCCGCCCGGTCGCCATCATCGTCCCGTCGACCGCGCCCCGGACCGTAATCTGACGCGCCACGATGTCGCCGGTGACGCTGGCGTCGGCGCCGATCGTGACGACATGATTCTCGTTCCAGATATGACCGTCGATGCGCCCTTCGATCAGCACATCTTCGACGCAGTCCACGCTTCCCTTGATAGCCAGCGTCCGCCCCTGAAGCCCCATATTGTCAATTGTCCCACAGGCCGGACGAAAGCACGCGCCTACTTCGCCTGCAGCAGCTCCTTGATACCGCCGAGCGAGGCCATGATGCCGCTCGCCTCGTACGGCAGGAACACGAGCTTCTGCGCGTTGGTCGAGATCTGGCCGAGCGCTTCGAGATACTTCTGCGCGATCAGGTACTGCGCCGGGCTGCCGCTGGCGCCGAGCGCCTGCGACACGACCTGAATGGCCTGCGCCTCGGCCTGGGCCACCCGCAGCCGCGCCTGTGCCTGCCCCTCGGCCGCGAGGATTGCCGCCTCCTTGGCCCCCTCCGCGTTGACGATCGCCGCCTGCTTCTGTCCTTCCGCGCGGAGAATCGCCGATGCCTTCTCGCCCTCCGCGGTGGTGACGACCGCGCGGCGCGTCCGTTCCGCGGTCATCTGCTTTTCCATCGTCAACCGGATCTCTTCCGGCGGCGTGATGTTCTTCAGCTCGATCCGCATCACCTTGACGCCCCATTGCTGGGTCGCGGAGTCGAGCGCCGCGCGCAGCTGGGTGTTGGTCGAGTCCCGCGACGACAGCGTGTGATCCAGATCGAGCTGGCCGATCACGTTGCGCAGCGCCGACAGCGTCAGCTGCTCGAGCCCCCACGGCAGGTTCTGGACCTCGTAGGTCGCGCGCACCGGATCCGCCACCAGGTAATAGATGACGGCGTCGACTTCCATCGTCACGTTGTCGCGCGTGATCACCGGCTGCGGCTCGATCTTGGTGATCTGCTCGCGCAGGTCGATCGTTGCGCGCACCGAGTCGAGGAAGGGGACGATGGTGTTGAGCCCGGCTTCGGCGGTGCGGTGATACTTGCCGAGGCGCTCGATCAGCTTGACCTGCTTCTGCGGCACGATCTTGATCGTCCGCAGCAGCACGACCAGCAGGAAAAACGCGATCCCGAAGAGGACGATCGAGTTGAACGGAATCATGCGCGCGTAACCTCCAGCACGATGCCGTCGGCGCCGACGACACGGATTTTGGTACCAATCGGCAGCGGTTCTGGGCTGCGCGCCGCCCAGTCTTCGCCGCCGACGTTGATGCGGCCGGTGCCCAGCGTCGGATCGATCTCGTGCGTCACCTGGCCGTGGCGGCCGACGAGCGGTTCGGTGCGCGACGGGACGCCGCCGCCGGCGAGCCGGCTCAGCAGGTTGGCCCGCAGCGCGACCAGCGACACCGTCATCACGAAGACGAACGTGCCGATCTGGATCGGCACCCCATAGCCGAAGAACGCGGCCGCGGCGGCGGCGACCGCGCCGGCGCTGATGAACGCGCAGCCGAAATGCGGCAGCGACACTTCGACGACGGCGGCGACGAGCGCGACGGCGAGCCAGGAGAGCGCGCCCACTTCAGCCGCCCACTGCGAAAACCACTCGGCGAGGAGGCTCGCGATCATAGTCCTCGGAACAGCACCCGCCCGCCGGGGCGTCCCGGCCACGGCATCCCGAGAATGATCAGCAGGGTCGCGACGCCGAAGCAGATCAGCAGGCGCGCGCGCTTGGCCTCGGTGCTTCCCGCCTTGCGCGCGAGCACGCGGCCGACGTGCGCGAGCGCAATCGCCGCGAACATCGACACGGTGTGTTCGACCGCCCAGAACCGCAGCGCCGGATCTTTCATCGCGGCGCCGAAGTGCTCGAGGATCGCCTTCATGTTGGGGCTGACGACGAAGTAGAGCAGCAGGCCGAGCAGCAGTTGGATGTCGAGCGCCATCATCGCCGCCATGCCCCAGCGATCGGCCAGTGAGCCGGATCCGGCGACCTTGCCGCGGAGCGCGGCGAGCGTCGTGCCGACCACGGCAATCAGTGCAATCCATCGGACCCAGGAGTGAACCGCCAGCAGCGTCGTATACATGCGGTCACCTTAACATGGCCGGGCAGGCGAGTAGGGCAGGTGCGTGGGCAGGTGGTGCGAGGGGTGCGGCAGGTCGGGTCCGTCGGGTCGCTCGGGTGGGGGAGCAGGGCGGCGCCAGATCACGGCGAGCGGAATCGGCTGCGTCTGACGTCGGTGAGCGCCTGGCGCGCGGCAAGGAGGTCGTCGTGGGCGCGCTCCCAGACCTTCCGCGCGTCCTGCTCCGCGGCTTCGAACCGGGCGAGTTCGTCTTCGGCCTTTTTGACCGCGGCTGCGTGCTTCTTCTTCTCGGCCGCCTCCTGCGCGGCGGCGCGCTCGGCAGCGGCGGCCGCTGCCTTCGCGAGACGTTCGTCGTGCTTCGTTGGCCGTTCGGATCGTGGTTCGGCGTTCTTCGCTCCCGCGTCGCCGTGCTTCGGCGCCAGTCCCAACGTCCGCGGTGTGACTTCTGAATTCTGCGTTCTCGCCGCCAGGGGGCCGAGCCCCGCGAGCGCTTCGAATCCCGCCGGCTGCAAGGCGTCGGTCAGCCGGCCGGGATGCTCGGGGGCGGTCGAGGCGAGCGACAGCGATTCGAAGGTGCGCGCGAGCGCATCGGCGCCGGGCTTCGCGCCCGCGGCCGCGGCGAGGCGCTCGCCTTCGGCCACCGCTTCGCTGATCGCGCGGCGATGCGCCTCGCTGGCG
>JAOBWF010000343.1 GCA_025463215.1 Acidobacteriota bacterium | reverse complement strand
TCCAGACAAGCCTGCCGCAGATCGTCATTCAGCATGCCGGAGCGGCCGTTGCCTACCACGTCGACCGGCCCTTCCACCGGATAAGCCGCCACCGGCACCCCGCACGCCATCGCTTCGACCAGCACGTTGCCGAATCCCTCGTACGCCGAGCTCATCGCGAAGACGTCCGCGCGCGCGATGTACTTCCACGGATTCTGCTGAAAGCCGCAGAGCACGATGTGGTCGCCAAGCCCGAGCTGCGCGATCTGCGCGCGCAACTGCGGTTCCCGATCGCCGTGGCCGAGGATGAAGAGCCTGGCCGGAATGCTGCGCCGGAGGGCGTCGAATGCGTCAATCAGCAACGGATAGTTCTTGGCGTCGGCGAGCCGTCCGGCCGCGACGATCGCCGGCCGCGACCATGCCCGCTCGTGCACCGCCTCGAGCGGCTCGGCCGATCCGGACGCGATCGCGACCAGGTCGACCGGGTTGTGCACGATCCGAATGCGCTCGCGCGGTACCGCGAAACTCGCCACGAGGTCGTCCGCGACCCCCTTCGACGTCGTCACGATCGCGTCTGCCAGCCGATAGCCGACGCGCGTCGCCAGCGAGAACAGCCGCCGGTGCCAGCCATGGCGCCAGTCGTAGTCGCGGTCGGCCAGAAACGCCGTGGTCGGCGTCCCCTGGTTGAAGACGACGCGCGCGCCGATTCCCGCGGCCTTGGTCGCGCTCACGGTCGAGAAGTAGCTCAAGAACGACACGACCAGTTCCGGCCGCTCCGCGCGTAGATAACGCCGCAGATCGAGCCAGCGGCCGCGGCGTGAGCGGCGGCTGCCGGACGTGAGTCGAATCGACGGATCGAGCAGTTCGAGATACGGGCCCTCGCGCGACGACAGATACATCGCGCGATCCCACTGCGACGGGTCGAGCGCGTTCAGAATGTCGACCGCCACCCGCTCGGCGCCGCCGCCGGCGAGCGATGGCAGCACGAAGCAGATCTTCGTTTTCCGCGTCATGAGATCGCCACCGGCGATGCCGCCGGCCGCCGCAGGGCGATACCGAATCGCGCCGAGACGTCCTGCATCATCCTCGCGGCCTGCGCCTGCAAGGTGAACCCGCGGGCGGTTTCGTAGCCCGAGGCGATCACTCGCCGCCGCAGCGGGCCGTCGGTGATCAGCCGCGCAATCGCGTCCGCGACCGGCGCCGCCGCCGGCTCGTCGACCAGCAGCCCGTTCCGCTCGTGCGCGATCAGGCTCGGAATACCCGCGACGCGCGTCGTCACCACCGGGACGCCGCCGGCCATCGCCTCGAGCAGGACGCGCGGAATCCCTTCGCCTGGCAGGGTCGGCAGCACGAAGACATCGTACTGCCGGTACAGCGGCATCAACCGATCGAGCGGCACGGCGCCAGTGAACCGCACCCGGTCCGCGATGCCGGCGGCAACGGCGTCTCGTTCGATCGCCGCCTGCTCCGCTTCGCCAGGCGCGCCGACGGCAGGCCCGACGATGTCGAGCTCGACCTCGAAGCCGCGGCCGCGCAGCAGGCGGACGACGTCCGGCAGCACGCGCAGACCCTTGCGCGGATCGATGCGGCTGACGGTCAGCAGCTTGATGCGCGGCCCGCCGCACGTGTCCTCGCGCGAGGCAATCTCGTGCGCGTCGATCGTCGTTGTCTGTGTCTGGACCACCGCGCGGTTCGGACGCGAGTGCTTGCCGGCCAGCGCCGCCCCGTTCGCGAACGCGAGCCCGTGATCCGCCATCCACTGCACGTTCCACTCTTCGAATGCGGTGTAAGCGCGCCACAGCAGCCGCTTGACCCCGCGATACGGCATCGTCGGCAGCAGCGCCTGGAGATCGCCGACGATCAGCACGAATGCCGGCCGACGCGCCGCCTGCGCGGTGGCGAAGGCGAAGATGCCGGCCGGCGTCGGCACGCGGCAGTGCAGCAGATCGATCTCGTGGACGAAGCGGGCGATCCGGACCATCGCCGACGACAGCTGCGGATAGAACTGCAGCGGCCCGGCAAAATCCGGCAACGGCGCAAGCCGGACGTTGGCGGCCCGGATCGCGGTGCCTTCACCGCTCGCCTGCTTCTTCACCGGGACGCAGAGCACGATCTCGTCGAAGTAGGGCGCGAGCGAATCGACGTAGCGCGCGAACGATCCTTCGAGCTCGCGCAGCGAGCCGTCAGCCGCGCGCCAGAACGGCATGTGGTAGACGATGCCGAGCTTCATGCCGCCTGCTCCAGCAGCCGATCGTACAGCTGCGTGATCGACTCGACATACTTGTCGATCCCGAATCGCGGCAGTACCGACGCCCGGCCGGCATCGGCGATCCGGTGGCGAAACTCGGGATCGGCAACGACGCGCGCGATCGCCGCACCGAGCGCCGCCGCGTCGGCCGGCGGCACCAGCAGACCGGTCCGGCCGTGATCGACGACCTCGGGGATTCCGGCGACCGCCGTCGCCACCGCGGCCACCCCCGCGCCCATCGCGAGCACCAGCGACAGCGGCAACCCCTCCCACAGCGACGGCATCACGAACAGGTCGATCGCCCCGAGCAGGTCGCCCAGATCGCGCCGCGGTCCCAGGAAGTGCACGCGCGCCGAGATCCCGAGTGCACCCGCCCGCGCCACCAGATCCTGCTGGAGCTCGCCGCCGCCGATCACCAGGAGATGCAGCGGCGACAGCGCCGCGGTCGCGGCCATCGCCTCGAACAGGAACCGGTGCCCCTTCTGCTCGGTCAGCCGCGCGATCACGCCGGCAACCGGCGCGTCGGCGGGCACGCCCAGCGCAGCGCGCATCGCGGCCCGCGGCGTCACCGATTGCGCCTGCGCGAAGTCGACGGCGTTATAGATCACGTCGACCTTAGCCGGGTCGGCATGCACCTGGTCGATGTAGAAGTCACGCACCGATGCCGCCGACACGACGACCCGATCGGTCCCCGCCATCAGCAGACGCTCGGCCATCGCGTGATGTTTCTTCTTGCGCTCGTAGATGTTCACTTCCGTGCCAATCACGATTGGCACGTGCTCGAGAATCGCGGCGAGCCGGCCGTAGAGGCTGGCGGTCAACAGAAACGTGTGGACGATCTGGGGGCGGGTCTCGCGCAGATACGCCCGGATGCCGGAGACATCGAACGGCCGCCGCAGGCCAGGATTCAGGCCGAGCACTGCGACCGGCGTACCGGTCTTGCGGATCTCATCGCCGATCGGCCCGGCCTCGTGAATACAACAGGCCATCGGCTCGAAGCGTTCGGGCAGGTGCTTCACCAGATTCAGCACCATCTCCTCGGCGCCGCCGACCGAGAACGCATGCGCAAGATAGACGACGCGTGCACGGCTGGCCGTCATGAGACCTGCGCTCGATAGTGCGACACGGTGCGCTGCAGGCCGTCGCGTAGGGATACGCACGGCCGCCAGCCGATCTCGCGCGTAATCCGCGTGATGTCGGCGACGAAATCACCGGTCTCGACCTGCTGCGCGATCTGCGGCCACGCCGTGAATGCCAGCCGTCCGCTGCCGGCCATCGCGATGATAGCGCGGGCCATATCGACCAGTGGCGTGCCGACGCCGCTGCCGACGTTGTAGATCACGCCGTCGCTGCCCTCGGAAACGCCGAGCGCCAGCAGCGCGTCCACCGCATCGTCGATGTACAGGTAATCGCGTCGCTGGCCGCCGTCGCCGTAAATCGGCAGCGCCTGATCGGTGAGCGCGAGGTGAATCAGGCGATTGACGACGCCGTACGCGGTTCGCGCCGCCGGCTGACCCGGCCCGTACGGGTTGGTCAAACGAGCGACGGTGAAGCTCAGGCCGTACACGCTGCGATACACCCGGAGATAGTGCTCGACCGCCAGCTTGTGGATCGCGTGCACGCACAACGGGTCGGCGACCCGCTCCTCGCCAATCGGATCGGCGCCGCCGGCGCCGTAGGCGAGCCGCGAGCTGACGAACACGAGCCTGGCGCGCGGCGCCTCCGCCCGCAGGGCGTCGAGCAGCACGAGGTTGCCGCGCACGTTGACGTCGAGATCGGTGTAAGGGTCTTCCATGCTGCGCACCGCCCCGGACTGCCCGGCGAGGTTGAACACCACGTCCTGCCCGGTGACCGCGGCCGCCATCGCCGCCGCGTCGCGCAGGTCCCCTTCGACGATGGTCGCGCCGGCCGCGGCCACGACCCGCACGGCGTCGGCGTGCGCGGCGGTCGATCGCGTGAGGACGGTGACGACGGCCCCTTTCGCCCGCAGCCGTTCGGTCACGTGCCGGCCGATGAAGCCGAAGCCGCCAATCACCAGCGCGCGCCGGTCCTGATAACCGCTCACGCGTTCCGCTTTCTGGCCACGCACCAGCAGTGGCGGTGCGCCTCGGAGTCGAACTGCCGCAGCGCCTCGATCTCGAAGGTGTCAGCGAGCAGCTCGGTGATGCGTTGTTCGTCCGCGTACAGGCCGCCGGCGAGCAGCCGGTCGCGGATCGGCCTCGCAATCGGGGCCGGCAGCACCTTGCCGAGCGCGCGCCCGAGCCGCCGCGGCAGTGTCTGCGCGATCGACGCGGAGTCGGGATGCACAGTGGTGAACACAAAGCGCCCGCCGGCGCGGAGCCATCGATGGACGTGCGCCGCGACGATCGCGTCGAGCGGCGCGTGCTCGGCGAGGACCCCGATCGAATAAATCAGGTCGAACTGCCCGGCCTGGAAATCGTGCGCCAGCAGATCGCCCTGCACCAGGGTCACGTCTTCGGCGGTGATCCGGTCCGCATGCAGCGGACGCGCCGCTTCAGCGAGCATCGCCGGTGAGGCGTCGATGCCGACCAGGTTGCGGACGCCGGTCAGGGCCCAGAAATAGCGGCCGGTGCCGCAGCCGAGATCGAGCACGTCGATTGGCGGCGTGAACAGCGCGCACACGGCGGCGAGCCATTCGGCAAAGGCGCGATACGGTCCGCCGTGCTGCACGTCGTCGTCGTAGGCGCGGTACTTCCGCGCGTACGCGGGATCGTACAGAGCCGACGCCTTCTGCGACCAGCGGGTCGCCGGCGTACCGCTCATGCGAACAGATCCTCCGCGGCGACGAACCTGACGTCGTTGTAGCGCGCGACATAGTCGAGCAGGCGCAGCATCACCGCTCGCATCGCGTCGCTGACCTCCCAGTAGTGCGTCGCCAGACAGAAATCACCGCCGGCGCGCCGTGCTTCGTCGAAGCCGGCGACCAGCTGCTCGAGCGTCGTCCCCGGAATGAGGCTGTGACAGCCGAACTCTGCATGATTGGCGTAGCGCAGCGCATGGGGATAGATGCAGGGGTCCGACTTCTTTCGGCCGGTGGCGGCGCGGTATTGGCGCACGCGCCACCAGTTGGCGAGGGTTCGCCCATCCCACGGCCGCATCGACGGACGAAACGACAGGAACGACCCGAGAATGTTCAGACCCGCGTTGCCGACCGCCGTCAATCCGCGCTTCGACAGCGCGTTGTGCGGCGGAACGAACACGGAGATGTCGGCTTGGAGCAACCGAGCCAGATATTGCAGACCATCACGCACGCGCCGCTCGGGATCGGGCGCGGCCTGAAACTCGTAGCCATCCGGGTAGTCCTGGTGCGTGTAGCCGTGCAGCGCAATCGTGACCCGCCGCGCCGCGGTCAGCTCGCGCAACGCCGACACGAGCTCGCCGTTGCGCTCGAGCGCGAAGGCTTCGCCCGACGACCACTGCTCGCGAGGGATGCCGATCCGCTCGTAGCCGACCGCGAACGGCACGGTCGCCAGGCAGATGGGCACACGATCCCAGACCTCGCGGTAGACCCGCTCGAGCGATGACACCGGCGTGAAGTAGCACGCGTCGTCGTCGCGAATCGCAAACTTCACGCCGGCACCCGCGCGGCATGACGGGCATGAATCGCCTGGACGTAGACGTCGAGCAGCCGCTGCGCGCTGGCCCGCCACGAGAATTCGGTGGCGGCGCGCCGGCGGTTGTAATCGCCGGCCGCGCGCGCCATCTGCGGCGAGCGGAGATAGGTTTCGAGGGCAGCAGCCAGCGCCGCGGCATTTTGTGGCGGCACGACGGCGCCGCCGGCACCGTGCTCGACGAACTCGCGGACGCCGCCGACATCGGTGGTGACGATCGGCAGACCGCAGGCCATCGCTTCGAGCACGACATTCGGCGAGTTGTCGAAATCCGACGACAGTGCGAACACGTCCGCCGCGCGATAGGCCGGCGGGGTCTCGCACTGCGGCAGGTAGCCGAGGAAGGTCACCGTGTCCGCGAGGTCGAGCGCCGCCGCACGCTGCTTCAGCGCCATCGCTTCCGGGCCGTCGCCGACGATCACCAGGTGGACCGAGGTGCCGCGGTTGCGCACGATCGCGACGGCATCGAGCAGCAAGGCGAGGTTCTTCAGCGGCACCAGCCGCGCCACCGCGATGATCACGCCGGTGTGCTCGAGCCGCAGCGACCCGCGGAGGCTTGCGCCGCCGGGCTGAAACAGGTCGGCGTCGACGCCTTTCTGCACGCGCTCGACGCCGCGGCCGAGTGCCGCCGGCAGATGCTGCGCCGCCCAGCCGTCGGCGACCAGCACGTCGGCCTGCTGCAGGTCCGCGGTGTAGCGTGGATTCGGCGCCCCCGGCAGATTGATGATCACCGGCACGTTGACCGTGCGCAGCCGTGCCGCCTGGTGCAGCGCATGGGCGTGCACCACATCCGGCCGGTCCGCGGCGGCGGCAATGCGGCGCCACGCCGCGCGGCAGAACCATTCCTCGTCGACGTGGAGCGCGGTCATCGTCAGGCGGCCGAAGCCGCGCCGTTTCTGGAAGCGGTAGACGAAGTCCCTGGCGTAGAGCGATCGCACCGAGGTCGCCGGCACGCCCTCGACCGGATACCGCGCGCCGCCGAGCAGCGGCGTTCCGGTGATGATGTCGACGTGGACGCCGAGCGCGGTCAGCTCGCGCGCCCAGGCAAGGTGCCGCGTCTCGCCGCCCCCTCGCATCATCGCGAGGCACCGCAGCAGCATGGTTACGCGCATGCCCGTTGCTCCCCGCTGGCGCGATCGACATGCGCGCGCGCCCACAACTCGAGGCAGACGAGCGACCAGATCCGCTTGGCGTGATCGCGCGCGCCGCTCTGGTGCTGCTGGAGCAGCGCGTCGACCTGCGCCGGCCGCGTCCAGCCGCGCTGCCGGCTGCGCGGATCGAGGAGGATGTCGCGCGCCCAGCCGATCATCTGCTCCTGGAACCAACGCCGCAGCGGCACGCCGAAGCCGCGCTTCGGCCGCGTCAACACGTCGGCGGGCACCCACGGCCGGATCGCCTCGCGGAACAGCCGCTTGGTCATGGTCGCATCGGCGTGGCGCGCAGAGGACTGCAGCGCGGCAAGCTCGATCACCTGGTGATCGAGAAGCGGACAGCGCGCCTCGAGCGAATGCGCCATCGTCGCGCGATCGACTTTGACGAGAATGTCGTCGGGGAGATAGTGACGCTGATCCCACTGCTGCAGGCGCGACAGCAGCGTGCCGGACGCGGCGCGGATGTCGGCGACCGCCCGATGCTCCGGCCGTTCACCGCCGGCCAGCAGCACGTCGGGATCGACCACGGCGTCGAGCAGATAGTCGGGGAACACGGTGCGGCGCCACACGAACCACGCCTCAGGTCCGAGCGCGAGCGTCGACAGCCGGCCTTTGCCGCGGGCGTGGACCGGCACCAGGCGCGCGCCGGCGCCGACCAGCGTGCGCAGCGCGGCAATCGGCGGCGGTGCGATGCGGGCGAGCGCGTCCGCATACGGCGTGTAGCCGGCGAAGAGCTCATCGCCGCCGTCACCGGTGAGGCACACCGTCACATGCTGGCGCGCCAGCGCCGCGACGTAGAACGTCGGAATCGCCGAGGCGTCGGCGAACGGCTCGTCGTAGTGCACCGCCAGCGTCTCGGCGACGGTGATGCAGTCGGGCGAGACGATCTGCTCGTGATGATCGGCGCCGAAATGGCGCGCGGTCGCACGCGCCTCGTTCACTTCGTCGTACGCCGGATCGCCGAAGCCGATGGTGAACGTCTTCACCGGACGCGACGACTGTTGCGTCATCAGTGCGACCACCGCCGCCGAATCCATGCCGCCGCTCAGGAACGCGCCGAGCGGCACGTCGGATCGCAGGCGGATACGCACCGCCTCGGACAGCTCCGCGCGGAGGCGCTCGACCGCCTCGTCCTCGGACATCACGTCCTGCGCGGCCGCGGCCGGCCACTGCCAGAACGGGGCCTGCCTCGTTTCGCCCGACCGGACATCAACCGTCAACGTCGTTCCAGGTGTCAGCCGCTTCATGCCGTCGAACGCCGCCTGCTCCCCGGCGACGTATCCGAACGTGAAAAACGACAGCAGCGCCTGCGCGTTCACCGCCGGCGCGGCGTCGAGCGCGGCAAGAATCGCCTTGGTCTCGGAGCCGAATAGCAATTCGCCGTTCTTTTCCAGGTAGTAGAGCGGCTTTTTGCCGGCCCGATCGCGTGCCAGCACCAGCCGCTGCCGGTCGCGGTCCCACACCGCCACCGCGAACATGCCGCGCATCTTCCGGAAGCCGTCGATCCCCTCGGCGGCGTACAGATGGGCGATGACTTCGGTATCGCACGCGGTGGCGAAGTGACGGCCGGCGCGTTCGAGCT
>JAOBWF010000310.1 GCA_025463215.1 Acidobacteriota bacterium | reverse complement strand
ACCTTCGAGCACCGCTTCGTCCGCGCCGCCCTCGTCCGCACCGGCGGCCATCGCGGCCGCGCCGCCGCCGAGCTCGGCGTCACGCGGCAAGGGTTGACCAAATTGATGACGCGGCTGGGGATCAATTGACGATCGGGAATTGACAATCTACCAAGCGGACGGTCCGGATCCCCGGTTGCCTTCGTCAATTGTCATTGGTTCATCGTCGATTGCGCGCGTCGCGCGAGGGAAGCGAGCACCGGATTGTTCGGCTCGCGCTCGAGCGCTCGCGCAATCGTGGCGAGCGCCGCGGCTCGATCCCTGGCGCGGATCTGGGCGTCGGCGAGCGACGTCAGCAGGCGGACGTCGTTCGGCGCCGCCGATGCGGCCTGCGTCAGCCAGTGAACCGCGGTCTCCGGATCGTTCAGCCGCAGGGACAGCGACGCGATCCGCGCCGCCCGCGCGGCGCGGTCGGCGTCGCTGGCGGTCAAGCTGCCGTACTGGATTAGCGCCTCGCGCGCCGGCTCGAGGTGGTTCTGCTTCTCCGCGGTCGACGCGTAGAGGACGAACGCCTGCGGATCGACGGGAAAGCGGAGCGTCGCCTGGCGCAGCGCGTGCTCGGCGGCGTCGACGTCGCCGTCCTGCAGCAGGGCGCGGCCGTAGAGCGTGAGCGTCTCGCTCGTCGCCGCCGGGCTCGACGCGACCCGCTCGAGCGCTGCGCGCGCCTTGCTCAGAAACGCGCGGTCGTCGCGCGGCCGTTCGAGCCAGACCTTGCCGAGGGCGCGATAGATCTCCGGCTCGTTGGGGCTGCGTTCGAGCGCGCTGCCGAGCGTCAGCACGGCGAGATCCCAATGTCCGGCGCGGGCGTGGGCGAGGCCGATCGCGACCTGGCGCGCGATGTGATCGCGATCGAGGCCGGCGATCATCTGCAGCTGCTCGAGCTCGTCGGTGTGACGATTCAGCGCGCCGTACAGATCGGCGAGCTCCTCGCGGGCGGGGACCAGCCCAGGCGCCAGCGCCAGCGCCTGCTCGAGCGCCTTGATCGCGTCGGGTGCGCGCTGCTGCTCGCGCAGGCAGACCCCGAGCAGGTAGTGGGCGTCGGCGAGCCGGTCGTCGAGCCGCAGGGTGTCCTCGAGCGCGGCGATCGCGGCGTCGATGTCGCGATCGCGATAGCGCGCCAGCGCCAGCTTGTAGGTGACGCGCGCGGATCGCTCGTCGAGCCGCAGGTTGCGCTCGTACGCCGACGCGGCGCGGTCGTACTGCTGCGACTCGAACAGGGCGTCGCCGAGCGCTTCGAGCGGCCGGGTGGCGGTCGGGTCGAGGCGGGCGGCCATGCGGAAGTCGCGTGCGGCGGCGTCGAGATCGCCGCGCTCGCCGCGCCGCAGGTACGTCTGGCCGCGCCGCAGGTAGGCGAGCATCGACTCCGGCCGCAGCGCGATCGCGCCGCTGTAGGCCTCGATGGCGTTGACGGCCTGGTCGTCGCGCAGCGCGGTGTCGCCGCGGGTCAGCAGCGCGCTGTAGTTGCGCTGGGCGACCGCCTGGTAGGCGGCGCCGCCGCCGACCGCGGCGAGCGCCGCAATCGCCAGGGCGACGAAAATCGTCCGCGTCACGATGGCTTATCCTACCAGCGCCCCTCCACGGCCGGAACTTTCGGATGCGGCCGGGGTCTAACTTGGTATAGTGGAACTCGCAGTGAAACAGGCTCGCGTCGCGAGTTGGTCTGACGTCGGCGGCCGCGAGGCGGCGCTCATCCAGCGGTGTGCCGCCGGCGAGCAGCTGGCCTGCACCGAGCTGGTGGCCGAGCATCAGCGCATGGTCGTGCAGCTGGCGATGAACCTGCTGACCGACCGCGACGAAGCGCTCGACCTCTCCCAGGAGGTCTTCCTCCGGGTGTTCCGCACCATTCACCGCTTCCGCGGCCAGTCGAGCCTGCGGACCTGGATCTACCGGATTGCCGTCAACCAGGCGCGCAACCGCCACCGGTTCTGGCGCCGGCGCCACCGCGCCGACCAGGTGTCGCTCGATCAGCATATCGCCGCGCACGGCGAGTTCCTGTCGGGCGGCGAGCTGACGCCGGATCGCATGCTCGCGCAGAAGGAGCTCGGACAACGGCTCCAGACCGCGCTCGATCATCTGCCGTTCGACCAGCGTACCGCGATCGTGCTGCGCGAGATCGACGGTCTGAGCTACGAAGAGATTGCGTTTTCGCTCGGGGTCGCCGTCGGCACCGTCAAGTCGCGCCTGACGCGCGCGCGCCAGGCGCTGCGCCTCGAGCTGCGCGAGGCGCGGCCGGCATGAAGACCCTGAGCTGCGCCTCGACGCGCCGGCGGCTGCAGGACTTTCACGATCGCGAGCTCGCGATCGGCGAGCAGATCGCGGTCAGCGCCCACGTCGAATGGTGCCCGCGCTGCGCCCGCGCGCTTGCCGACATCCGTGAGGTCGGCGACCTGCTGCAGGCCCTGCTCCCCGGCCGGACCGCCTTGTCCCAGGAAGATGCCGCCGTGTTCACCGGCACGGTCGTCAATCGCCTGAAGGCGGAAGATGCCGCGTCGCTGTTTTCGCGTGTGCGGGTGATGTTCTCGGACATGCGGCTCGGGTACGCCGGCCTCGGCGCCACCGCCGCGACCATCGTCTGCGTCGTGATCGCGCTCGCGATGATCGCGTTCGCGCCGGCGGAGCGCCCCGATTCGCTGCGCGCGATGATGAGCGTGATCTCGACGCCGCTCGAATGCGAGGCCAACGACTTCGCCGACGCCTCGGGCTGCCGCGCGCGCTGGGCCGAGCGCTTTCAGCGTGCCAACGAGTGGGCGGAGCAGGACGCGGTGTTCGCGCTCGAAATCGTCGTGACGCCGCAGGGCCGGCTCGCCAACCTCGCCGGACTGCGCAAGGGCGCCGGCCATGCGTCAGCGGATCAGGCGCAGATCATCGACGGCCTGCTGAATCTGGTGCAGCAGGCGCGCCTCGAGCAGCCGATCGAGATGCCGACCGCGATCTATCTGCTCGAACAGACCACCGTTCGTGCCACCAAGCAGCCGGCGCCGCTCGACGTGCCGCTGCCGCAGCCGAAGAAGCGCGCGTCGCTCGACGTCCGCCCGCGTCCCGCCCGCGCATAGTCGCCGCGCGCGCACCATCCCACAGGCCGCGGCGCTACAATCGATCCGTCGTGACATTTCTGGACGCCGGCGACGCCGCGGCGATCGAACGGTACCTCACGAGCCGCGGTGTGGTCGGCGCCGCCGATGCGCCGATCGCGATTGCGGCCGCGGGTGCCGGCAACATGAACCTGACGCTGCGGGTGACGCTGGCCTCGGGGCGGACGCTGGTGCTCAAGCAGGGGCGGCCGTGGGTGGAGAAGTATCCGCAGATTCCGGCACCGGCAGCACGGACGCTGGTCGAGGCGGCGTTCTACGCCGAGGTGCAGCGCGCGCCGTCGGTCGCGGCGATGATGCCGGCGGTCGTGCACTTCGATCCCGATGAACACGTCCTCGTGCTCGAGGACCTCGGCGGCGATGGCGATCTGACGTCGATGTATGGCGCGGCAACGCTGCCGGCGGAGACGCTCGCCGCGTTGCTCGCCTGGCTCGAGGCGCTTGCGGCAGTGAGCGTCGACGAAGCGACGCGTCCTCTCTTCGCCAACCGCGCGATGCGCGCCTTGAATCACGAGCACATGTTCCGGTTTCCGCTCGCCGCCGATAACGGCCTCGATCTGAACGCGGTCACGCCCGGCCTGGCCGACGCGGCGCGCGCGCTCGCGGACGATTCCGGCTACCGCGCGGCGGTGGCCGCGCTCGGGCGCGAGTACCTCGCCGACGGCAGCACGCTGGTGCATGGCGACTATTTCCCGGGCAGCTGGCTGACGGCAGGCGGCGGCATTCGCATCATCGATCCGGAGTTCTGTTTTCTGGGCACGCCGGAGTTCGATGCCGGTATTCTCGCGGCGCATCTGCTGCTCGCCGGCGGCGGCACGACGCTGCTGGCGATGGTGGCCGACGCGATCGTCAGGCGTCGGCTCGACCCGCGGCGCGTGGCCGGGTACGCCGGCGTCGAGATCATGCGCCGGCTGATCGGCGTCGCGCAGCTGCCGCTGGCGTACGGCCTCGACCGCAAACGCGCGCTGCTCGACCGCTCGCGCCGGCTGGTACTCGATCCGCAGCAGGGGCTCGCATGAAACCGACGGCAGTATCCACGCTGATCATCGCGCTGGCGCTGGCGATCCTTCACGGCGCCCCCGCGCCGACGCCGGTCTGGATCGACACCGACCCCGCGCTCGGCGAGGTCGAGCGCGATGTCGACGATGGCGTCGCGCTGGTGCAGGCGTTTCACTCGCCGGAGCTCGACATCCGCGGCGTTTCCGTCGTGTTCGGCAACGCCGCGCTCGATCGTGGGCTGCCGATTGCGCGGCGCCTCGTCAGCAGCTTCGGCCCGCCTCGGCTGCGTGTGTTCGCCGGCGCCGCTCGCGCCGAGGACATCTCGAAGGAGACCGACGCGAGCCGCGCGCTCGCCACCGCGCTGCGGGCTCGGCCGCTGACGATCCTCGCGCTCGGACCGGCGACCAACGTCGCCACAGTACTGTCGAAGCACCCCGAGCTCGCGTCACGCGTGAGCCGCGTCATCGCCGTCGCCGGCCGGCGGCCCGGCCAGCGCTTCATCACCGGCACGACGAACAAGGCGGGGCATCGCGACTTCAACTTCGAGCTCGATCCGAACGCGTTTCAGGTGCTGCTCGACTCGAAGGTTGAGGTCGTGCTCGCGCCGTTCGAGATTTCCGCGAAGGTCTGGATCAGGAGCGACGACCTCGATCGGCTCGCGGCGTCCGGCGCCGCGGCCGCGCAAGCGCTGGTCGCGCCGTCTCGCGCCTGGCTGTCGCTCTGGGGACGGCTGTTCGGCGTCGACGGCTTCAATCCGTTCGACACGCTCGCGGTGGCATACGCCATTTCGCCGGACGGGTTCGCCTGCGAAGCCCTCGACGCGCGGATCGAGACGCTGGCCGATGATGTGACCGAGCCGGGCGTGCAGGGTGTGCAGGTCGAGCGCAAGCCGTACCTGCTGGCGTCGAACGCGCCGACTGACGCCCGCCGCCGCGTGACCTACTGCGCGACCGCGCCGGCCGGGTTCAAGGAAGATCTTCTCGCGCGGCTGACGCGATGAGCGCCCTCCGGACGTGCCGTGTGGTCTGCCTGCTGCTCGCGGTCACGCTCGCCGCGGTGCCCGCGGCGGACGGCTTCGATCACGAGTACCTCTCGTACGCGACGCTGCTCGCCGATCACGTGCATGCCGCGGCCGTCGACTACACGGCGCTGAAAGAGCACCGCGCGGCGCTGGCCGCGGTGATGGCCGCGTTTGCGGAGCCGAGCGCGGACCAGGAGCGCGGGTGGACGCGTGAACAGCGGCTGGCGTTCTGGATCAACGCCTACAACCTGTTCACGCTGCGCGCGATCGTCGATCACTATCCGATCCGTTCGGCGCTGCTGACGCTGCAGCCGCGCAACAGCATCCGCCAGATCGACGGCGTGTGGACGGCGCTGACCTGGAAGGCAGCGGGCCGGACGGTGACCCTGGACGACATCGAGCACAAGATCCTCCGTCCGGAGTTCAAGGAGCCGCGCGTTCATTTCGCGATCAACTGCGCGTCGGTCGGCTGTCCGCCGCTCGCCGGCGAGCCGTACCGGCCAGGCACGCTGAACGACCAGCTCGACACCGCGGCGCGGCGCTATTTGTCGCGGCCCCAGGGGTTGGCGATCCGCGGCGACACTCTGCTGGTGTCGCGCATCCTCGAATGGTACGGCGACGACTTCGTCGCGGCGTTCGCGCCGGATGCCGCCGCGGTCAATCGTCTCGAGCGCGTCGCCCGCGCCCTCGTCATCCGCTTCGGGCCGGCCGCCGCCGCGGATCTCGCGCGCAAGCCGTCCACCCGGATCAAGTATCTCGACTACGACTGGTCGCTCAACGACGTCAGATGAACGAACGAACGGCGCCCTTCGTATTCATCTTGGCGCTCGCCGCGGTTCCATCGTCCGCCGATCAGGGCAGCGCGAAGGCGACGATGCTGCTGCCCGACGGTGCGCCGTTCTTGCCGCCGCCGCAGACGATGACGACGTACTGCTTGCCGTTGATGGTGTAGGTCGACGGCGTGGCGTTGCCGGCCGCCGGCAGCACCGTGTCCCACAGCAGCCGGCCGGTCAGCTTGTCGTAGGCGTGAAATTTCCGGTCGAAGTTGGTCGCGCCGATGAACAGCACGCCGCCGGCGGTGACGATCGGGCCGCCGTAGTTGTCGCTCCCGGTATTGGTCAGCCCCTTCGCCGCCAGTTCGGGGAATTCGCCGAACGGGATCGTCCAGCGGATCGTGCCGGCGTTCAGGTCGATGGCGTTGAGCGTGCCCCATGGCGGCGAGATCGCCGGGTAGCCGTCGGGATCCTGGAAGATGCTCTCGCCGTCGCTGCGGTATTTCAGCCAGCTCGGGTCGCGCGTCAACGCCGGATCCTTGCCCTTGTCGACGCCGGTGACCAGGAACTCGACGACGTCGTTGATGTTGCGTGCGCCCATGTCGGGGAAGGCGGGCATGCGGCCGGTGCCCTGGCGAATCAGCGCGGCCATCTCTTCGCGCGAGTGCCGATCGCCGACCCCGATCAGGGACGGCGCCGACGGCGAGCCCTTGCGATCCTCGCGATGACAGGTCGCGCACTTGCTGTTGTAGAGCGACGTGTCGTTGTTGGGGATCAGCTTGACGATCCACGGCATCTCGTTCGAGTTGACGTAGAGCAGCGCCGACGCCGGATCGAACGCCGCGCCGCCCCATTCGGCGCCGCCGTCGACGCCGGGAAAGATGATCGTGCCTTCGAACGAGGGGGGCGCGAAGAAGCCGGTCGACATCTTCCGGAAGCGGGCCAGCACGTCGGCGTGCGCCTCCGGCGTCCGCGTCGTCAACATGTCTTCGGTGAGCCCCTGGCGTGTGAACGGCGGCGGCTTGGTCGGAAACGGCTGGCGCTCGGAAAGCCGCTCGCCGTCGATCGCAGACGGGGGTACCTTGCGCGTCTCGATCGGAAACAGCGGCTCGCCGGTCCGGCGGTCGAGCACGTAGACGTAGCCGTATTTCGTGATCTGCGCGACGGCGTCGACGGCCCGCCCGTTGCGGGCGACGGTCACCAGGCTGGGCGCGGCGGGGAAGTCGTAGTCCCACACATCGTGCTTGATGCCCTGGAAGTGCCAGACGCGCTTGCCGGTGCGCGCGTCGAGCGCGAGCACGCAGTCGGCGAACAGGTTGTCGCCGTGCCGCGTGACGCCGTAGAAGTCGAACGAGGCCGAGCCGGTGGCGGCGAACACCATCCCGAGGGTTGCGTCGACGGCCACGCCGGCCCAGGCGTTGGCGCCGCCGGACAGCTTGTACGCGTCCTTCGACCACGTGTCGTACCCGAATTCGCCGGGCTGCGGGATGGTGTGAAAGATCCAGCGCAGCGCGCCCGTGTTCACGTCGAAGGCGCGGATGTGGCCGGGTGATCCGGGGATGGTCTCGGGCACCGAGCTGCCCATGATCAGCAGGTCTTCGAAGACCACGCCCGGCGTGCTGGCGCTGACGCTCAGTTTTTCGGCTGGCATCCCGAGGCCCTCGCGCAGATCGATCCGTCCCGCCGTGCCGAACGACGGGATCGGCGTGCCGGTCTTGATGTCCAGCGCGTAGAGGAAGCTGCGATAGCTGACGAAGACGCGGTCCTTGTGGACGGTGACGCCGCGATGGCGGAACCGCGCGCCGGCCGGCGCGCCGCCGCTCGGGTCGAACTTCCAGATCTCGGCGCCGGTCGCGGCGTTCACGGCCACCACCTTCAGCGTCGGTGTGGTGACGTAGAGCACGCCGTCCACGACGACCGGGTTGCTCTGCATCTCG
>JAOBWF010000430.1 GCA_025463215.1 Acidobacteriota bacterium | reverse complement strand
TAGATCGCATAACAAATGACCAGCATCAGGGCGATGATGCCGATCAGCTCGCCCAGTGCCGCCCAGCTGCCATGTGCCTGGCCCGCCAGCAGCACGCAGGCGGTGATGGCGCCCGGTCCCGCCATGAGCGGCACCGCCAGCGGAAAGGCCGCGATCTTGGACAGGCCTTCCGGCGAGGCGTCATGGCCTTTGCGCTCGGCCCGCCGCTCGAACACCATCTCGAAGGCGATCACGAACAGCAGCAGACCGCCCGCTATGCGGAAAGCGGCAAGGCTGATGCCCATGGCTCTCAGCAAGGCGTCGGCGAACAGCGCCGAGCCCGCCAGCACGATGAAGGCGATGATGCTGGCTTCCAGCCCGATGCGGCGCTTGGCGGTTTCCGGCAGGCCCGCGGTCAGGCCCATGAACATGGGGCCCAGGCCGATGGGATCGATCACCACGAACAAGGTGACAAAGGCGGGAACGAAATCGAACATGGCGGCGCCGTGCAGGAAGCTGTTCCTTATACCGCAACAACTTCCCCCGTCCGGGCTTTTTTGATCTAGTGGCCAAAAATAAGGGAAAACGCCATGCGGCTTGCAGTTGCGCTTCTGTCTGCCGTTCTGCTGGGCGCACCGGCCGGCGCCGCACCCTATTTCCTGTATGCGGGCAGTTACACTGCCGGAACGTCGAAAGGCATCTATGCCTGGAAGTTCGATTCCAACACCGGCGTGCTGTCGCCGCTGGGCCTGATGGCACAAACGCCGCAGCCGGCGCATCTATGGATCGCGCCGTACGGCAGGGCGCTCTATGCGGTGAACTGGGAGACCGAGGGCGGCGTCAGCGCGTATCGCGTCGATCCGCACACCGGCGCGCTGAGCTTCCTCAACAAGACCAGTGCTCATGGCGCCCAGCCCAACCAGGTGGTGGTGGATCCGTCAGGCCGCGTGGCGGTGACGGTGAATTACACCAGCGGATCGATGGCCGCCTACAGGCTGGAACCCGACGGCAAGCTGGGCGAGGCCTTTTATGTCGACCAGCACACGGGACAGCCGCTGTCGCCCAAGCAGCCTGGTCCCAAGCAGCACGGCATCCAGTTCAGCAGGGACAACAAATTCCTCTTCATTACCGATCTCGGGCTGGACCGCATCTACAGCTACCACTTCAATGCCGCGACACCGTCCATCACGCCCTTCGATCCGGCCTATGTCCTGACCCATGCGGGCGCCGGCCCGCGCCGCATCCAGATGTCGCCGGATGGCAGGTATCTGTATGTCGATCACGAAACCGACTCCGAAGTGGAAGTCTTCGTCATCGATGGCGGCAGGCTGACATCGCTGCAGACCCTGCCCACGGTTCCAGACGAGGCCAAGGCGCGCAATACCACGGCCGAGATCCTGATATCAGCCGACGGCAAACATCTCTATGTCGCCAATCGCGGCCATGACAGCATTGCCATCTACGCGGTCGATCCGAAGACCGGCTTGCTGACATTCCAGGAGACTGTCGCGTCCGGCGGCCGCACCCCGCGCAACATCCGTTTTGATCCCACCGGCAACTGGTTCTTCGCCGCCAACGAGAATGGGGGCAACATCGCCGAGTTCAAGGTGGACAAGATCACCGGCCATCTCACGCCGGCCGGCGTCACCGGGCCCATCGACACGCCGGGCGGCATGATGTTCCTGAAATCCCGCTGACGGACTCTATTGCGCCGGCACCTTGAGGAATTCGCCCGGCTTCAGGGCGCGGTCCGTGAAGCGCAGTTCCGCCACCGAGCCCTTGAACCAGTTCACATGGTTGACGCGGACTCCCACCATCACATGGCAGGGCCCATGCGGCGTGAAGGCAACCTCGCCCTCATTCTCCAGCACGCCGTTGACGTAGGTGCGATAGGTCTTGCCGTCATAGGTCTGCTGCACGGCATACCAGGGGCCGATCGGGTGGACCTTGGCGGGATCGATCAGCGCCTTGCTGCCGGCCTTGCTGTTGACGAAGCCGTCCAGGTACCAGTTTCCGTCCTTGACCCGCACCTCGAACATGAAGCGCGGATTGGTGTCGCTGGTGCCTTTCGGCTGCGCGTCCAGCCCGGTGACGGGATCGGTTTGCACCACATGCATCCAGCGCTGCTCGAAGTCGCCGCCTTCGGGGCGGAATATGCCCTCGATGGTGAAGGTGGCGGCGCCCACCAGCGGACGGCTGTCGAAGAACAGTCCGGTGTCCTTGCCGTTGAACTGCACCGCCTTGCCGATGGGCGAATCCACCAGCACCGGCTGGCCTTCGACCTTGGGCGTCAGCCCGCCGATATGGGAGAGATTGTCGAACTTCCACACGGTCTGCGACTGCGCCCAAGAGTCACTGGCGGAAATCGTCAAGCCGCACAAAAGCGCGACGCCGGCAATGCTGCACCTGCTCATAAAACCTCCCCAAGCCTTTGTTGTTCTGGCGCGACGTTGACGGGGTTTTCGCGCCGCTGCAATCTCCCGGGCAACAAAACAATATTTCGGGGAACAGGATCATGAAACGTCTCGCTGCCGCCGCCATCGCCATGGCTTTCACCACAGCCGCCTTCGCCCAGGCGGGCGGCGAGAAGGGTCCCGAGCGGATCGTGTGGGCGGCGCAGAAGACACCGGAAACACCTTATGACGGCCCCAACAAGCCCGTCACCCATATCGCCGACATCCTGAAGGCGCATGCCGGACAGGCGAGCTGGGAGCAGAAGGTTCTTCTCAC
>JAOBWF010000287.1 GCA_025463215.1 Acidobacteriota bacterium | reverse complement strand
GACCGCAAATACCGTCGCCAGCGCGACGGCCGTCACCGAACCTACAACGCGTTTACGCATCTCCGGGTCCTCTCAAGAGTGGGGATCGATGCGCGGACTATAGGAGGTGCTGATTCGGACTGTCAATTGACGCGGATCGGCCGGCGACCGTCTTTTATTGCCCGGCGATCACATACTTCTTGCCGTCCTTCGCGAAGGTCGCCTCGATGCCGTACGCGCGCTTGCCCTGTTTCAAGATGTCGATCACCGCGTCGCGCACCGTGTCCGGGATTTCGTCCGGCTGCACGCCCGGCTTCGTCAGGTACACCACCATGACGACCGGTTCGCCCGCCTTCAGCGTGCCGCGGGCGCCGACGTCGACGCCGGCTTTCAGGAGATCGACGGTGGAACCGGTCTCGACGGTCCACTGCTCCGCCTTGCCGCCGGCGTCCTTCGTGTCGACCACCATGTAGGTGTGGGGCCGGCCGAAATTCCAGACCCGCAGCGTGCCGTTGAGCGTGACCGGCTTGGTGGTGTCGTACTTGTCGGCCATCGCCGACTGGGCGAAAACCGCCGAAGACAGGAACAGACCGGCAGCGACGGCGAGAGCCGTAGCAGTTCGCGAGCGCCTCATGCTTGGACCTCCAACAGGAAATTTGTGAGGGAGCCTACCATACCTGTCCGGCAGGCCGAACGTGTGGCGATGACGCGTCGGCCTCGACAGAGGCCTTCAACCGCGATTCCAAATCGAACGCCTCGCGGTAGAACCGCTCGCCGTCGGCGGTGCGCCCTTGCAAGATACTCAGGTGGCCGTCGAGCAGAGTACGCGCGAGCGCGTCGTAGTCGCGAATCAACGCGCTCTCGCGGGTGGACGCGTGCGTCACGTAGCGCTCGGGCGTCGTGCGGCGCGCGGTCACCTGCCGCAGATTTCGATACCAGACGTCGCGCGGAATGTCGGACGGCGCCGTAAAGTCCAGCACCGGCCGCAAATCCCGGTGCACCGGCGCTCCCGCCGCGGCCGCACCGACGCCGCCCTCGTCGAGCATCAGCATGTTGATAAAGACATAGGCGTTGTACGCATTCACCCGGGACAGATCGGGCAGCACGCGGCGAAAGCGCGGCTGCAGGGCGGCGAAGTCGACCGTCAACGGCTCCGGCGTGCCGACCAGCACCGCGAAATGATCCATCTTGCTTTGCGAGTACCACAGCGTGGTGTGCGGAAACACGTCCTGGAACGTGCGCAGCAGCGTCTGCAGATCGCGCTCGGTCAATTCGGAGAGCGGGATCCACGCCGCCGCCACGCCGCCGGGCGCGAGCCGCGATTGCAGCAGCGCGAAATACTCCCGGGTGTAGAGGCTCGAGTTGGAGCGGTAGCGGATGTTGGTGACGTCGGTCGAAATGACGTCGTAGCGCGCCGTCGTCAACAGCAGGTAGTTGCGCGCGTCCTCGAGGATGACGTGCAGCCGCGGGTTGTGGATGACGTCGAAGTTGAGGTCGAGGAAGAACTGGTTCGCGGCAACGACCGCCGGCTCGATTTCCACGACGTCGACGCGCTCGAGGCCATGCTCGAGCATCGAGAAGCTGGTGCCGCCGGCGCCGAAGCCGACGGTCAGCGCCGTCTGCGGATGCGGATGGATCAGCAGCGGGATGTGCGCGAGCAGCTTCGAGTCGATCTCCATCGCCCCCTGCGTGCCGGCGACGAATTGGCCGTCGACCAGGAGCGCATGGTACGGCCGGTCCCGGCGTTCGTCCTCGACGACGGCGACGGTGGCGTCGTTGCCCTCGCGGTAGTAGACGTACTCACCGGAGGCGAACGCCTTGTTCATGTAGCGGTGCGTCACCGGCAGGACCGCCGCTGCGATCAGCGCGGCGAAGCCGGAAAACGCGAGCACGGTCGTCGCGCGGCGCCGGTTCCTCAACAGCAGAAACGCCGCGACCTCGAAATTGAGGAAGGCGATGACGATGATCGCGTTGTGCAGCCCGAGCAGCGGGACGAAGAGGAAACCGGCGCACAGCGACCCGAGCGCGCCGCCGACCGTGTTCACGAAGTACAACCCGCTGACGGCGGCGCCGAGCTGCCGGCGCGCCGCGGTGTAGAGCTGCACGCCGAGCGGGAACACCATCCCATACAGCACCGTGGTGGTGAACATCAGCACGACCGAGAGCACGACGACGCCGCCGTACGAAATCAGCCGCGGGAACAGCGCCTGATAGACGACGTCGACCGCGGCCGCTGCGATCAGGGCGCTGATTCCGATCAGCCAGAACAGTGCACCGTAGACGACGAGGCCGGGTCGCCGCACCCATCGCGGCGAGAGCAGCGACCCGAGCGCGATGCCGCTGAGGAAGGTCGACAGCACCACGGCGAGGCCAAGAACCGATCCCCTGATGTAGATGGTCAGAATGCGCGTCCAGATCACTTCAGAGGCAAGCGCGGTGAATCCGGAGACGAAAAACACCGCGGGGATGCCGCCCACACGCTGCGCCGCCGCCGTCT
This sequence comes from Acidobacteriota bacterium, assembly GCA_025463215.1. Lineage (GTDB taxonomy): Bacteria > Acidobacteriota > Vicinamibacteria > Vicinamibacterales > CAVVIG01 > CAVQFC01. Next base: position 38,262 of record JAOBWF010000287.1, on the reverse strand, counting down.
CCGCCGGAGGGTCTTCGACGATCGCGCTCTCCGGCGTGCTCGAGTCCTCTGCGCGCGACAGCCACAGTGCCGTCAACGCGATGCTCAGGTTGATCGCGGCGGCGCCCCGGAGGGTGCCGGTCAGCCCGAGGTCGCGCAGGAAGAAGAACGATGTGAGCAGTGTGCCGGCAACGGCGCCGAAGGTGTTGACGGCGTAGAGCGCGCCCACCCCCGATCCGATCGAGCGGCCGGCGGTGACGAAGATCCGCACCATCACCGGGAACGTCGTGCCGATGAAAAACGTCGGCACCAGAACGATCAGAAACGAAAGCGCGAACCTCACCGCGACGAGCGTCCCGAGATGGCTGCCGTGCAGCGACTGGTACACCGGCGTCGCCAGCGACAGCAGCACCGGCACCACCAGCGCACCGGCGGCGACGCCGGCTTCGATGGCGGCGTAGAGGCGCATCGCCGATCGTGCGCGCGCCAGCAGGCGGCCGGCGGCAAGATTGCCCGCACCGAGGCCGAGCATGAACGCCGAGAACACCACCGCGACCGAATAGATGCTGGCGCCGAGCACCAGCGTCAGCATCCGGATCCAGACGATTTCGTAGACGAGTCCCGTCGCACCCGAGAGGAAAAACAGGCTCAGCCACAGCCGCGACGATGGCGCGGACGTGGCTGGGGCGGGCACCGCCCGATTCTAGACCAAAGGACTCGGGTCGGCCCACGGTGCTACCATCGAGAGCAAGACGATGCCGATCTATGAATTTCGCTGCGTGCCGTGCGGCGCCGAGTTCGAACGGATCATCCTGCCGCGCCGCGAGGACACATCCGGTGCGGCGTGCCCGTCGTGCGGCGGTCAGCAGGTCGAGCGGAAGATTTCCGCGTTTGCCGTCAGCTCGGACGCGACGCGCTCGAGCAATCTCGCCGAGGGCCGCAAGCGCGCGCAGAAGGATCTCACCGAGAAGCGCGACGCGGACCATCAATCGTACGTCGATCACGTGAGCGAGCACTGAGCGGCGGTCGAGCGATGCGACCGACCGTCCTCCTGGCCGCCGCCCTCGCGGCATTCGCCGCCTCGAGTGTCAACGCCCAGCGCCCCCGCGACGATGCGTTCGTCGCGTCGCGCAATCATCCGGCGATCCGCTATGCCGCGGCGCCGACTCGCGATCCGGTCGCGGTGCTGAACCAGCGGATCCGCGATGGTTCGGCCCACCTCGCGTTCGATGCGCAGACCGGCTACCTGACGGCGGCGCTCGACGCCCTCGGCATTCCGCGCCAGTCGCAGGCGCTCGTGTTTTCCGAAACCAGCGCCCAGGCGCACCGCATCAGCGTGCGCAATCCGCGCGCGATCTACTTCGGCGACGACGTGGCGATTGGCTGGGTGCGGGGGGCCGAGGCCCTGGAAGTAGCGGCGCACGATCCGGTCCAGGGCACGATCTTCTACACGCTCGAGCAGCAGGCCGCCGCTGTCCCCACCTTCACACGCAACGACACGTGCCTGCAGTGCCACCTCACCTGGGACACGCTCGGCGTGCCGGGTCCGATCGTCCTCAGCACATTTCCGATGACCGACGATCCGGCCGCCTACGCCGGCGGCCTCACCGTCAGCCACGACACGCCGCTCGCGGAGCGCTGGAGCGGCTGGTACGTCACCGGCGCGTCCACCGATCGCCACATGGGCAACGTACCGGTGATCGTGAAGCCGGCGGAACTGACCGCCAACGCGGCTCGCGCCGGCCGGCCCCTCGCGTCGATCGCCAATGAATTCGATGCGACCGGTTTCTTGACGCCGTACAGCGACATCGTGGCGCTGATGGTCCTGGATCATCAGACACGGGCGGCGAACCTGATCACGCGCGTCGGCTGGGAGGCACGCGTCGCGACGAGCGAGGGAGCGGATCCGCTGACCGCGCGCGTCACCGCCGCGGTGCGCGATCTGGCGCGCTACTTCCTGTTCGTGGACGAGGCGCCGCTGTCCGGCGAGGTGCGCGGCACCTCGGGATTTGCTGACGCCTTCAGCGCGCGCGGCCCGCGCGATCACACCGGCCGATCCCTGCGCCAGCTGGACCTCGATCGCCGGCTGCTGCGGTATCGGTGCAGCTACATGATCTATACGCCGGCGTTCGACGCGCTGCCCGCGGCCGTGAGGCAGGCGATCTATGCGGAGATGTGGCGGCTCCTGGCGGGCCCCGGCCGTCCCGCGGCCGAGCGCCAGGCGATTGTCGAGATCCTGCGCGATACGAAAACCGATCTGCCGGCGACCTTCACCGGCGGCGCCCGTTGATCGCACGCGATTGCCGGCGTCGCGAATCGTGCGCTACACTCCGCCACGTCGATGACAAGGGAGGCTTCCGTGCGTAGAGCAACATGGCTAGGTACTACCGCCGGTGTGGTCGCGGCGATCGCCACCGGATTCGCGCAGAGCCGCGCCGCCGAGAAGCCGGTCGAGGTGGTCGTCATCGGGTGCCTCGCACCGGCGCCGCAGGGGGCGTTCACCGTCGAGGATTACCGCGATCACATCAAGTACCGGATCGATGCCTCGGCGGAGGTGCTCGCCCCGGCGGTCAGCCTGGATCGATTTGCCCGCGGCGCGATCGAAGTCCATGGCACCCCGGCGCCGGGCAACACCGTGCGGGCCACCAAGGTGGTGTTCCTGTCGGTGAAGTGCGTGCAGTAGGGCGCGGCCGATCGACCGGGCCCTACGCCAACGAAAGGGCGTCGATCGGCAGCTTGCCCGTGCTGTTGCCAAGCTTCTCGACCGGCGTGCCCAGCTTGTCGAGCAGCGTCACCAGCAGGTTCGCCATCGGCGTCTCGTTCGGGTAGCGGAGGTGCCGGCCGCCTTTCAGCTGTCCCGCCCCCCCGCCCAGCAGCACAATCGGCAGATCGGTGTTGGCGTGCGCGTTACTGTCGGAGATGCCGGCGCCGAACAGGATCGTGATGTGATCGAGCAGCGACCCGTCGCCGTCCGGCGTCGCCTTCAGCTTCTCCAGGTAGTAGGCGAGCAGGGTCATGTGAAACGTCTCGATCTTCGTCAGTGTCGCGATCTTCTTGGCGTCCCCCTGGTGATGCGAGGTCGGGTGGAACCCATCGGCGACGTCGATCTCCGGGAACGTCCTCGTCGTCAGCTCGCGTCCCATCATGAAGGTGATGACGCGGGTGAGGTCGCACTGGTACGCCAGCACCTGCAGGTCGAACATCAGCTTGGCGTAGTCTGAGTAGACGCCGGGCACACCGGCTGGCTGCTCGACCAGCGGCAGTTCGCGGCTGCTCTGCTCCTCGGCTTTCTGAATCCGCCGCTCGAGATCGCGCACCGCGTCGAGGTACTCGCCGAGGCGGGCACGATCCGCCGTCCCCAGCCCGCGCTGCAGTTCGGCCACCCGCTGCACCACCGAGTCGAGGATGCTCTTGTCCTTGGTCAGCCGCGCCAGGCGGACCTTGGCATCGGTGCTGCCGCTGTCGCCGAACAGACGTTCGAACACCGCTCGCGGATCGTTTTCCATCGGCTGCGGCGTCGTGGGACCGCGCCACGAGATCGTGTTCGGATACTTGCAGGCATAGTTGGCTTCGCAGGCGCCCGGCAGATCGCCGCGATCGAGCGACAGCTCCAGCGACGACAGCTGCGTGTACTGGCCGAGCTCCTTCGCCAGGATTTGATCCATCGTCTGCTCGGCGAGGATGTCGGTGCCGTTCATCGTGCCCATGTAGGGCACGCCCGACAGGAATCGCGTGCTGGCGTTGGAGTGCGGGCCGCCGGCGCGGATCGCCCTGGTGCCATCGAGGCCGGACAGCACGAGCATCCGCTCGCGGAACGCTTCGATCGGCTTGAGGATCGCGGTCATCTCGAACCCCGCCCCCTCGGCCGACGGCGTCCAGCTCGGCATCATCATCCCGTTGGGCACGTAGATGACGCCGAAGCGCCTGATCGGCTGCGCCGCGGTGGCGCGAATCGCGGTGAACGCCGGCACCATGCCGTCGAGGAACGGCAGCGCGATCGCCGCGCCGAGGCCGCGAAGAATCGTCCGCCGCGGCAGGGCCTTCTTCGTGATCATGTTCATGACGCGGATCTCCTCATCTGAAACGGCGTGCTCTTGACAATGCCGAGGATGACCGCCGACCAGCGGTAATCCTTGGTCGCGGCGTCGGCGGTGATGCGGCGGATCACCGGCTGATCGTAGTACTCGGCGCGGCGGCCGAGCGCGTACATCAGCAGCTTTTCGGTGACCGTCCTGACGAACAGCTCGCGCTGGTCGAGCAGGATGCTGCGGAGCTCGGCCATGCCGTGGAATGTCGGCCCGGTGGGCAGCGTGCCGGAGACGTCGACTGGCACCCCGTCTTCCTGCGTGCGCCACATGCCGATGCCGTCGAAGCTCTCGAGCGCGAAGCCGAGCGGATCCATCGGGGCATGGCACGCGGCGCAGACCGGGTTCTTGCGGTGCATCTCGAGCCGCGCCCGAACCGAGGCGGGCTTGCCCTCGTTGCCCTTGTCGGGCAATGGCGGCACATCGGGCGGCGGCGACGGCGGCGGCGTGCCGAAGATATTCTCGAGCAGCCATTTGCCGCGGACCACCGGCGACGTGCGATTCGCGTACGACGTCACCGTCAGCAGGCTGCCCTGGCCGAGCAGCCCGCCGCGCTGCGCGGTGTCGACCGGCACCTTGCGGAAGCGGTTGCCGTAGACGTTCGGGATGCCGTAGTGCCGCGCCAGCCGTTCGTTGGCGAACGTGTAGTCGGCCGACAGCAGCTCGCCGACGCTGCGATCCTCGCGCAGGCCGTATTCGAGGAAGAGCTCCGTCTCGCGCTGAAAGGCTTCGCGCAGGTTATCGTCGAACGAGGGATACGTCATCGAATCGGGGGTGACCGCGGCGAGGTTGCGCAGCAGCAGCCACTGGCCGCCGAAGTTGTCGACGAACGCCTTGGCCGCGCGGCCGTCGGCAAGCATGCGGCGCACCTGCTTGTCGAGCACGGCTGGATCGCTCAACCGGTTCTTGCTCGCCGCGTCGAGCAGTTCCTCGTCAGGAATGCTGCTCCAGAGGAAGAACGAGAGCCGCGACGCGAGCTCCAGGTCGGTGATGCGATACGACGTGTGCGGCGCGGTTCCCGCGGGATCGCGCTCGATACGGAAAAGGAAGTCGGGACTGGCGAGGACGCGTTCGAGCGCCATCTTGATGCCCGCGTCGAAGGTCGCGTCGCGCCGCCCCGACTGGTAGAACGCCATCAGCGTGTTGACGTCGGCGTCGGTGACCGGGCGGCGGTAGGCGTGCTGCGCCAGCCGGCTGACGATCGTGCGCGCGCACGCGGCCTCGTCCTGCGCGTGGTTCGGCTGGCAGACGAACAGCTGCGGGTTCCTCGTCGGCGTGCTGTTGGGGCTGACGGCGAGCGGACCGCTGATCAGCACGCGATCGACGCCGGGATTGTCGTCGGCGTGATCGTCGGCCGACATCGCGCGCGCCGACTGCCGCGGCTGCAGCACGCCGTCCTGCAGCCACTGCTCGCGCGCGAACGACACCGCGATTACGTGGGGGCCCGCTTTCACCGGCAGGCGCAGCTCGAGACCCGCGTCGGCGGTGTGCACGTACTTTTCCCATTCGGGCGACTGAATCACGTAGCCGGAGAACGTCAGCGGCGCCGGCTTGCCCGGCGCCTCGCCGCCGACGCTGAAGCGTTTGATCCGGACGCCGTCGACGCGGACGTCCAACTGGTGCGCGCGCTGGATGCCGCGCACGTAGTCGAGGCCGCTGGTCTGCAGCCGGACCTTGATCTGGTAGTCGCCTTCGACCGGAAAGAAGTGGCGCACGGCGAGACCGCCCCGAGACCCAAACGGCAGATCCTCGCTGACGCGGTCGTCCTGGAAATAATTCGGCGAGGTCTTGTAGGTTGCGACCGCCAACCCGGTCGGCAGCGGCCCGACGACGATCTGGCTGATCTTGCGCGCCGACGACACGTAGCGCTCCATCAGCGCGGGCGTCACCGTCAGGCTGCCGGCCATGTTGTCGAAGCCGTTGCCGCCGGCTTCGTCCGCGGGCAGCAGCGACGCGTCGATCTCGAGGCCGAGCAAATCGTGCACCGCGTTGCGGTACTCGGTGCGGTTCAAGCGGTGAATCGCGTCCGTGCGTCCGGGGTTCTTTTCGACCGCCGCGGCGTGGTTCAGGGCGTTCTCGAGGTGCGCAATCATCGCCAAGCGCGTGGCGCCGTCGGGCCGCGGCCGGCCGAGCGGCGGCATCGCGCCGGACTGCAGCTTCTGGATGACCTTTTCCCACGATTCGGCGGCGGGGCCGACGTCATTCGGATCGATCGAGTCGAGCTGGAGGCCCGCCGTCTTCAGTCGCTGGTTGTGGCAGCTGACGCAGTAGCGGTTGAGGGTTGCGCGCTCCGGCGTCACAGCGGGCGGTGCGCTGGCCGGCGCGGGCGGCTGCGCGGCGACCGGGTCGGCGGCGCGCAGCGCACCGACGGTCAGGACGATCATCCATGTCGCGATCAGAAGGCCGGCGCCTCGCTTCATCCATCCCCCTGACAGCTCGTACCGATCGCCGTATCTCGCTCATTCACAACGAACTTGGTCGATTGTCGAGCCGCGATCGTATGTGCTACAAAACGGACCTGTCAACATTACGAAGCGCCATTTCTCCCGTGATTTCGCTTCGTTGACGGAGGATTCAGATGCGCCTGATGCGGTCGACCGGATGCTCGATCCTCGCCCTGTTCGCGGTTGCCGGCCTGCGCGCGGCGCCCCCGGATCTCGCGCTGCTCGAAGCGATCAAAAACCAGAATCGTGACGCGGTGCGCACGCTGATCGCGGGCGGCGCCGACGTGAACGCGACGCAGCCGGATGGCGCGACCGCGCTGCACTGGGCCGCGTATCGCGACGATGTCGACGCGGTCGATCGGCTGCTGAAAGCCGGCGCGCGCGTCGGCGCGAAGAATGACCTCGGCGCGACGCCGCTGTGGCTCGCCTGTCTCAATGGCAACGCCGTAATCGCCGAGCGGCTACTGGCCGCGGGCGCCGACCCCAACGCCGCGCTCGACGAGGGGGAGACGCCGCTGATGACCGCCGCGCGGAGCGGCAATCCCGAAACGGTCGAAGCGATGCTGACCCACGGCGCCAATCCGAACGCGGTCGAGAAGGTGCGCGGACAAACGGCGCTGATGTGGGCCGCGGCGGAGCACCATGCCGCGGTCGTGCAGGCGCTCATCCGCCACGGTGCGGACATCAACGCCCGCTCGCTGGTGCGCAGCCGGCCGGTAAAGATAAAGGGGACGGACACGCGCAGTGCGACCGTCGGCGTCGAGGACCAGGAACTGGGCGGCTTCAGCGCGCTGCTGTTCGCCGCGCGCGAAGGCGATCTGCCGTCGGCGAAGCTGCTGGTGGAAGCGGGCGCGGATCTCAACCAGATCGCGCCCAACGGGGCGAGCGTCCTCGTCGTCGCGATGCACAGCGGCCACGCGGTACTCACCGACTGGCTGCTGACCAAGGGCGCCGACCCGAACACGACCGGCGCCGGCTACACCGCACTGCACGTCGCGGTGCTTCGCGGCGACGTCGCCGCGGTGAGGTCGCTGCTGGCGCACGGCGCCAAGCCGAACATCGCGCTGCTGCGCGGCACGGCGGTGCGCGCCAAGAGTATGGACTGGGCGATGGCCGGCTCGTGGACGGGCGCGACGCCATTCTGGATGGCGGCCAAGTTCGCCGAAGTCGAGATCATGCGGCTGCTGCTCGCCGCCGGCGCCGATCCGACGCTCGCGAGCAAGGACGGCTCGACGCCGATGATGGCCGCGATCGCCGGCACGGTGGATCGCTGGGGTAACGACGTCGCCACCGCCGGCTACATCAACAAGATGCCCGAGCCGGCGGACGAGGATCGCATGATACTGAGCGCGCTCGGCGTCCTGGCGGAGCTCGGCGCCGACGTCAACGCCGCCGATCAGAATGGCGATACCGCGCTGCACCGCGCCGCCGCGCGGCGGCTCGAGGCGGTGGTCACGTTCCTCGCCGGGCACGGCGCCAACGTCAACGCCAAGAACAAGCGCGGCCAGACGCCGATCGAGATGGCGACGTCGACGCGGCGGCAGTTTACCGAAATGGGAGACGGCCGGAGTGGACCGAAAACGGCGGAGCTGCTGAAGAAATTTGGCGCGACCGACTGAGGCCGCGCCGACGGTGCCTTCGAGATTCGTCGCGCGGCCCTAGCGGGCCGCGCCGAACGTCCACTTCTTGGTGCTGTCCACCTGGGCGCCGTAGAAGCCCTCACCCGCGAAGGTCACTTCCGTGCCGTACGCCCGCTTGCCGACCTTCAGGGTGTCATAGAGCCGCAGCGTCGGCGCGATTGGATCGAGCGCCGCGTCCGGTTTCGGCAGGTACGCGGTCACCGTAATCGGGTTGCCGGCTTTCAGGTTGCCGCGCGACCCGACGTCCCATCCGGCGTCGATCAGCTGCACGGTCGAGTGCCCTTCCACCGTCCACTGCTCGACCTTGCCTGACGCATCCTTCACGTCGACGACCAGATAGACGTGCGGCGCGCCGAGCTGCCAGATCCGCAGCGTGCCTTGCAGGGTGATTGGCTTGGCGACGTCGTAGACCGACGCGACCGGCGCCGCCGCCGCCGCCGCCGGCGCGGCCGGCGCCGCCTCAGTCACTGCCGGGCCTTCTGCGTCGCGCAGCCGCCCCTGCTTCAGCGCGCCCGTCATGTACCGATAGTTCCCCTCGTGGCAGGCGAACTCGTAAATCATGTACGTCGGGTCGAAATTCTGGATCTGCATCGCCGTCCATGGACGCGTGTAGACCGCGGGGTCCTCGTGCGTCACTTCGTACTTGATCGATTTGTGATCGATCCGCGTGAACCGCTCGATGGTATGCAGCGTCTCGGTCTGCGGCACGCCGGCCCGGCCCTCGCCATCGTTGTTGAAGTTGGTGGTGTCGACGACCAGGGTATCGCCTTCCCAGCGGCCGATCGAGTCGCCGTTCCACATCTTGATGCTTGTGCCGACATGCTGGCCGCCGATGCGGATGATCCGGCCCTCGTGAAACCGCTCCATGTGGATGATCACGTAGCCCGGGCTCTGGATGATGCGGTAACCCTTGCTGTAGCCGCCGGCGCCGCTCAGCAGCAGATTGCCTGGCGCGCCAGTGGTGATGCAGCGCGAGTGCGGGCCGTGCGTCTCCCATGTATCGCCGAGCGCCCGCACGTTGCGAAACTCGCGCTTGTCCATCTGCACCGGCACGCGGCCGTCCTCGGGATCGATCACCTGCGCCTTGCGCCGCGCGCTGATTGGGCTGTTGTGAATCGATGCCATACCGCCGCCGGCGCCGTCACCGCGGCCTTCGGCGCCGTATCCTTCCTGCGCCGCCTCGGCCTCGGCGGCGGCGAACGCCTTGTCGGGATTGGGCGTCTGAAACGGCGTCCGATCCCAGTTCGACCACACGCCCTGGAAGTCCGGATCACCCCACGGCGTGTGCGGCACGGTGTATTTCGCCGCCGCAACCTGACCGCGCGCGGCGAGGGGAACCGGCGCCAGCCACATCGCCAGTGCAACGGCGGCCAAGCCGCCGACCGCCGCCAGACATTGTGTCGATAACCAACGATGGTCGCGCATCATCAATAGCCTCGTGCTTGGTGGGGTGGCGATCAGCTGCCGAGACGCGCGAGACCGGCCTTCGCGCATTCTTCCACGACCGTCAGATAGCGCTTCACCGCGTCGGGGCCGACGACGTACGGGTTGGGGTCGCCGGCCTTGCGGCTCTTGAGCGCCGGCAGTTTGGTCTTCGAGCCGTCGCGGTTCGAGTGGTTCGACAGCATCACGTCGGCTCCGGCCTTGTCCGCGGCATCGGCGAAATGCTGTGCCGAGGTGATCGAGCTCTGGAACCAGAATGCGCGCGGCTGCTGCTCCGTCACCATGCCGCCGCCGTAGGCGAAATTGGTCCCCCCCCACAGCGCCGCGACGTGCGGCGTGCCGCCGTCCTTCACCGGAAAGATCATCGAGATCGTTCCGGGCGTATGGCCGGGCGTGATGACCAGTGAAATCGTCGTATCGCCGAGCGTCAGCGTCTGTCCGTCGGTCACGACGCGGTCCTTGCGCGGCTTCGACACGTCCTTCGAGCGGGCGAGATGGTCCCAGTCCGCCGCCGTCATCATCACCGGCATCGAGTAGCGGTCCTGGAGGAACTTGGCGCCGCCGAAGTGATCGAAGTGCGCGTGGCTCAGCACCAGGTATTTGATCTTCGCGGGATCCAGGCCCAGCTTCTTCATGCCCTGGATCACTTCATCCTCGACCGAATAGTCGCGCACGGCGTCGAGCAGGATGATGCCGTCCGACGTCGTAATCGCCCACGAGGTGACGTCCTGCTCGCCGAGGAAGTAGAGGTTGTCGAACACCTTCTGCGGCTCGGCGTGCCACTCTGAACGCGCGGGCGGCGTGTCGCCTCGCTCCTCGCGTTCGCCGCGCGGATCGCACAGGTTCGTGAGATGGACCCAGTCCTCTCCGGCGGCCTTCTTCGCCGCCGCCGTGTGAGCGTCGGCCGCCGGCGACTGGCCGGCCGCCGTCACGCCGGCCAGCGCCACGGCGGCGGCGACCGCGGACAACACTCGGAGCACGGACGATTTCATGAGATGACCTTTGCTGAAGTGGGGGCCCGGAGCGCCCGCGCGCCCCGGACCGAATCGATCGAACCTTTCTCGCGCGGCTTAACGGCCCTTCGGCTTCTTCGGGTCCGGCGGCTCTTTCGGATCGAGGTCCGGCGCGCCGGTGCCCGACGAGCCGACGAACATCTTGCGGCCATCGGGAAGGTCGGCGCTGCGGCCATTGGCCTTGCTGTCGCCATCCTTCGATGCGTAGCCGGTCACCCGAACCTGCGTGCCCATCGGCACCGAATTCTTGTCCCAACCGCGCCGGTAGAGCGCGTTCGGCGAGCCGAGCTCAATTTCCCACTTCTTGATCGAGCCGTCGGGCTGCTTGACGTCGAGATGCATCCACGCGTGCGGGTTGATCCACTCGATTTCGGTGATCGTCCCCTTCAAGTCGACCGGCCGCTTGGCGTCGAACTCGGCAGCGAACGCATGGTGCGCTTTCACGGGTGCGGCGGCGAGCAGCAGGCCGACGCCGGCACCCAAGACAGTGGCTTTTGCTAACAGGGTTCGCATCGAACTGTTCTCCTCTACTTCTGCTGGTTGGTCTTGCGCTTGGTCGCGGCTTCGGCGTCGCGATCGCGGCCCTGCTTGAGCGTGCCGAGCATGAACCGGGTGTTGCCTTCATGGCAGGCGAACTCGTAGATCGTGTAGGCGGGATCGTCGTTGTGCTGCTGCATGGCGGTCCAGCGCCCGGTGTAGACGTTGGGATCCTCGAAGGTCGCTTCGTACCTCATCGTCCGTGGACCGGTGCGCGTGAAGCGCTCGACAAGGTGCAGGCTCTCGGTCTGCGGTACGTTGCCCTTGGCTTCACCCTTGTCATTGAAATTCGTCGTGTCGACGACCAGCGTCTCACCTTCCCAGTGGCCGATCGAGTCGCCGTTCCACTGACGGATGCTCGGCGAGACGTGCGTGCCACCGATGCGGACGATGCGCGCGTCGTGGAACATCTCGGGCAGCAGGATCACGTAGCCCGGGCTCTGGATCAGGCGATACGCCTTGCTGTAGCCGTCGGGGCCGCTGGCGAGCAGGCCGCCCGGCGCGCCGTGGGTGATGCAGCGCGTGCCGCCGCCGTGGTTCTCCCACGTATCGCCCATCACGCTCACAGGCCGCCGATCGATTTTCGCGGCCACCACCGGGATGCGCCCGTTCGGCGGGTCGACGACCTGCGCGAAGCGCCTCGGGCTGACCGGGCTGCTATGGATTCCCGCCATGCCACCGCCCGCGCCGTCGCCGCGCCCTTCCGCGCCGTACGCTTCCTGGGCCGCCTCCGCGTCCGCGGCAAGTTCCTCGAGATTCGGATTGGGACCCTGTAACGGCGTTCGATCCCAGTTCGTCCAGATCGCCTGCAGGTCCGGATCGCCCCACGGCGTATGTGGTGCGACGTAGCCCTTGGGCGGGCCGGGCGGCGGCTGCGCCTGTCCTGCGTTCAGCACCGGCGCCAGCCCGATCGCCAACGTAACGGCGATGGCACCGGCCCCGAGCGCGAGCCACTGACTACTGAGCACGTCTTGATCCCGTTGCATACGTGTGTTCTCCCGCGATGGTCGTTGAATCGTGCCGGACTCTAGCATGGCGATTTACGGCCGGCCAAAAGACGTAAAGGCGACGTCGTTCACCGCCGTGGCACCCCGATCAGAACCGGTAGCTGAGTGTGAATTCGCCGACGCGCGGGTCGACGATGCCAGTGGGCTTGCCGTAGTTCGGGCCCGACTGCACGGTCATCGCGGTGACCGCGTTCGAGTTCATCACGTTGTAAATCTGGAATCCCACCGTGGCCGAATGCGTCTTGATGAAGCGGACCTTCTTTTCCGCCCGCAGCGTCAGCAGATTCAGCGTATCCAGCGTGATCGAGCCGATCGGCTCGGTGCGCAGCGTCATCGAGGTGATCTGCTTGCCGCCGGTGACCGACACCGTGCGCGCCAGCTGCGCGCCGCTCTGGCTGGTGAAGTTGGCCGAGAACTGGATGTCGAGCGGCAGCAGGTAGGAACCGCTGATCCGCGTCTGCCACTCGTAGGTGGTGTTGCGAGCGAAGATCTCGGCGTTGGGGTTGTAGGTCGTCGTCACCACCGCTTTCTGACCCGTGATATCCGGGATGAACGGAATGTTGCTCTTGGTCCCGGAGTAGGACGCCAGCATCTGCCACTTGCTCGAGTAGCGCTTGTTGAAGGCGATCTCGAAGCTCTTGTAGCTCGCGTCCGACGACGAGTCGTTGATGAACTGCGTCTGCTGGAAGGCGGAGCCGCGCAGCGCTGCGGCGTAGTCGTAGTAGGTCAGCGTCGTGCCGGGATCGTCGGCGGTGCCGACACGCCCGTCGGCGCCCGGGTCGGGGTTGGTCACGGGGATGTTGTACGAGGAGTACGGCCGCAGCGGGTTCGCGACACGGATGGTGTTGAAGTCCTTCGAGTAGATGCCGCTGACCCGGACGCCGAAGTTCGCGATCAGCTGGCGCTCGATCGAACCGGAGAACTCGTTGCTGCCCATGACCTTCAGATTGTCGTTGTTGACCAGGCCGATCAGCGCCGCGTTGGTGCTCAACTGGCTCGAGATGAAATCCGGGCCGTTGGTGTTGAGATTGCTCTCACCCGGTTGCCACAGGCGGTCGCCGTTCAGATCGTGCCAGGTAAACACGGTCGTGATGTCGGCGAGCTGGTTGGCCAGCGTGACTTCCTCCGCGCCGTGCATGTTGGCGAAGCGGCCCCAGCCCCCTTTGGCGACGGTCTTGCCGTCGCCGGTCAGGTCGAAGGCCGCGTGGAGACGCGGCACGAACGAGTTGAACGGGGTGACCTCGAACTGCGAGAAGCACGCCGCCGGATACAGGCCCGAGAACGGCGCCGGCGCCGCATCGCGGCACTGATTCGGTAGGTAGGCGCGGTCGTGCGCGAAACGCACGCCCAGGTTCAACGTCAGGCGGCGGTTGAGCGACCACGAATCCTGCGCGTAGGCGCCGGTGTAGGCAATCTTGTTGTGCGGATCGCTCGGATTGTTCTGGGCGTTGAGCTGGAACGGCACGCCGCTGCGATACACCAAGATGTAGTTGCCGATGTCGCGGTTGCCCGTGAAGTTGTTGCCCTCGCCCCAGGTGTAGTCCAGGCCGCTCTTGACGTCGTGGTTGCCGTGGAACCCGTCGGCCTTGTACCAGCTGAACGTGCCCCGCGCCGCGTAGCGGAAGTAGCCGTTGCCGACCCCCACTTTGTTCTCGCCGCCGGTCACCTTCTGCGTCACCTGATCGACGGTGCTCGGGTTCGGCGACAGGCTCGGGTACGGACCGGCCTCGAGCGTGTTCGATCCGGCCAGTGCGGTGAAGATCTTGTTGCCGCGCACCAGCTGGTACTCGATCTTGCGGGTGTTGGTGTTGTTCTTGTGATCGCCGCGCGAGTCATAGTCGTAGAACCGCGTGGCGCTCGCCGCGTCTTGCTCGCGGTATTCCCATTGATTCCAGAAGATCAGGCGCTGCGCCGGCGTCATCTGATACGACAGCTTGGCCGACCACATCGGCTGCTTCGAGGTGTTGTAGCCCTGCGAGCCGTCCGGCTTGAGGAAGCCGGCGATCGGCGTGACGTCCGCCCGGCTGCGCGCCGCGGCGTAGAACCACAGCTTGTCGCGCACCAGCCGGCCGCCGAACTCGCCGCTGCGCAGCGACCGCTGCTCGAGGCCGGTCGCGACGATGCCCTGCGCGCTCAACGCCGAGTCGACGTTGTTGGACTGCATCCAGTGCGCGAACTGCGTCAGCGAGGCGCCGCCGTGGAAGTCGTTGCCGCCGGATTTGGTGACCACATTCATGCGGATGCCGGACGACGGCGTCTCCGCCGGGCTGCCGATCGTCTGGACCTGCGACTCCTCGACCGCCTCATAGAGCAGGCGGTTCGCGAGCCCCTGGCCCGAGTTGAACGCCGAGGCGACGGGCACGCCCTCGATCATCGGCCACGAATTGCCGTCACGGCCGAACGCGTGATACGTCGTTTCGGTGAACGAGAACTGACCGAAGTCGAGGTTGGTGCGCGCGCCGGGGGTCATCGTCAGCAGGCCGGCCATGCCGAACCGGCCGGTGGGGATGCTGTCGAGAAATTCCTGCGTCAGCGTCGCGCCGGACGACGTCGTCTTGACGTCGACGACCGGCGATTGCGCGGTGACGGTGACCGACTCGGACACCGAGCCGACCTTCATCGTCACATCCAGCTTGGCGACGAACGACGTCGTCAGCCGCAGTTCCTCGTTGCGGACGGTCTGGAAGCCCTGCAGCGAATATTCGACGCTGTAGGTGCCGGGCGGCAGCGAGGTGATGCGGTACTCGCCATGCGCTCCGGTCGGCTCCGATACGTTCCGCAGTTGCAGTGCCGAGCCGCTGACGGTGACCGTCACGCCCGGCAACGCCGCGCCGCTCTCGTCGAGCACCTGGCCGGTGATAGTGGCGTCAGTGCCCTGGGCGTAGGCCGCTGCGGGAATGAGGATCGACAAAGCGGCGACGGACAGCGTCCACGCCACGCACGCACGCACGATCGCGTTTCTCATGAGACAAGCTCCTTCGACTCTTCCCGTAATGTGTGGCGCGCGAGGCGTGGCGAGATTCCTACGTAAATGTTTCGCAAAGTGGGCGGAATATAGTGGGGCTCTGTCACCATGTCAAAGAACGCAGTCGCTGCCACGACGGCTCCGTTACGGTCGGGGACGCGATTGGACGTTACTTGGCGCGCCCTTTGGGCCCCTCGGTCAAGGTCACAATCTTGTAGGCGCCGCCCCGGCCGACGACATACAGGCTGTTCCGGTCAGCCGCCCCGCCGAAGGTGAGGTTCGCCGGTTTGATCGCAATCGGGATGGTGCCGAGGTCCTGGCCGTCGGGCGCGAACACGCGGATGCCGACGCCGGCGGCAAACAGACGGCCGGCGGCGTCGACCGCGAGACCGTCCGCGCCTACCTTGGCAAAGTTCCTCCGATTCCGCAGCGTGCCGTCGGCCTGGATGTCAAAGGCGATGACGTAGTCGGTGTCCGCGACGTAGAGCGTCTTTTCGTCGGGACTGAGCTGGATGCCGTTGGGCCGCGGCACGTCTTCCGAAATTTTCGTCAGCCGGCCGTCCGGCGTCAGGTGATACACGGCGGCCTTCATCGCCTCGAGCGCGCCGGCGTCTCCGGCCCGGCGCAGCGCACGCGGGGTCGGATCGGCGAAGTAGATGTCGTCCTTCACCCCGAAGACGAGATCGCTCGTCTGCAGGAACGGATGCCCCTCGAACGCATCGACCAGGACCCCGCGGGACGGTGCGAACGTCACAATCTGCGGCGGCGTGGAGCCCACGCCAATCAGCCGTCCTTTGGAGTCGAACCCGAGGCCGTTGGTGCGCGGCGTGTTCTCGGCGTAGGTCGTCAGCATCCGGTTCTTGTCGATCGCGACAATCTTGTTCTGATCCTGGAGGCAGACGAGGATGCCGCGATCGCCGAACGGCACCGGACCTTCGCCGCCGAAGCAGGGATCCCACGCCTGGATCTGCTCGACCGGCGTGCCGGCGGCGACGACGCCGGCGATCGCCGGCGTGACCGT
Source organism: Acidobacteriota bacterium (assembly GCA_025463215.1). Taxonomy (GTDB): domain Bacteria; phylum Acidobacteriota; class Vicinamibacteria; order Vicinamibacterales; family CAVVIG01; genus CAVQFC01. The sequence continues at coordinate 22,128 of JAOBWF010000287.1, read as the reverse complement.
GTTCGCGGCCGGCGCCGTCTGCGCGGCGCCCGCCGACGCGATCACCGAACCCGCCACCGCCAACGCGCCGATTAATGACGTCTTGTTCATCGCGCTCGGGAGGTTATGTGGGCGTGCGGCACGTGTCAACGAACGGTGGCGCGCGCGCGTGCGCGAACCGCGCACCTTTTTCATTCGCGACGGCTGCGGTATGGTGAGGGCCATTCGGTTGCATCTCTTCCCGCCATGTGCTCGCCGGCGCGAGGCCTGCGACCCACCGACGTACTGACGAAGGGACGAATATTTCATGGCCGAGACACGCACGACCGCCGGAGTAATGGCCGGCTATCTTTCGCGCGCGGGCATCAAGCATCTGTTTGGCTACCCAGGCGATCCGAACATCGAATTCATGGAGCATGCGCGCCGCGAGGGGCTCGAGTTCGTGCTGGCCCGCCGCGAAGGCACGGCGGCATTCATGGCCGAGGCCTACGGCCAGCTGACCGGCCGTCCGGGCGTCTGCGTCTCGACGCTCGGGCCGGGCTGCACCAACATGGTCAACGGGGTCGCGACCGCGTTGCTCGATCGGACGCCGCTGATCTCGATCGCCGGTCAGCTCGAGACGCGCCGCGAGTCGACCTTCACGCATCAGTACGTCGATCAGCTGCGGCTGTTCGCGCCGGTCACCAAGTGGACGGCGAAGATGGAGCCCGAAGCGGCGAGCGGGATCATGCGGAAGGCGCTGCGGATTGCGACCGCCGAGCGCCCCGGCCCGGTGCATCTGGTCGCCGGCACCGACGCGCTCAAGGCGACGGCGAGCGACGGAGAGATTCGACTGCCGCCGGCCGCGGTTTCGGCGCACGCCGGCCAGATGTTTCTCGCGAACGGCGCCGCGGCCGATCTGGACCGCCTGCTCGCCGGCGCGCGGCGCCCCGTCATCCTCGCCGGCATCAGCGCCATGCGCGCGAACGCCGGCGCGGCGATTCGCGAGCTCGCCGAGCGCCTCGGCTGCCCGGTGGTCGTCTCGCCGAAGTCCAAAGGCCTCCTGCCCGAGGATCATCGCTATTTTGCCGGCACCATCGACATGGCCTGCAATCAGGTGGTGTGGAGCTTCCTCGAGTCCTGCGACCTGATCCTGGCGGTCGGCTTCGACGCAGTGGAGTTGATCAAGGACTGGAAGCTGAAAGCGCCGGTGCTCCACATCGACAGCACGCCGAACACCGACCAGATCTATCCGTCCGACATCGAGCTGGTCGGCGACATCGCCACCCTGGTGGGCCATCTCGCGGCGTCGTTCAAGGGGGAACCCCGCTGGGCGGAACAGGACGTCACCATACACCGCGAGGCGCTGCGCGAGAGCTATTACTCGGGCAAGGTCACCGGCAAGATGAACCCGACCGACGTGGTCGACGCGGTGCGCGCGGCCTTCCCGCGCGAGACCATCGTCACCACCGACGTCGGCTCGCACAAGCTGCTGGTCGGTCAGGGCTGGGCCGCCTACGAGCCACGCGGCGTGCTGATGACCAACGGCCTGTCGTCGATGGGCTTCGCGCTGCCCGCGGCGATTACCGCTAAATTGCTGCACAAGGAGCGGCCGGTGGTCTGCTTCACCGGTGACGGCGGTATGGCGATGGTGCAGTCCGAGCTGCATGTCGCCGCGTCGCTCGGTCTCGGCATCGTCGTCATCGTGTTCTGCGACAACAGCCTGAACCGGATCGAGCTCAAACAGATGGCGCTGAAGTATCCGAGCTACGGCACTCGGTTCGCGTCGAGTGACTTCGTGAAGATCGCCGAGGGAATGGGATGCGACGCGGTGCATGTGGAAACCCCGGCGCAGCTGTCGCGCGCCGTCACCAGTTCCTCACCGCGGACCCGTCCGCTGGTCGTCGAAGCGGTCATCGATCCCGCGCAGTACGTGGCGCAATTCTGAACAGGCTCATGACGACATATCCATTGCTCATCGGCGGAGAGAAAGTCGGCGGCGACGGCACGATGACGGTGATCGACAAGTTCACCGGGCAGACGATCGGCGAGGTGGCGTGCGCCAACCGTGCGCACGTGGCGGCGGCGGTGACCGCCGCTGCGCGGGCGTTCAAGGCGCGGCCCGTTCCGCTCCACGAGCGCTACACCCTCCTGATGAAGGCGGCGGATCTGCTGCGCCAGCGGAAGGCGGCGTTTGCCGAATCGATCGTCGGCGAGAGCGGCTTTACGGTGACCGACGCGGCCACCGAAGTCAGCCGCGCGATCGAGACGCTGACCGTCTCGGCCGAGGAAGCCAAGCGCATCCACGGCGACATGATTCCGCTCGAGGCCGCACCGGGCGTGACCAACCGGCTCGGGTTCACCCTGCGCGTGCCGCTCGGCGTGGTCTGCGCGATCACGCCGTTCAACTCGCCGCTGAACACTGTGGTCCACAAGGTGGCGCCGGCGCTGGCGGCCGGCAACAGCGTCGTGCTCAAACCGGCGAGTTCGACGCCGATGACGGCGTCGCTGCTCTGCGACCTGTTGGTCGATGCCGGCATCCCGGCGGGCTACATCAACCTGCTGAACGGCAACGGCCGGGACATCGGCACCTGGCTGCTCGAAGAGGAGCGCATCCGCTTCTACACCTTCACCGGCAGCACCGCGGTCGGCAAGGCGATTCAACGCGCGGCCGGCCTGCGGCGGACCCAGCTCGAGCTCGGCAGCATCTCGAGCACGATCGTGTGCGACGACGCGAACCTGGAGTGGGCCATCCCCCGCTGCGTCAACGCCAGCTTTCGCAAGGCCGGCCAGGTCTGCACCTCGGTGCAGCGGCTGTTCGTGCAGCAGGAGATCCTCGCCGAGTTCACCGACCGGCTGATCGCCGCGACCCACGCGGCCAAGGTCGGCGACCCGCGCGACCCCGAGACGATGGTCGGCCCGATGATCGACGAGAAGGAGGCGATCCGCGGCGAGGCATGGGTCAAGGAGGCGGTGTCCCAGGGCGCGCAGCTCGCGGTCGGCGGCACGCGCGACGGCGCGGTGCTGGCGCCGACCGTGCTGCTGCACGCGACGCCGGCGATGCGGGTGATGTGCGAGGAAGTGTTCGCACCGATCATCTCGATCGTGCCGTTCACCTCACTCGAGGCGGCGATCGCGCAGGTCAACGACACGCCGTACGGACTGGCGGCCGGGCTGTTCACGAGCAACATCGGACGCGCGCTGCAGGCGGCGCGAACCCTCGACGTCGGCACCGTCCACGTCAACGAGACCTCCAGCAGCCGCGTCGACCTGATGCCCTACGGCGGCATCAAGGACAGTGGGTTCGGCCAAGAGGGGCCGAAGTATGCGATTCGCGAGATGACCGACGAACGGCTGGTGACCATCACATGCGTCCCATAGGCGCGCCGGGGCCGACCTACGACGTCGCCGTGCTCGGCGGCGGCAACGCGGCGCTCTGCGCCGCGTTGAGCGCGCGCGCCGCCGGCGCCAGCGTCATCGTCCTCGAGTCGGCGCCGCACCATTTCCGCGGCGGCAACAGCCGGCACACGCGCAACCTGCGCTGCATGCACGAGACACCCACCAATCTGATGACCGACGCGTACTCGGAAGAGGAGTACATGACCGACCTGCTGCGCGTCACCGGCGGACAGACCGACGAGCAGCTCGCGCGCCTCGTCATTCGCGAGTCGGCCGGCAGCCCGCGGCTGATGCAGCAGTTCGGCGTCCGCTTGCAGCCGTCGCTGAAGGGGACGCTGCATCTCGGCCGCACCAACGCGTTCTTCGTCGGCGGCGGCAAGGCGCTGATGAACAGCTACTACGCCTCGGCAGCGCGGCTCGGCGTCGAGGTCTGCTATGACACGGAAGTGATCGGGCTGGAGGTGATTGACGGCGAGATTCGCGCCATCACGGCGCAAGTCGGCGGCGAGACGGTCACCGTCCAGGCACGGGCGATCGTCGCCGCCGCCGGCGGGTTCGAGTCGAACCTCGAGTGGCTCAAGGAGATCTGGGGCGAGGCGGCCGACAACTTCATCATCCGCGGCACGCCGTTCAACAAGGGCAAGGTCCTGAAGATGATCCTCGACTGCGGCGCCGAACCGGTGGGCGACGCGACACAGTGCCACGCCGTGGCAATCGACGCGCGATCGCCGAAATTCGACGGCGGCATCGTCACCCGCCTGGACTGCATCTCGCTCGGGATCGTCGTCAATCAGGCGGGCGATCGCTTCTACGACGAGGGCGAAGACTTCTGGCCGAAGCGGTACGCGATCTGGGGACGGCTGGTGGCGCAGCAGCCGAATCAGATCGCGTACTGCGTGATCGACTCGAAGGCGCTCGGCCAATTCATGCCGTCGGTGTTCCCGCCGGAAACCGCGCCGACCATTCGCGAGCTCGCACCCAAGCTGAATCTGGCGCCGGCGACGCTGGCGGCGACGATCGACGCCTACAACGCGGCGGTGCGCCCCGGCACCTTCGATCACGGGGTGCTCGACGACTGCCGCACCGAGGGGCTGACGCCGAAGAAGAGCCACTGGGCCCGGCCGATCGATACGCCACCGTTCTTCGGGTATCCCCTGAGGCCGGGGATCACCTTCACCTATCTCGGGCTCAAGGTCGATGCACGCAGCCGCGTCATCATGAAGGATGGGCAGCCGGCGGCGAACCTGTTCGCGGCGGGCGAAATCATGGCTGGAAACATTCTCGGCAAGGGCTACCTCGCCGGATTCGGGATGACCATCGGTACGGTGTTCGGACACATCGCCGGCACGGAGGCGGCGCGCCATGCTATCGGTTGAAATGCTCAAGCAGGGCGAGCACGTCATGACGGTCTGCAATTCGTGCCGCTATTGCGAGGCCTACTGCCCCGTATTCCCGGCGATGGAAAAGCGCCTGACGTTCACGACCGGCGATCTCGGCTACCTCGCGAACCTGTGCCACAACTGCGGCGAATGCCTGTATGCCTGCCAATACGCGCCGCCGCACGAGTTCGGCATCAACGTCCCGTTCACTCTCGCGCGGCTGCGCCTTGAAACCTACGAGCAGTACTGCTGGCCCGCGCCGCTCGCGGCGGCGTTCCGCCGGCACAGCCTGATCACCGCCCTGACGCTGACGGTGATCTTCACCGGTGTGATGTGGGGCGCGGCGGCGCTGACCGGCGGCGATCCCTGGACGGGGCGCGCGGATGCCGATTTCTACCGGGTCATCCCGCACCAGGCGATGGTCGGCCTGTTCGGCGCGGTCGGTCTGTTCGTCGCTGCCGCGCTGCTGATCCCGATCGCGCGCTTCTGGCGGGCGTCCGGCGAGCGGCCGACCGCGCTGTTCAGGCCGGCGGCGGTCGCACGGGCGATCGGCGATGCGCTGACGCTCCGGCACCTGCACAACGACGGGGAGAACTGCACCAGCTCCGAGGAAACGCGGCCGCTGTGGCGGCGATGGTTTCACCACCTCACCATGTACGGGTTCCTGCTCTGCTTCGCGTCGACGACAGTCGCGGCGATCTATCACATCGTCTTCGGCTGGCCGGCGCCGTACGCCTATACCAGCCTGCCGGTCGTCCTCGGCACCGCCGGCGGTTTCGGGCTCGCGATCGGCCCGGTGGGTCTGTGGCTGCAGCGCGACCGCCGCGACGAAGCGCTGATTGACAGCGCCCAGGACGGACTCGATCGCTCCTTCATCATGCTGCTCGTGCTGGCCAGCGCGACCGGGCTGATCCTGCTCGCCGGTCGGACGCTGCCGTCGATGGCCGCCCTGCTGATCGTCCACCTCGCCGTTGTCCTCGCCCTGTTCGTCACGCTGCCGTACGGCAAGTTCGTGCACGGCCTCTATCGCCTCGCCGCCCTCGTGAAGCACGCACTCGAGACCGATCGCCCCGAACGCCACCTCTGATTCGAATCGCTGAAGCGAGGCGACATGCATACCGGACAGTCCCCGACCCAATCTGCCGCTGCGGCGCGTCTCGACCGCCTGCCGATCGCCGGATTCCACAAGCGGATGACCGCGATCCTCGGGTTCGTCTTTTTCTTCGAGCTCGGCGACATCTACACGTTTTCCTACGCCGCGCCCGCCCTGCTCAAGAGCTGGAAGCTCACGATCTCGACGATCAGCTTCATCACCTCGGCAACCTTCATCGGCATGTTCGTCGGTTCGACTCTTGGTGGATGGTTCTCGGACCGGATGGGCCGTAAGCGCGCCCTCGTCCTGTCGACGCTGTGGTATTCCGGCTTCTCGCTGATGAACGCGGTGGTGTTCGGGCCGACCGGCCTGTTCATCGCGCGGCTGATGACCGGCGTCGGCCTTTCGGCGATGACGGTGATCGGCATCACCTACATCAGCGAGATGTACCCGGCGAGGAAGCGTGGCGCGTTTCAGGGCTGGATCATGACGATCGGCCTGATCGGCGTGCCGGTCACCGCCTACGTCGCGCGTTTCTGCATTCCCCTGGCCGACTGGGGCTGGCGTCTGGTCTTCATCTGGGGCGCGCTTGGGATCCTGTTTCCGCTTTTCGCGGTGGCGCTCGAGGAATCACCGCGCTGGTTCGAACACCACGGCCGCTTCGATGAAGCCGACGCGGTGCTGAGACGCATCGAGGCGCAGGTCGAACGGGAAACCGGGCCGCTGCCGCCGGTGCGCGAGCCGGTGACGGTTGCCGCCGCGCCGGTGCAGAAGGGCACCTTCGGCGAGCTGTTTTCCAAACAGCAGTTTCCGCGGACGGCGATGCTGGCGGCGACCTGGATGGCGCAGACCCTCGGCTTCCACGGCTTCACCGCGTGGGTGCCGACCCTGCTCGTCGCCCACGGGTTCTCGCTCGTGAAATCGCTGGCGTGGTCGTCCGCGATGTCCATTGGCACGATCCCCGGCGCGTTCGTTGCCGGCCTGATCTCCGATCGGTTCGAGCGCAAGTGGCTGGTGCCGATCATCGCCGTCGTCATCGCGGTGCTCGGGCTGAACTACGGCCTCGCCCGCTCTCCGGTGATGATCGTCGTCTTCGGCTTCCTCGTGGAGGCGACGCTGCGCACCTTCGCCTCGGTGCTCTACTCGTACACGCCGGAATGCTTTCCGACCGAGATCCGCAATTCCGGCGCCGGTCTGGTCTACGGAGTGGGTCGGCTGGTGAACATCCTCGGACCGCTGTTCGTGGCGTTCCTCTTCACGCACTACGGCTACACGAGCGTGTTCGTCTACATCGCGACGACGTGGGTGGTGGTGGCGCTGACCGTGGGCATCTTCGGACCGCGCACCAGTCAGCGCTCAGTGGGATAACGTCCCGTCGCGGGGACGCGTCGCCGGTCTACATGGCCTTCTGCTGGGCCTCGGTACCGGTGGCCAGCCGCGGAGAGTGCGCGGCCCGGTGCTCGGTCACGAGTTCGCGGAACACGGCCTGCACCCCGTTGAGAAATCTCGCTTGAAACTGCAGCGGCACCTTCCCCCACTCGACTTCGAGAGTGTGGCGGACCCGCCGCAGACCCGGGTCGACGCTGAACGGTTCGGAGTTCCCGCCACCGCTGGTCATGGCGTGGCGTTGCGACGCAACCTCCCGCAGCGCCCGGATCACCGACAGCTCCCCGGCCGCCACTCGTTCGACCAGCTCGGGCGCCTCGCGCGACAGCCGATCCACGCGCTTCACTGTCGCTCCCGACACGCCGAGTTGAGCGCCGATGACGTCGGCAGACTCCTTGTTCCGGTCAGGCGACCGTAACAGCGCCGGCTTCTGAACCGCGAGAGCGGAACTGTGACGGCCTTTGCGGATCTGACGCTGCTTGGCTTCGGCCTTGGCCGCCTGAATAGGCGCCGCCAGCTCCGGAAACCTCTCCGCGGCAATCTTACGGATCGCGTAAATCTGGTCTTTGGCGAGATGACGCCGCATCAGATTGCGCGACTGAGCCTCAAACCACGGGTCGTGTCCATCCCATTGGATTATCGGACAGGCGATGCCGAGCTCCTGGCACGCTTTGTAGCGATGCCGGCCGTCCAGAATCTTCCCGCGATGCACCAGGATCGGCACTTTGACCCCGTGCTCGCGAATGTCTCGAAGAAGAGCGGCAAAATCGGCGGGCGGCATTTCAGGAAACAGCGTGGCAACCGGATGCGCAGTCAATGTGTGTCCCATGGCCTGAACACTCTCGACCCGCCGGCAACGACCGGCAAGCTCCGAAGCGCCTAATTTGTCGCGTTACGCGGTTCAACGCGCTTTGGCGTCCCACATCCGTCCGGATTTAAGTCGGTCCGGGTTCCTGGCTCGGTGGTATTGTGATATTCGTCTCCCCTATATTTATGAACCCGTCGGCCGACGTAGAATCCGCGGCGGTCGTCGACCGGTCGCTCCGTCTGGACTCCTGGAAGGAGATCGCGTCCTACCTGAACCGCGGCGTATCCACGGTTCAGCGTTGGGAGCGGGAGGAAGGGCTCCCCGTCCACCGCCAGCAGCACGACTCCCTTGGGTCGGTTTATGCCTTCAAAGGTGAACTGGAGGCATGGCGCGCGGCGCGCGCCGTCCAGGCCGAGAGCGGCGACGATCGGCTCGGCCCCGACCCGGTGCGGCAGTCCCAGCCGTTTCCGCGGTGGCTTGGCAGCCATCCGATATCCACTCTGGTCGGCGTCGGTCTGCTGATGCTGATCTCGGCGATCGGGTTCACTGTCCGCTTCGCCGCCACGGAGGCGCCAAAGCGCGTACAGCGGCTGACGCTGGTGCCGCCGGGAAACGCGCCGCTGGTCATCAACGGGACCCTTCGGGATCTCGCGATCACACCCGACGGCACGCGCGTCGTCTATATCGGCGGCCCCGGCGCCTCGCGGCTGCTGGTCCGCGGGCTCGATCATCTCGACGTATCCGCGATCATCGGCGTCGGCGCGCCGCGCCACCCCTTTATCTCTCCCGACGGCCAGTGGATCGGCTTCTTCGACGCGGGCACCTCGCTGAAGAAGGTGCCGATCACCGGCGGCTCCGCGACGACCGTGGCCGCCGCGGGCCCGCGCGGGCCCGGACGGACCGACGATCAACTGCCCGGGCTCGAAAGCGCCGGCGCGCGAGGCGCGACGTGGGGTCCCGACAACAAGATCATCTTTGCGGCGCGGACGGGGCTGCTCCGCGTCTCGGCCGACGGGGGCGAGCCGGAAGTGCTGCTGATGCCTGAGCGCCAGCGCGGGGAAGCGGCGTTCTGCTGGCCGGAGTACATCTCCGGCGGCCGCGCGCTGCTGTTCACCATCATCCCGACCGGCGACTGGAGTGAAAAGGGGCTGAGGGGTGCGACCGCCAACGCCAGGATCGCGGTGCTCGATCTGGCCACCGGCACGCGAAAGGTACTGCTGCAGGGCGGCACCGACGCGCACTACGTGGAGAGCGGCCACCTGGTGTTCGCCGCCGAGGGCGCGCTGAAAGCGGTCCCGTTCAATCGCTCGAGCCTGGAGATTGTCGGTACGCCGCGGATGGTCGTACCACAGGTCCGGACGAGCGTGCGCGGCGCGGCCGATTTCGACGTCGCACGCGACGGCACGCTCGCCTACGCGCCGGGGGATCTTGCCGACGATCTCGTGACGCTGACCTGGGTCGATCCGCACGGCCGCGAGGAGCAGAGCCTCGGCATGCCGCCGTTCGTCTACCGCTACCCGCGCCTCTCTCCCGACGGGCGCCGGCTGGCGATCGGCAGCTTCCGCGATCTCGGCGTCTGGGATTTCTCGAGCCGCGCGCTTTCGTGGTTCGGCGTCGGACCGGCGAGCTACCCGGTATGGGCACCTGACGGCCGCCGGTTGATTTTCGCCTCGACCCGCGGCGGCGCGGCGCGGCTCTATTCGCTGCCGGTCGACGGCTCCGAGCCGATGAAGCCGCTCACCGACAGTCCGCTCGGCCAGTCGCCGAACGCGGTGTCGCCCGACGGCAGCCGTCTGGTCTTTCGCGAAGAGGGACCAACGATGGATCTGATGGTCCTCGATCTCTCAGGCGGGCATCGGGTCGAGCCGCTGCTGCAGTCGCCGCAATTCCACGAGCTGAACGCCGATTTTTCGCCCGACGGGAAATTCGTGACCTACCAGTCGAACGCCAGCGGAGAGGAAGAGGTGTACGTCCAGCCGTTTCCCAACGTGACCGCGCAAAAATGGATCGTGTCGCGCGGCGGCGGCTCCCGCCCGGCGTGGTCGCGGGACGGACAGCAGATCTTCTTCATCTCGCCCGCCGGCGAGATGATGCGCGTCGCGGTGCAGCGCTCGGGCAGCACCCTCGCCGCGGCGACACCGGTCACGCTGTTTCACGGACCGTACTATCTCGGCGGCGGCGCCGTTGCCGGCCGCACCTACGATGTCGCCGCAGATGGCCGGTTCCTGATGATGAAACCGGTCAGCGGCGCCCCGTCGCCGAGCTCCGGCGGCAACATCGAGGTGGTCGTCAACTGGTTCGAGGAGCTCAAGCGCGCGGTCCCCTATCAGTAGCCGCCGCGACTCGCCCTAAACGCGCTTGGTGCGCTGCGCCGCGAGATTGAATTTCTGGTACCACGTCGAATCGGCGCCCGGGCCCTGGCGCGAGATGATGATCTCGAGCAGGTACGGATTGCCGTCGCGCGTCTGCTGGATACCGCGGCGCAGCGCCGCCTTGATGTCGTTCGGCTCGCTGACCTTCTCCCCCTTCACGCCCTGGCTCGCGGCGAGCTTCACGAAGTCGATCTCGGGATCGCCCAGATACATGCCGTGGTAGTGGCCGGTCTCCGCCATCCGCTTGGCGTACCGCCCGTAGACGTTGCGCACCGCCTGATAATTGCAGTTGTTCCAGACCACGGTGAGGATCGGCACGCCGTAGCGCACCATCGTCCAGAAGCCCGGGGCGCTGTACATCAGCGCGCCGTCGCCGATGCTCAGGATCACCTGGCGATCCGGCGCGCCGAGCTTGGCGCCGATCGCGGCGCCGACGCCCCAGCCGAGTGAGTCGCCGGCGTTACTGAGCCAGAACTTTTCGTCCGGCCGGTAGCCAAGACGGAACAGGCCGTTGCTGCCGGTGAGGTTCTCGGCGACGATGATCGCGTCCTTGTCGGCCTCCTGTTCGATCTCCCAGCCGACGCGGTCCGGATGAATCGGCCGAAGATTGAAGTTCTTCTTCGCGCTGTCCTGCACCTCGGCCAGCAGGTGGGCGGCGTACGGCTTGACCGTCGCCATCCGCTGGTCGCGGATCTTCTGCAGCCGGCTGGCGGTCACCATCCCCGAGATCGCGTCCGCAAGATCCTGGAAGGTCGTCTTCACGTCGCCGACGACGGCGAGCTCGAGCGGCGCGGTGCGGCCGAGCATCGCGGTGTCGATGCCGACGGCCATCGTCCGCAGCTCGGGATCGGTCGGCTGGTCCGGAATCGCCAGTTCGCCCATGTCGCCGCGGGTGCCGAACTGGACGACGAGATTCGGGTTGGCGCTGCCGTACGGTTTGGCCAGCGCGATCTCGCCGACGTTGTGCGAATGCTGCGACGGAAAGTTGCAGAACGCCACCGCGGCGAGGCGGCCGAGCGGCCCCGGCGCCGCGGCCGGCAGCCCGAGCTGCTCGCAGAGCGCCACCGCTTCCGCCTGCGCGCCCGACTTCCATACATCGTCGCCGAACACGGCGATCGGACGATCGGCTTCGATCAGCGCCTTCGCCAGTTTCTCGACCGCGTCCTTCGCCGGGCGCGGCCGCGACTGAATCGTGAAGCTTTCCTTCGGCCAGATTTCGCTGCGCAGATTCGGAGTCTCGAGGGCGGTCCGGCCGTAGCAGACATAGACCGGTCCGCCCGGCGCGGTGGTCGCGGTCTTGAAGGCGCGACGCGTGAACAGCGGGATCGACGCCGGGTTCTTGACCTCCCACGACACTTTGGTGAACTGCTTGTTGATGTCGGTCTGGCTGAATCCGGGGCGCGCAGCGAGCCGGATTTCGTCGCTGTAGATGCCGGTATCGAGCAGCGCGGCGGTGACGACGATTGCCGAGCCGTCGCGGTGCGAGTTATACAGCTGGCCGGCCATCTGCGCGGTGCCCGCCACGGCGTGGACGTTGACGAATGCCGGCAGTTGCGTGACCTTGTGGTAGCCGTCGGCCATCGGGATGACGATCCCTTCGTGCAGGCCGACGATGACCTGAAGCTCAGGGCGATCCGTCAGCGCGTCGAAGAAGCCGACCTCGAACGAGCCCGGATTGGTGAAGATGAACTTCGTACCGGCCGCCTTGATCTGCTCGACCAGGAGGTCCCCGCCCGTGCCTGTTACGGTCGTGAAGCGCGGCGCATCGCCCGGAGCGGCGGCCTCCGGCTCGTTGTCGGCATCGGCGGCCTCGACGATGGAGTGGGCGGCGGCGGTGGTCAGGCCGGTCGCGACCAGCCGTTGCAGGAATCCGCGGCGAGAGAGATGACCGTTGAAATAATCCAGCAGAAGCTCGCGCATGATGACAGCCATTATATGCAGCCCCTCGCGGCTGTCGATTCGCACGATCGCCGTCGGCGACTGCGTCCGGCCGTCAGCCGGCAAGGAGATCGTCGCTGCGCCGCCGCGGGTCGAACTCCGGCGCACCGATCGAGGTGCGAATCTTCCGTCCCAGCACCCGCCACGCCAGGATGAGCGACGTCACCGACAGCGCCGTACCGGCGAGCATGAACGCGATCATCACGACATCCCACAGCGGGCGATGTGCATAGAGCCACGGAAAATCGAGCGAGTGCAGGCCGTGGTACAGCCACCGGCTCACCCAGTTGCGTGAGCTGTAGGTGCCGGTGACGCGCGCCGTCTTGGGATCGATGTAGTAGCGCGTCTGTTCCGCGTCGTGCACGGACATCACCAGGACCGGCAGCGGCTTCTGCTGCCGGCGATCGAGGTAATAGCGATCGTAGCTCTCGAGCGTGGTGAACTCGGCGCCGGTCGGCGACACCGCGGCGCGCGCCGCCTCGGTGAGGCGAGGGAGGTCGAACGCCCGTTGCGGCGGTCCATCGACCGGCACGATCCGGGTGGCGTCGCGTCCGAGCGTCGCCAGATACACCGCTGTGCCGGCGAACGACGTCAGCTCGAGCTCCTTCACCGTGTCCGGCTGCAGCGCGATCAGCGCCGCGCGCGGATCTTTCGCGGCGAACGCGTCGAGCGGCGGACGGCCACGCAACGATTGGGCGACGGCTGCGGCGCCGCCGCGCCGGCCGCCGGCCGGTCCGGTGCGGGGTGCGGGAAATGGATCCATCGACAGCATGCCGCTGAATGCCCAGGTCACGGCGCCGACGCCGGCCATCAACCCGAGCACCGTATGCCAGCGCTTCTGGCCGCGATACGGAATGCTGGTCGGCACGCCGCCGCGGCGATAGCGCTTCGCCGGCGAATACATCCACACCCCGATCACGAGGCCCAGGATCGAGGCGATCGCGCCGGCGCCGGACGTCCAGATCACCACTGTCGACCACTGCGGCTGATGCTTCCGCAGCGGCGTGAAGTAAAACCAGTGCGGAATCGCGCCGACATACGCCCCGAGCCTCGACGCACTGGTCGTGTACTGCACGACGTCGCCGCTGGTCTCCGACACGTAGGCCTGCTGGCCGTCGGCCCACGAGTATTTCCACAGCGGCTGCAGCGCCCGGTAGGTGCCCTGCACCGTCCACTGATCGACGTCGACGGCGGTGATGGTCGCTGCGGCCGCGGGCTGCGCGGTCCACGCCGATGCGGCGCGCCGCATCGAGTCAGGCGTCACCACCGGCCGCTCACCGGTGTCGGCATAGACGAGGAGCTCGCCGCGTCCGCTGCGGAAACGATAGACGGGACGGCCGTCGTAGACGTTCAGCCGGACCTGCGCGGGCGGCTGCGGCTGGCGCAGGCGGCCGTAGGCCTCCGCCGGCGACACGCGGATGGACGAAGGATCGAGCGCCGGCGATCGATCGAGCCGATCGCCGGCCGTCACACTCGGAAAATCCCAGTACATCATCCCGATGCCGGACGGGAACCATACCAGGAACAACAGACACAGTGCGACGCCCAGCCAGCGGTGCACGATGATGACGAGGCGCTTCAGCATCGGCGATCAGCGCAGGCGGTAGCGCACGGTCACCGACGCATTGAACGGCGGGCCCGGGTAGAGCTGCGTGCCGCTGTTGATTTGCGACACGTAGTAGGTCTCGACATTGGTCAGGTTGATCAGGTTCAACGTGACGTCCCACGCCTGCCGGCGGAACCCGACCGCTCCGTCAAATGTCAGCCGGCTCGGCAGCACGATGGTGTTCGCCGAATTCGTGAAGTAGTGCGCGACATAGCGCCCGCCGAGGCTGGCGGTGACGCTCGAGCGGCTGCCGAGATCGATCGATTTGGTCGCCCACGCGCGCGCGGTGTGGCGCGGCGCCTGCGGCAGCTCGTTGCCGGCGAGGTTCACGGCGGTCGCCGAGGCCTTGAAATCGTCGAACTGCGGATCGACGAAGCCGTAGCTCGCGACCGCGCGCACACCATGCCCGAGGCTGCCTTCGAGATCGGCGTCGAGGACGCGCGACGACGACCGGCCGGCCTGTTCGAACAGGTTGGCGCCGAGCGGGATGAGGATGTTGTAGTTCAGGATCCTCCGGAACGCCGTGGTTGCGGTCAGCTGGCCGCGGCGCGCCTGGAACTTGTGGCCAATCTCGAAACTGCGGGAACGCGTCGGCTCGAGCTCCTTGCCGTCAGCCGGGATCGTGAACACCGGCTGAAATGTGGTCGCGGTGCTCGCATACAGCCAGTGATGCTCGGTCGCGGAGAAGACCGCGCCGGCGCGATAACTGTAGTTCGTCTGGTGACGGCTCGTCTCCGGCCCGGCGCTGACGAACGCGTCGTTATCGTAGGTATCGTTGTGCGCCGTGCGGCGGTAGTCATCGTAGCGGCCGGCGACGTTGACCCTCAGACGCGACGACAGATCAATCTGATCCTGCCAGTACGCGGCCTGAACCTTGGCGTCGTTGTAGTCGACGCGCGTACGCGGAAACGTCGTGTAAATCGGCGCGGGATCGACGAACCCCGGCTTGAGAAAGTCGGCGATGTTGATCGACGGCAGCGGAATCGCCAGGCTGTTGCTGGTGCCGGGGCCGTTGCCGGTGCGGTTCGTGAAGTTGTACTGGTCGCCATAGTCGTAGCCGACCATGAAGCGATGACGCATGCCGCGCCACGATGCGTCGCCGAGCACGTCGCTCTGGTTCTGCAGCGGCCGGCGGTTGTGCTGGAAATAGAGCTCGCCGCGCGTCAGCACGTTGGTCGCCGCCGAGTAGGCCAGGGTTTCGGCGTCGAGGTACTGATCGCCGTTGCGCCGGCTGAAGAACGCGTTGCGGAACTGCAGGCGCTTCGGCAGGCTGGTCGTGAAGACGATCTGATTCTGCCAGTCGCGTGACAGCTGGAAGTCGCCAGGCGGGTTCAGCCGCCGGTCGAGCGGAAAGCCGGTCGCCAGCAGCGTCGTCGGCACACCGCCATCGAGCTTGTAGCGATCGCGCGTCAGGCTCTCGTTGAAGGTGACGCGCATCTGGTCGGACATCAGCCAGGTGAGCGCCGGCGTCACGTTGAAGCGGGTCGATCCCGCGTCGCGCCAGCCATCGGTCGTCGCGATGGAGGTGTCGACGCGATACAGCACCCGCGGCAGCGAAAACACCTGCCCGGTCGTGCCGCCGCCGCCCTGCTGAAGGCCCCAGCGGCCTGCGCGATATAGCACATTGGTCGCGCGGGCGGCCTGCGGCTTCTTGCGCACGATGTTGACCATCCCTCCCTGCGAGGCGCCGGCGCCGCCGTAGAGCACCGCGTTGGGCCCCTTGAACACTTCGATCTGCTCGACGTTGTCGAGCTGTGTGTTCGACCGGTTGCCGGTGAGCGTCATGCCGTCGACGAACAGGAAATCGTTGCCCGACTGCTGCGTGACACCCCCGATCGTGTACCACTCGTAGACACCGTACTGCACCTGCGTGATCACACCGGACACATTTTCCAGTGCCGCGGCCAGATCGTTGACGCCCTGTTCCTCGAGGGTCGCCGCCGACACGACACTCACCTGGCTCGGAATCTCGCGGTTCGGCACATCCATTCGCGATGCCGTCGTCTTGCCGGCGACGTCGACGACGTCGATCGACGTGACCAGGCCGGCGATGGTGAGCGTGAGATTGATGACTCGGTCACGAGTCGCCAGCGACAATGCCTGCGTCGCGGTCGTGAAGCCCGCCCGCGCGACGAAGACCTCGTAGGCACCCGCGACGAGATTCTCGAAGCGGTATTCGCCCCGGTCGTTCGTCAGCGTCGTCCGCGAGGCGCCGTCGGGCATGCGCAAAGTCACCTGCACCGCCAGCAGCACGCCGTAGTTGTCGTCGACGACGCCGGAGATGGCCAGCTCCTGAGCCACACAGTCCACACTCGAGCCGAGCAACAACGTCAGAACCAGCATGCCGGCCGCACAGATCTTGCCCATCCCGAATCCCTTCCACTCCAACCACGCATTCCGCAAGCCTGCCTATTCACAGGACAGGTGGATCTGAACGACCGCGATCTCGCAATTCGTAAACGCGCTTCGAGGCGACGCCGAATGTATTGCGTCTGGTCGAGCCGCGCAAGAATCTTGCGGCGCCGCTGCCCCGTCGGCGTGTCTGCACACCACCGAAGTCGACGATGCGTTCATCACTCCGAACTCAGGGCATCTCTCAGGCACACCGGCCGTTCCACTTGAGAGAGAGAAGTGATGCTCCGTGCATGGCTCGAGTCGGGAGAGCACTTGGATGGCGAGAGCCGTCACGACCGCGTCGGAGACGCGGCTCCAGCGCCGAAACACCGCGATCCGAGGAAAACGCAAACCGCTGGGGAAATTGGCACGAAACGAGTATTCGGATACGCGTGACGCGTCGAACAAGGGCCGGACGGCAATTGTTGTTATCCTAGTCACATGCGCCCGCGATCGAACGCCCTCCTCGCCGCCGCCCTGCTCGCGGTTGTGCTTGGCGCCGGTCTGGCGGCGCAGGCGGCGGGCATCCATCCAATCAGCGGACGACGGTTTGCGCCGGTGATGGGGTTTCAGGGCGCGCCGTGGCTCGAGCGCAATGAGCGCGAGGAAGAGGAAGCGCCCGACGTCGCGCTGAACGTCCTGAAGATTTCGAAAGGGGCCTCGGTCGCGGACATCGGCGCCGGCTCCGGCTACATTACCGTGCGGCTCGCGGCGCGCGTCGGCCCGACCGGCCGCGTCTTCGCGACCGACGTGCAGCCGCAGATGCTGAACATCCTGGCGCGGCGCCTCGACAACGGGAAGATCACCAACGTCACCCTGATTCAAGGCACGCTCGACGATCCGAAGCTGCCGCCGGCGTCAGTGGATCTCGCGCTGATGGTCGACGTCTACCACGAGCTGTCGCAGCCGCAGGCGGTGCTGCGCCGGGTGCGCGAGTCGCTCAAACCCGGCGGACGGCTGGTGCTGCTCGAATACCGCAAGGAAGATCCGACGGTGCCGATCAAGCCGGAACACAAGATGAGCGTCGTCGACGCCAAGCTGGAAGTCGAGGCCGAGGGGTTCACGCTGTCGAAGGTCGACGAAGCACTGCCGCGTCAGCACATCCTGATCTTCGTCGCGACGCCCTAAGCCTCGGCCCCGAATTCAAAGCCCTCGTGCTGTTCACGGAACCGACGTTTCTCTTTCTCTTCCTGCCGATCCTGCTCGGGCTCTATTTCATCCGAGGCGGGCGCGAGCACGCCGCATACGGCAACTGGCTGCTGCTGGTGGCCAGCGTCATCTTCTATGAGAAGGGGGGCGGTGCGTTCACGTGGCTGATGCTCGGCTCGATCGCGTTCAACTACTGGATGGCGATCGCAGTCGATCGCGTCCACGGTTCGACCGGCTCACCGCAGGCGGCACGAGCGGCGCACCGGCTGCTGGCGTTCACGATCACCGTCAATCTCGTGGTCCTCGGCATCTTCAAGTACGCCAACTTCCTGGCCGACAACGTCAACGCGCTGCTGCGCGCCGGTCACGTCCAGCCGTTCGCGGCGCCGCGCGTCCTGCTGCCGATTGGCATCTCGTTTTTCACCTTCCACGCAATCTCGTACGTCATCGACGTGTCGCGGCGTGATGCGACCGCGCAGAAAAGCCCCGTCCACGCCGCGCTTTACCTGCTGCTGTTCCCGCAGCTCATCGCCGGCCCGATCATCCGCTACCGCGACATCGCCGACCAGCTCGCGCGCCGGGTCGTATCGCTGGACGACTTCGCCTACGGCGTGCGCCGGTTCGTCATCGGCCTGGCCAAGAAGGTCCTGATTGCCAACGTCGTCGCAAGCCCGGCCGACAAGATCTTCGCGCTTCCAGTCGCGGAGCTCTCGACCGGACACGCCTGGCTCGGCATCGTCTGCTACACGCTCCAGATCTACTTCGACTTCTCCGGCTATTCGGACATGGCAATCGGGCTCGGCCGGATGTTCGGGTTCCGCTTCCCCGAGAACTTCCGGTGGCCGTACGTGGCGACCAGCGTGACCGCGTTCTGGCGGCGTTGGCACATCTCCCTGTCGACCTGGTTCCGCGATTACCTGTACATTCCGCTCGGCGGCAACCGCGTCAGCCCGGCGCGGCGCTACGTGAATCTCGTCACCGTCTTCTTCCTGTGCGGCCTGTGGCACGGTGCGAGCTGGAACTTCGTCATCTGGGGCCTGTGGCACGGCATGTTTCTGGTGATCGAACGGGTGGTATTCAACCGCGGAAAACGCCACGACCGCAGACCACCAGACATGTCCACGGCCGCTGCCGGCGCGGCGGTTCCTTCCGGGCCGTTGGCGTGGCCGATCTGGCCGCACCTCTACACGCTGCTGATCGTGATGATCGGCTGGGTGTTCTTTCGCGCCGACACGCTCGCCGGCGCGATCGTGTTCCTGCAATCGCTCGCGGGCCTGACCGACGCCGTGGCGACGCCGTACACGGTTGCGTGGTACCTGACGCCCGAGCTCTGGCTCGCGCTCGCCGCCGGCGCGATTGGATCCGCGCCGTGGGTGCCGGCCCTGGCCGCGCGGTTCGAACGGGCCCCGGGCTGGCGCGTCGAGGCGCTCAACACCGTCGCGCTGATGGCGCTGTTCGTGCTCTCGATCATGAACATCGCCGCGAGCACCTATAACCCCTTCATCTACTTCCGGTTCTGATGAAACGAGCGCTGGTCGTCCTGTTCGTCGCGACGATTTCACTGCCGTTGGCGCTGAATCTCGCCGGCGTCGACGGCGCCGATCCCGGCGCCGAGAACCGCGAGCTGGCGGCGTTCCCCCATGTCGACGCGTCGCTGTCGTCCGTCGCCGCGCTGCCCGCCGCGTTCAGCCGCTGGTTCGACGATCATTTCGGCTTCCGATCCCTTCTGGTGCGATGGTACGGCGAGAGTCGCCTGTTCGGGCTCGGGGTGTCGCCGTCCGCCGCGGTCGTCAACGGCGCCGACGGCTGGTTCTTCTACGGCGACGACAAAGCGGTCGAGGATTTCGCCAACGCCGAGCCGATGACCGACGAGGCGCTGTCCAACTGGCGGGCGGCGATCGTCCGCGCGCGCGACTGGCTGCGGGCGCGCGGCATCGCCTACGTCTTCACCATCGCACCGGACAAGCACGTCATCTATGCCGACGAGATGCCGCCGACGATCGTGCGGCTCGGGGACCTCTCGCGCACCGACCAGCTGTTCACCGCGCTGCAGGACACCGGACTGGCGGTCGACGTGCGCGGCGTCGAATTGGAGGCGAAGTCACGCGAGCGGGTCTATCAGAAAACCGATACGCACTGGAACGAACGCGGCGCCTTCGTCGCGTATCAACGGATCATCCAGGCGGTACGGGCTCGCGTTCCGGCGACGCCGCCGGCGTGGCGCCGCGAAGATTTCGTCCGCGCCGATCGCACAATCGAAGGGCTCGACCTCGCCGGCATGATGGGGCTGACGCGGGTCCTGCGCGAGACCGACCTGACGCTGGTGCCGACGCGCGCGCGCCGCGCCCGCGTCGTCGATCCGGCCGGCGCCGGAGCGACCGACGAGCTCGGGCGCATCGTCACCGAGATCGACGATCCGTCGCTGCCCCGCGCGGTCATTTTTCGCGATTCGTTCACCTCGCAGCTGGTGCCGTTCCTGTCGGAACACTTCAGCCGCGCGGTCTATCTCTGGCAGAACGACTTCGACGCGAACGCGGTGACGGAGGAGCGCCCGGACGTGGTGATCCAGGAAATCGTCGGCCGCCACCTGTACAATTTCATTCCGTCTCCGGAGCTCGTGCCGAAGCCGTGAAGCGGTTCGGGTCCGTATAGCGCAAGGGCGCACCCGCTGGCAGTGGCACGCCCCGACGCGGTGCCGCGATGTCGTGGAAAGCGCGTCTAGCAGGCGATCGGCGGCCGCAGATGCGCCACCGCCGACAGATTGCTGCGCCACGTTTCCGCCAGCATCTGCGCGCTGCCGCGGGCATACAGCCGGTTCTGGCGCAACACGTCTTCGCCCCGGACGACGCAGATTTCAAAGCGGGGGGCGTCCTCGCGCTCGACCAGCAGGCAGATGGTGCCGTCGGCGATCGACCAGAGGCGTTCGACGTTCAGCGCCGGAAAAGCCATGACGCCGCCAGCCGCTGCAAACAGGGGGCCCGCACGGATCCGCGATTGGCCGAAGGAAAACAGGACCGTGCGGGGTGAGCGGGTGAGCGTACGTGCGCTTCGCGCGCGCAGGCCGCGCGCAAAGCGCACACCAGCCCGGACGCGCTACGGCTGGTCGGTCGACCGCGCGCCGGCCGCGGCCGGCGTCGCGCTGCCGTAGTAGACGCCGTTGAACAGCAGCTTGAAGGTCCCGTGCGGCTGGCCGCGCCAGTTGACCTCGTTGCCGAACAACACGACGTGCCCCTTGCCGACCGGCGCTTCGATGATCGAGACCGCCTGATCGAGATATTGCTGCCCCCACGCCCAGCCGCTGCGCAGCGGCGCCGCGCTGTCGTACCACGCAATCGGCTTGACCCCTTTCATCGCCGCCTCGGGCTGCAGCCGGAACGCCGGGCTCTCGTCGTAGAACACCATCGCGCGATCCGCCATACCGTAGGCAAGCGGCTGCGTGTTGTCTATCCGCGCTTCCAGGATCGATCCGGGAATGTAGTACTTCTCACGCGGCAGTGGACGTTCCGCGCCGCCGGCGACGCGCTCGACGAGCGCGTCACGAATCGGCAGGCCGAGGTGATGCCCGAACGCGGTCGACGATCCGATCGCGATCACGGTGCCGCCGTTCTCGGCAAACGTCTTCAGTGCGGGCACCGTCTTCGCCACGCTCACCCGTCCGAGGCGATCGCGGAATTCCGGTGGAATCGTGTCGGCCGCCGGCTGCGCGCCGAACCCGCCGCCGCCACCCGCCGCGCCGTCACGTTCCGGGATGCCGCCGTCGACGAAGACCAGCACGTCGTACTTCGCGTTGAGATTGCCGGCGTCGAGCGTGCCGGGGAACACCACCTCGAACGGAAATTCGAACTGCTCGAGGAGCCAGCGGGTCCAGCCCGAGGGCATCGAGCCGCCGTACTGATCCCACAGGCCGATGCGCACCGGCTTCAGCTTCATCGCGTCGCCCGCCGGACGGGCCGCGACGGCGTCGAACGTCAGCCCCTTGTCGGCCGCCACTTTCTGCAGCACCGCCAGCGTCGTCGTCTTCGCCGGGATGAACATGGTGCCGATCGGGTAGCTCTTGCCGTTGGCGCTCGCCGCCGTCTGCAACCAGTAGACCTCTTCGGTCGCCTTCAGCAGCCGGTTGACGGCGACAAACGCGTCGTTCACCTGGTGGCTGAGCAGGTAGCCGCCGCCGGCCGGCGCCTGTGTGATCCGCCCCTGCGGAACAGGCGCGAGATCCGGGATCCGTTCGAACGGACCGTCGAACCCCTCGAGAATGCGGTCGTACTTGATCCCCATCGAGTAGGCGATGTTGTAGCCGGTGACGTCGTACGGCGGCCGCGGCGCGCCGCCGGGATACGGGATGTCGTCCGGATGATCCTGCGGTTCGAACATGTCCATCAGGTGGGCGCGGAACGGCTGCGCCGCCTTCACGACATACGATCCCGCGGGATACTGCGTGCCGGCGACGGTGAACGGCGCGGTGGCGCGGTCAACGAAGACGCCGGCCTTGATCAGCGTGTTGACGAACTTGGTCGCGGTCGGGAAGTCCGGCTGATCCGACGGCAGGATGAAGCCGCGCGGATCGCGCATTTTCGGATCGTGCAGCACGCTGTTGTAGATGGCGATCGGCGCGCCGCCGCTGCCGGCGCCGCCGCCGCGCCCGCCGC
>JAOBWF010000280.1 GCA_025463215.1 Acidobacteriota bacterium | reverse complement strand
TCACGCGCCGGGCGCGGCGGCCGCTGATCCAGATTCTGCTGCGGCCGCGCGTTGTAGTCGAAATCCGGCAGGGTCACCCGCGGCAGCCGCGACGCGATCGCCTTCTCGATGCCGCGCAGGTCCCCTTCCTCTTCCTGCGACACCAGCGTGTAGGCCGAGCCGGTGGTCTCCGCACGCGCCGTCCGGCCGACGCGGTGGATGTAGTCCTCCGCGACGTGCGGCACGTCGAAGTTGACGACGTGCCCGAGCGCGGTGACGTCGATGCCGCGCGCGGCAATGTCGGTCGCGACCAGGACGCGGTATTTGCCGCTCTTGAACCCGGCGAGCGCCTCGGTCCGCTGCGACTGCGATCGGTTGCCGTGGATGCGCTCGACCTTGACGCCGGAGTCGCCGAGAAATTTCGCGAGCCGGTTGGCGCGGTGCTTGGTGCGCGTGAACACCAGCGCGTCGTGCATGTCGGCGCCGTTGAGCAGGTGCAGCAGCAGCGCCGGCTTCAGATGCTGCGCCACCGGATAGACCGCATGCGTGATCCCGACCGCCGGTGCCGAGCGCCGCTCGATGTTGATCGTCGCCGGCGACTTCAGCATCTCCTTCGACAGCAGCGCGATCGGCGGCGGCATCGTCGCGCTGAAGAACAGCGTCTGCCGCTTCGCCGGCGGCGGGATGTGCTTCAGCACGCGCCGGATGTCGGGCAGGAATCCCATGTCGAGCATGCGATCCGCTTCGTCCAGCACCAGGTACTGCAGGCTGCCAAGCTTCGCGTACGACGAACGGAAATGATCGAGCAGGCGCCCCGGGGTGGCGACGATGACGTCGACGCCGCTGCGGAAGGCGTGTTCCTGCGGCCCCATGCCGACGCCGCCGAAGACCGCGGCGGCGGTCAACGGGGTGTGGACCGCCAAATCGTTGAGGTCCTCGACGATCTGCGCCGCGAGCTCACGCGTGGGCGTCAGCACGAGCGCACGCGTCGTGCCGCGCGGCTTGCCGATGAGCCCGTTGAGAATGGGCAGCAGGAACGCCGCCGTCTTGCCGCTGCCGGTCATCGCGCAGGCCAGCAGATCCTGGCCGGCCATCGCCAGCGGGATCGCGTCAGCCTGAATGGGTGTCGGTCGCGTAAATCCGAGGTCTTTCAGCCCCTGCAGCAGGCTCGCATGTAATCCGAGTTCGGTAAATGGCACGGATCATTATGACAGGAGCGCGCGATCGTCGTACAATTGGCCTGTGAACAAATCGAGACCCTCGCAACAGAAGCGCCAGCGCGAGCGCCAGCGCCAGGAACGACAAAAGGAAAAACTGGCCAAGCGCCAGGAAGTGGCGGCGCAGAAGGCCACCAATCCCGGCCGTGCCGGCGGCATCGATCCCGATCTCGAAGGCATCCAGGCCGGTCCGCAGCCGCTGCAGGACTGGCAGACCGACGTCGAAGCGGAAGCCGAGACCGAGACCGAGAGCTAGACCGCGATCAGCTGGACGATCGCCGCGGCCAGCGCGGCGGAGTCGACCGGCTTCGGAATGTGATTCTGATATCCCGCCACGAGCGCCTTCACTCGATCTTCGGGGTTGGCGTATGCGGTCACCGCGATCGCGGGCAGCGCGCGCGTCTTCGGCGAGTCGAGCTTCCGGATCGATCGAATCAGCTCGAACCCATCGGTCCCCGGCATTCCCACATCCGAGACCAGGACGTCGGCGTCGAAGCCGCCGCTCTGCAGCAGTGCGATCGCCTCGGCGGCACCGGCCAGTGCGTTGACCGTGGCGCCGAAATTTTCGAGCATCGCGACCATCATTTCGCGGGCATCGGTCTCGTCGTCGACGATCAGGATGCGGATGCCGTCGAGCGTCACCGGGTCGGCCGGCGCCACACGCGCCGCGGTGCGCCGCTCCATCTCGGGCACCGCCGGCAGGGTCATCCAGAACGTCGAGCCCTGCGTCACGCCGCCGCTTTCCACTCCGACCTTGCCGCCGTGCAGTTCCACAATCTGGCGCACGAGCGACAACCCGAGCCCGAGCCCGCCATGGCGCCGGCTCGCCGACGCATCCGCCTGACGAAAGCGGTCGAACACGTACGGGATGAAGTCGGGCGCGATCCCCTGACCGCTGTCGCGAACCGTCAATCGCACGGCGGCGCCGTCATGGACGATGTCGACGCGCACCCGGCCGCCCGCCTCGGTGAATTTCAAGGCGTTCGAGAGTAGGTTCCACACCACCTGCTGGAGGCGCTCGCTGTCGCCGCTGATCGCCGGCAGGTCCGGGCTGAAGCACGTCTCGATCGCAATCTTCTTCGCCGCCGCGCCTGGCGCGACGACGTCGACCGCGGCCTGCGCGACTTCGTCGAGCGACACCGTGTCGATGTTCAGCCGCAGCTTGCCGCTGATGATGCGCGCCATGTCGAGCAGATCCTCGACCAGCCGCATCTGCGACATCGCGTTCCGCTCGATGACGTCGAGCGCGTGGGCCCGCGACCGGACCGAGGGCTGGGTCTGCAGGATACGGGTCCAGCCGATCACCGCGTTCAACGGCGTCCGGATTTCGTGCGACAGCGTCGCCAGGAATTCGTCCTTCAGGCGCGACGCTTCCTCGGCCTGCTGACGCGCCTGGTCCGACGCCGCAATCTGGTTGCGCAACTCGCGCTCCGAGATGACGCGCTCGGTGACGTCCTCGATCAGCGTGATCGTGCCGATCACGCCCTGCTCGTTGCGCAGCGGCTCGATCCGCGCCGACTGCGCCATCTCGGTCAGGCCGGCGCCGTGAAAGCTGCGGGTGATCGGCAGCAGGAACTTGTGGAAGCGCTGCGACAGGATCCGCACCTCGCCGGCGAGCGCGTCGCGGTAGGAGGCGTCGAGGCCGCGCCCCACCAGGTCCGGGAACAGGTCGAACAGCGGCCGGCCGACGACATCTGCCGGCGGCTTGCCGGTCTGCGCCGCCAGCCAATGATTCCAGCGCCGGACGATGAACCGATCGTCGGTGATGAAGACGCCGCGATCATCGAGCTCCTCGAACCATTTCGCCGCGGCGGCCGCGAGCGCATCGAGTTCCTGTCCTTTGAGCGGCATCGTCAGTTCTGGGAGTGTTCCCAGTCTTCGACCGCCCGGATCAGGCGATCGAGCGACGCGACGCTCAGCACGATCACCATGTAGCCGGTGACCTGGGTATCGCGCAGCCGGAAGCCGGCGTGCACGACCAGCGCGTAGCGGATCCCCTCCTGCGCGACTTTCAGCGACTCGAGGATCGCGCCGACGTTCTCGATGCTGAGATGCGGCACGGAGAAGGACACCTGCACCTTGAGCAGATTGCCGAACGTGCCCAGGCAGGCATTCAGCAGGATGTTGCCGATCTCGGTGATGACCTCGCGCGCCGAGGCGTCAATCGCCAGCGGCAGCGCCGGCTCGTTGGTGAGGAGCTCCTTGAGCATCGCCGCGCCCGACTCGTCGATGATCAGCAGCGCATCGCCGGCGACCGGTCCGGTGAAGATCTGATGGACGCTGGCGACGTGGCCGTGGACCACTCGCTCGAGCGCGTCGCCGACTTCGTCGACCGCTTCGAGCGTCACCTGCGGGACCTCGAGCAGGACACGGTGGCCGGTCAACTGCGACAGCGACGCGGCGGCGCGGCCGAAACCGATATTCAACAGCTCGACGAGCGCGTCCTGCTGAAGAGCCGTCAGCTCCATGCGGTGCCCGTCCCCAGCGTCCGCTCGACCGCCTGCAGCAGGACCGCGCGATCCACCGGCTTGTTGAGGAAGCCGGCCGCGCCGCCCGATACGGCGAGGTCGCGCGACGAATCCTGCACGTCGGCGGAGACGACAATGACGCGCGCCGCGGCGTCCATTTGCGTCAGCTTCTTCAACACATCAAGGCCGTTCATGCCCTTCATCACGAGATCGAGCAAAACCAGATCCGGTTTCTCCAGGAAATAACGCTCGAGCGCAACAAGACCGTCTTCGGCCTCGGCAACGACGTAGCCCGCCGACTCGAGCATCTGACGGACGCTGCGCCGCGCCATCCCGGAGTCGTCGACCAGGAGGATTTTGCGGCCGCTCATATGCGCGACATCAACGCATCAGCCATGCGATCCAGCATCACCTCGCCGTCGCTCAGCCCGGCCTCGACGATCGATCGCGGCATCCCGTAGACCACGCAGCTGGCTTCGGCTTCGGTCAACACGCTGCCGCCTTTCGCCTTGATCCAGGCGGCGCCCGCACGGCCGTCCGATCCCATGCCCGTCATCACGATTCCCAGCACGCGCGATCCGTACGCGTCAGCCGCCGAGTGAAAGAGCGTATCGACCGACGGCCGGTAGAGCGTGTCGAGCGGCCGCACGTCGAGGTGCGTCTGCACGTCGCCGTTCGGGCTGCGCCGGAGCGTCAGATGGCGCCCCGCCGGTGCGAGATACACGGTTCCCTTGGTGACGACCTCGCCGCCCTGCGACTCGAGCACGGTCAGCGACGACTGTTCATCGAGCTTGCGCGCGTACAACTCAGTGTAGCCAACCGGCATGTGGAGGACAATCGCGATCGGCACCGCCAGCTCAGCGGGAAGGCGCGGGATCAGCAGTTTGAGCGCTTGCGGTCCGCCCGTCGAGATGCCGATCACGACGACGTCGACGGCGCTCGGCCCAGCGGGACGCCGCGGGAGCGGCGCCAGCGCGGCGCGCGCCAGGGGCGGACGTGAGGTCGCCGCCGCCTTGACCTTTGCGATCAGCTCGTCGGCGATCTCGAGCACGCGATCGGTCGCCAGCGCGGTCGGCTTCTGCACGAAATCGACGGCGCCGGCGTCGAGCGCCGCGAGCACCAGCTCGCCCGACTCGCTCGCGACGCTGACCACGACGATCGGCACGGGGCGCCGCGCCATCTGCGCCCTGACGAAGCCGACGCCGTCGAGCTCCGGCATGATCAGGTCGCACGTGATCACGTCCGGCAGCAGCTCCGCCGCCATCTCGAGCGCCTCGCGGCCGTCGCGCGCGGTGCCGACGACCTCGAAGAACGGACTGCGCGACAGCATCTGCCGGATCACCTTGCGGACGTAGGCCGAGTCGTCGACGATCAGAATACGCACGATCTCATTCATCGCTGTTCCGTTTCACATAGACAAACGCCCGATCGATCTCCTCGAGCGAGAACGCCGACGTGATATTGAGCAACGATTCCGAGGCGCCGACGCACAGATAACCCGGGCTCGGCATCAGCGCGCCGAACTGGCCGACAACCCGCTTGATCGCCTGCGGCGAGAAATAGATGAACGCATTGCGGCAGAACACGATCGGGCAGTGCGCATACGGCGCCACTTCTTCCGGAACCATCAGATTGACCACACTCCAGGACGTGATGCGCCGGGCCAGCTCCTCGCGCGGGGCGAAGGTGCCGGCGTCGGCGGTAAAGTAGCGTTCGATCAGCGCCGGCGGCAGTGATCGCATCGATCGTGGCCGGTAGCGGCCGGCCCTCGCCTTGGCGATCATCGCCTCGCTGCCGTCGCTGCCGTGGATTTCGATCCGGACGCGATCGAACCAGCCGCCCTCGTTCAGCGCCATCGCGATCGTCAGCGGTTCCTCGCCGGTCGCGCACGGCACACTCCAGATCCGGATGCTCGTGGCGCCCCGCCGCACCAGTTCGGGCACGACCCGGCAGGCGATGGCGCGGACCTGATCGATCTCGCGCCAGAAGTACGTCTCGGGCACCGACAGCGCGTCCATCACCTGGCGCCAGGCGGCGGGACCCGAGGCGTCGTCGTACTTCAGCAGGTAGTACAGGTCGAGGAACGACCGGAACCCGCGCGCGATGACGAGCGGCGCCATGCGTTCGGCCAGCAGCTCGGTCCGATCGGCCTCGAAGAAGATGCCGGTGCGCTCGTGAATCAGCTCGCGGAGCACGGGCAGACCGGTGACCGGGATGCCGAGCGCGTCCGATCCGAAGGCGCTCATTGCCGGTCCGGCGAGCCTGCGGCATCACCTGGCTCCTTTCCGATGCGGCGCAGCGCGATCTGCGCGGCGTGCCGAACCGCGTCGGACGGATCGCCGGCGGCGAGATCCGCGAACGATCGCGCCAGCCCCCGCGTCCCGAGCCGCGACAGCACGGTCACCGCGAGCTGTCGCACCGACGCGTCGCTGTCGGACAATGCGGTCAGCACGTAGGCCGATGCGGCCGGATGCGTCAACCGCCCGAGCGCCTCGATCACGGCGCGGCGCACCCGGGCGTCGCGCGACGACAGCGCGTCCCCTACGCGCGGGATCGCCGACTCGGGCACGCCCGCCAGCGCGCTGATTGCGTCGCTGCGCCGCGCCGGATCGCCGGCGAGGGCCGCAATCGCCGCAATCGCCGCGCCGCCCGCCGG
>JAOBWF010000271.1 GCA_025463215.1 Acidobacteriota bacterium | reverse complement strand
CGCCGGCCGCCGCCGTGAAACGCGCCCCGGCCGCGAAACGCGCGGGTGGCCGATGATCCCGGCCACCGCCGCGCCGGCGGGCGCCGAGTTCGTGCTGCCGGCCGATCTCGAGCCCGAGCGGCTGCAGGCGTTTCAGGACCTGCTCCGCGCCCTCGGCGGCACGCTCGATGTCCGCTCGGTGTTCCGGCAGGTGAGCCGGATCGCGACCCGCATCATTCCGCACGACGAGGCGGCGCTGGCGCTGCGCACCGAGGAGGGGGATCAATTCAGGCTGTACGCGAGCACGCAGGGGGACGAGGCGCCGCGCCTGCTGTGCCAGGGCGAGCACGCCGCCGCCTGCGACGCCTCGACCGGCGCGGTGTTCGGCCCGGCCGAGATTTCGGGATTCGAATCGGGGCTGCGCGTGCCGGTGCGGATCGACGGCGCCGCGGTCGGCGTGCTGGCGCTGCTGTCGCGAGAGCCAGACGCCTTCACCGATCAGGATCTGGCGCTCGCCGAATTTCTCGCCGATTTCGTCGCGGTCGCGCTGTCGCACCAGCGCCTGGCTGCGGCCAAGCGCCGCGCCGCGCTCGAGCGCGATCGGGTGGCGCATGTCGACGCCTCGGTCGAATTGCTGCGCGCGGTCGGCAGCGTGCTCGACATCCGCGCCGTGTTTCCGCAAATCTCGGCGATCGCCAACACCGTGCTGCCGCACGATGCGCTCACGATGATGGTTCGTGATGCCGACGAAGCGGTCGCCACCCAGGCCGCGACGCCGAGCGAATTCCCGCGGTTCGACGGTAGCCTGCGCCTGGCGGCGTCGCCGGCCGCCGCCGCGCGCGGCTTCGTCCTCGTCGCCGACCTCGCACAGGAGGCGACGGCCTTCGACGACCCGGACGTCCAGGCGCGGCTGATGGCGGCGGGCTATCGCTCGATGCTCGGCATCACCGCCGCCGCGCACAGTCAGATCATCGACCTCGCCTTCTGGTCGAAGCGGGCCCACGCCTTCAGCGACGAGGACGCCGCTATCGGCCGCCGGATCAGCGACTATGTCGCGCTCGCGGTGTCGCACGAGCAGCTCGTCGAGGCGGCGCAGCAGGTCGCGGAAGCCAAGGCGCGCGCGGAGCGGCTCGAATCGCGCGTGCACAAGCTCGCCGCCGAGCTCGACGCGCGGTCCGGACACGGACATGTCGCCGGTAAGTCGGCGCTATGGATGGACGTGCTGAAGCGCGCCACCCAGGTCGCGGCCACCGAGACCACCGTCCTCCTGACCGGCGCCTCCGGCACCGGCAAGGAAGTCGTCGCCCGTTTCGTGCACCGCGCCTCCGCGCGCAAGTCGGGGCCGTTCGTCGCGATCAATTGCGCGGCGCTGCCGGAGCAGCTGCTCGAATCGGAGCTGTTCGGCTACGAGCGCGGCGCCTTCACCGGCGCGCAGCAGGCCAAACCGGGGCAGATCGAGCTCGCCGCCGGCGGTGTGTTGTTCCTCGACGAAGTCAGCGAGATGAGCCTGTCGGCGCAGGCGAAGTTTCTGCGCGTCCTGCAGGAGCGCGAATTCCAGCGCCTCGGCGGCACCCGCCTGCAGAAGGCCGACGTCCGAGTCATCGCGGCGACCAACCGCGACCTGCGCAAGGCGGTCGACCGCGGTGCGTTTCGCGAGGATCTCTACTACCGGCTCCACATCTTCGACATCAGTCTGCCGCCGCTGCGCGATCGGCCGACCGACATCCCGCTGCTCGCCGATGTGTTCCTGGAGGATATCGGCCGGTCGTTCGGCCGGCCGCCGGCCGGCCTGACCCGCGACGCCAAGGACGCCTTGCTCCATTACGGCTGGCCCGGCAACGTCCGCGAGCTGCGCAACGCGCTCGAGCGCGCGGTGATTCTGTCGGAGGGCGGTTTGATTACGGCGGCGCATCTCGCGCTACGCGCCGACGCCGGGGTGGGCGGGCCGGCGCCGACCGACCTGTCGGTCGTCGAGCGCGAGACGATTGCGCGCGTGATGCAGGAAGCGGGCGGCAACAAGTCGCGAGCCGCCGACCGTCTGGGATTGACGCGGATGCAGCTGTACGGCCGCCTGCGCAAGTACGGGTTGCTGCCACAGAGCGACAGTCGAGCCGCGGCGATCTGAAGCGACCGTCACCCTGAACCGATCGATGGCCGCGGCGCCTCGCCGGCGACGACCTGCGCTGCCGCATGGCCCGGTCCCGGCAATCCGGGGCCGAGCCATCGTGTCACACGGCGGATATCGGGCGTCGCAGCGCCACGGTGATCTCCTTCACGCGACGCGGGCGAGGGCGTGCGGTTCCAGGGCGAGCGCCAGCACCTCGTCGATCGAGGCCACGGGATAAAACTGCATCTGGTCCCGCACGCTCGCCGGCACCTCGTCGAGATCCGGCGCGTTGCGGTCGGGGAGAATGACCGTGGTCAACCCCGCGGCGTGCGCGGCGAGCACCTTCTGCTTCAACCCGCCGATCGGCAGCACGCGCCCCTGGAGCGTCACCTCGCCGGTCATGCCGACCGTGCTCTTGACCGCCCGCCCGGTGAGCAGCGACGCGAGCGCGGTCACCATCGTGACGCCGGCGCTCGGCCCATCCTTGGGAATGGCGCCCGCCGGCACGTGGACGTGGAACTCGCGGTTCTCGAAGGCGCGATCGTCGATGCCCAGTTGCGGGGCGTGGCTCTTGATGTAGGTGAGCGCAATGCGCGCCGACTCCTTCATCACGTCGCCGAGCTGTCCGGTGAGCACCAGCCCGCCCTTGCCCGGCATCAACGCCGCCTCGACGAACAGGACATCTCCGCCGACACCGGTGACCGCCAGTCCGGTGGCGACACCCGGCACCGCGGTGCGAGAAGCCGCTTCGTGAAACACCTTGGCGCGGCCCAATGCCGCGACGACCGCGCCGGTGTCGACGACGACCGGCTTCGGCTGATCGCCCGACGCGATCCGCGTCGCCGCTTTACGCAGGACCGTGCCGAGCTCGCGTTCCAGCTGGCGGACGCCGGCCTCGCGCGTGTAGTCGCTCACCACCAGCCGGATCACCTTGTCGTCGGTGACCACATCGTCCGCGCGCAGGCCGTTGCGTTCGACCTGCCGCGGCCACAGGTAGTCGCGGCCGATCGCGATCTTTTCGTCGGTCGTATAGCCGTCGAAGCGGATGACTTCCATCCGGTCGAGCAGGGGCGCCGGAATCGTGTCGGACACGTTGGCGGTCGCGATGAACAGCACGTGCGACAGATCGAGCGCGACATCCAGGTAGTGATCCTGGAACGCATGGTTCTGCGCCGGATCGAGCACCTCGAGCAGCGCCGCCGACGGATCACCGCGCCAGTCGGCCCCGAGCTTGTCGACCTCGTCGAGCAGGATCACGGGGTTCATGGTGCCGGCGTCGCGCAGCGCGCGGACGAGACGGCCGGGCAGCGCGCCGATATAGGTCCGGCGATGGCCGCGGATCTCGGCCTCGTCACGCACACCGCCGAGCGACATCCGGACGAACTGCCGCCCGGTTGCCCGCGCGATCGATTCGCCGATCGACGTCTTGCCGGTTCCTGGCGGCCCGATCAGGGTCAGAATCGCGCCGGATCGCCGATCGTCGGTCAAGCCGCGCTCGGCGCGCAGCTTGCGGACGGCAAGATATTCGGTGATGCGCTGCTTGACGTCGTCCAGACCGGCGTGATCGGCATCGAGCACCGCGCGCGCGTGCTGCGGATCGAGCCGTTCGTCCGAATGCTTCGACCACGGGATCGCCAGCAGCCAGTCGAGATAGCTGCGGATCATCGAGGCCTCGCCGTTCGAGTCGCCCATGCGCTCGAATCGCGAGAGCTCGCGTTCGGCCTGCTGCTGCACCGCCTCCGGCATTCCCGCGGCCGCAATCTTCGCCCGGTATTCCTCGGCAATGGAGCCGTCGCTCTCGCCGAGCTCCTTGCGAATCGCGTCCATCTGGCGGCGGAGCAGATACTCGCGCTGCTGCTTCTGCGCACCGGTCTCGACGTCCTCGCGGATCCGTTTCCGGACGCGCAGCTCGGCGAGCCGGTCCTGCTGGAACTGCAGCGCCAGCTTCAGCCGTTCGACGACGTCGAGCGCCTCGAGGAGCTCGAGCTTCTGGCTGACCGTGAGATCCGGCGAGTAGCCGGCGGTGTCGGCGAGCGCGCCTGGATGGGTGATCGAGCGCACGAACGCGCTGATCCGGCCATCGTCGCCGCGGATCTCGAGGATCTCCTCGACCACGGCGCGATATTCGAGCTCGAGCGCGCGGGTGAGCGTCGGCGGCGGCGCGATGTCGGGACGCTCGTCGACCTCGACGCGCAGAGCGCCGTCAGGATCGGTATGCGCCGCGCCGGGGACGCCCCGGTGGAGCACCGTGAACGAGGCGACGCCGCGGCGCCCCGCGGTGACGCGCTCGGCGACCTCGGCCACGACGCCGACCGTGGCGTAGTCGGTGCCGCGCCGCGGCACCAGGAAGACCCGCGTGTCGGCGCCGGCGTCGACCGGCAGCGTGACCGGCATGCCGGGGAAGACCACGGTATCGTCGAGCGAAATGAGCTTGAGGGCTGTCATGTGACCAAGACTACGCCCAATACTTGATGATGTCAACGATTGAGAAGATGAATTATACTGGCGGCGATGAAGAACGACGGGCATGCCTGCGAGGCGTGGCAGCTGCTGCTGCGGCTGTTCTTCGCCCAGCGCGCGATCCTGCCGCCGCTCGCCGCCGAGCTCGAGCTCTCGCCGGCGCAATGCCACGTGCTGCACCTGATCGAGCCGGGGCGGCCGGTGCCGATGGGGCAGCTCGCCGACACGCTGGCCTGCGACGCGTCCAACGTTACCGGTCTGGTCGATCGGCTCGAGTCGCGCGGTCTGATCCGCCGGCAACCGTCGTCCGCGGATCGCCGCGTGAAGGTACTGGACCTGACCCCGACCGGTTCGCGGCTGCGGGCGCTGCTGCTCGACCGGATGGAGAAGCCGCCCGACACGCTGCGCCGGCTGTCCGAGCGCGAGCAGCGGACGCTGGTGCGGCTGCTGACGCGGCTGATCGAGTAGGTCGCCGCTGAGGCGCGGCCTGCGCCTATTCGGCCAGCACCTGGTGCACGAAGGAGACGGCAATCGAGCCCTCGCCGACGGCCGATGCGACCCGTTTGACGTTGCCGCCGCGCGCGTCGCCGACCGCGAACACGCCGGGGAGGGTCGTCTCGAGCAGATGCGGAGCCCGCGGCAGCGGCCAGCGCGCGGCCGACAGGTCGTCGCGATTCAGGTCGGCACCGGTCTTGATGAACCCGCGCGGATCGAGCGCGACGCAGCCGTCGAGCCAGGCGGTATTCGGGATCGCGCCGGTCATCACGAAGACGTGGCCGATGTCCGCCGTTTCCTCGAGTCCGGTCCCGGTATTCCGCCACCGCACCCGCTGCAGACGATCCGTGCCCTCGAGCGCGACGACCTCGGTATGCGTGCGCAACCCGATCGCCGGATTGTCCTCGATCCGGCGGATCAGGTAGCGCGACATGCTGTCGGACAGGCTGCCGCCGCGCACGAACAGATGGACGCGCCGCGCCGTCTGCGCGAGGTAGACCGCGGCCTGGCCGGCCGAATTGCCGCCGCCAATCACGATCACCTCCTCGCCGCCGCACAACTGCGCTTCGTTGAACGTGGCGCCATAGTAGATCCCGGCGCCCTCGAACCGCTCGAGATTCGCGACGGACAGGCGCCGGTATTTGACGCCGGTGGCGATGATCACGGCGCGCGCCGACACCTTCGTCTGCTGGTCGATCTCGATCGCGTACGGTTTGCGCTGACAGCTCAGAGCGGTTGCCCCTTTGGCGATCAGGATCTGGGCGCCGAATTTCTGCGCCTGGGTGTAGGCGCGTCCCGTCAGCTCCTGGCCCGAGATGCCGGCCGGGAAGCCAAGATAGTTTTCGATCCGCGAGCTCGACCCGGCCTGGCCGCCTGGCGCGTTCGATTCGAGCACCAGCACGTCGAGCCCTTCCGACGCCGCATAGACGGCGGCGGCGAGCCCCGCCGGCCCGGCGCCGACGATCACCAGGTCACGGACGTGGAGCTGATCGATCGCGTCGTTGAACCCGAGGCAGTCGGCAATCTGCGGGTTGCTCGGGTTGCGCAGCACCAGCTCGCCGCGGCAGATCAGCACCGGCACGTCGGCGACCGCAACCTCGAAGTGATCGAGCAGCGCCTGTACGTCCTTGTCGCGATCGAGATCGATGTAGGTATACGGATGATTGTTGCGCGTGAGGAACTGCTTGATCCGAAGGGTGTTCGACGAATGGGCCGATCCGATCAGCACTGCGTCGCCGAGACCGGTCGCGATCAGCTCCACCCGCCGCAGGATGAAGGCGCGCATCAGGATTTCGCTCAGCTCGGCGTCGTTCTGCACCAGCGTGACCAGCTGCGCGCGGTCGAGCGCGATGACGCCGCCGTCCTCGCGCGCGCGCGCGCCGAACAGCGCCCGACGGCCAGAGATCATGTTGACCTCGCCGCTGAATTGTCCGGGTCCGTGGACGGCGACGATCGTGTCGTGCCCGCCGGAGGACTGCACGATTTCGACGGCGCCGGCGGTCACCACGAAGAACGGAACGACCGGATCGCCGGCCTCGACCAGCCGCTCACCGCGGTGAATCGCGCGCGGCGTACCGTGGGCGGCAATCCGCGCGATCTGCGCCGCCGTCAGGGTCGGAAACACCTGGTCGGCGCGGGCGCCGGTTGATTGCGGCAGCGACGGAGGATCGGCCATGCGCCATCTTACTCACGCCCGTCGCCGCATGACATCGTGCGATGCATTGACACCAGCCGGTGCCGCGGGAGACGCTGTTCTCGATGCTCCGCGCGCTGATGCTCGCTTCGCTCGTCGCCGTCGTGTCCGCTGCCGCGGCGGGGCAGGAGCTCGCCGTGCTGCACGTCAGGGTGACATTGACCGACGCGGCCCAGTCTGCCGTGCCGGTCCCGCGCCATGCGCTGCTCATCAGTGACAATCCGTCGACCAGCGCGCCGCGCCGCGTCGTGACCGGCGCGGACGGCACGATCGACGTCCGGCTGCGCCCCGGAAGCTACACCATCGAATCGGATGAGCCCGTCGCCTTCCACGGCAAGGGGTATCAATGGGCGCAGACGATCACGGTCGTCGCTGGTCGCGACGCCGTCCTCGAGTTCACCGCGCAGAATGCCGACGTCGTGGACGCACCGGCGACATCGACGGCGACCGGAGGAGCGAACGATGCCGATCCGTCGCTCGTCTTGTCGCAATGGCAGAACAGCGTCGTCTCCGTCTGGA
>JAOBWF010000203.1 GCA_025463215.1 Acidobacteriota bacterium | reverse complement strand
TGATCGAAGGGATAGGGGCATCTCGCGCTGAAGGCGGGGCCGGCCGAGTGCGGGGACGGTGATCTCCGTCGCGTGATCATGCCAGGGCCAACCCGCGCGCCGGCTCCGCCTCAGCGTTCCTCGGTCGATAGCCAACCGCCTCGGCCACATGCGGGGTGTGAATGGATTCGTCGCCGTCGAGATCGGCGATCGTGCGCGCGACGCGCAGCACGCGGTGGAACGCGCGCGCGGAGAGGTGCAGCCGTTCGCCGGCGCTGGTGAGGAGTTGGCGCGCAGATGGATCGAGCCCGCCGTGCGCCTCGAGCCAGCGTCCTGGTGCGCGCGCGTTGCACGCGCTGTCACTCGCATAGCGCAGGCGTTGGCGCAAGCGTGCCTCCTCCACGCACGCGCGGATCGCCGCCGAATTCACACCCGTGTCGCGCGTCGAGAGGCGGGCGAGCGCCACCGGCGGCACGTGGACATGGAGGTCGATCCGATCAGCCAGTGGCCCGGACAGTCGGCCGCGATAACGAGTGACTTCCGCCGCCGCGCAGATGCACGGTCGGGTCGGGTCGCCCGCGTGTCCGCATGGACAGGGATTCATCGCCGCGGCGAGTGCAAAGCGGGCCGGAAAGCGGAGGGACGCCGCGGCGCGCGCGATGGTGACCGTGCCATCCTCCATCGGCTGCCGGAGTGCCTCGAGTACGGAGCGTGGAAACTCCAACAACTCATCGAGAAAGAGGACGCCATGATGCGCGAGACTCACCTCGCCCGGGCGCGGTGACGATCCGCCGCCGACGAGCCCCGCCGTGGAGACGGAATGATGCGGCGCACGAAAGGGTCGGCGCGTGACGGCGCCCGCGGCCGCATCCAGCATCCCCGCCACCGAATGAATCGCCGTCACCTCGAGCGCCTCGGCATCCGTGAGCGCGGGGAGAATCGTGGGCAACCGACGTGCAAGCATCGTCTTGCCCGCTCCCGGCGGACCGACGAGCAACACCCCGTGCGATCCGGCGGCCGCGATTGCGAGCGCACGCTTCGCAGCCTCTTGTCCCGCGACGTCCGCGAGGTCGAGCTCATCCACCTCGGGTGCGACATCGGCTCGCAGGTTCGGCAGCGGGAGACGCCCCCGTCGAAGCCATGCGACCAGTTCCCCGAGTGAAGATGGTGCCGCGAGTTGAAGATGGCGGACGAGTGATGCCTCACGAACGTTCGTCGGCGGCAGGATCAGGATGGTGTCACCGCCTCTGTTCGACGCGGCGACCTGGCGCGCGATCGAAAGCGCGCCGCGCACGGGCCTGATGGACGCGTCGAGACCGAGTTCGCCGACGACGACGCATCGCTCCACCGATTCCGCGCTGATGACGCCGATGCCCACGAGGACACCGAGTGCGATCGGAAGATCGAAGGCGGTTCCTTCTTTACGGATGTCGGCCGGCGCGAGGTTCGTCGTAATCCGTCGCGGCGGTACGCTGAACCCCGCATTGATCAGTGCCGCGCTTACACGCTCGCGACTCTCCTTCACTGCATTCGCCGCCAGTCCGACGATGAACCAGTTGGGCAGGCCGAGTGCGACGTCTACCTCGACGGTGACTTCGTAGGCATCGATGCCGAGTACGGCGGCTGAGCGAATGGCGGCAAGCACACGAGCATGATGTCACCGCAACTCGCCACTGCCGTCACCGATTTCGCGCAGGTCGTGTCACTTCAACGCCTGCGGTTCAGAGCGCTTGGGCGTGCGACGACGGGATCCTCCAACTTCTTCGCCTTGCGATTGCCGAGCGCGAGGCCACCTGCAGTGCCGAGGCCGGGATTCCGAGTGACGGAAGATCGTAATATTTCCCGTCTGCGGCGATGTTCCGCGAGCCCTGGTATCTTGAGGCATCATGCTGCACCTGTTGATCCCTGCTCTGCTCGTCCAGATCGGCGGAGCCGCGGTCGATTCGGTGTACGCGACCACGGCCCTGCGAACCGTGATCGAACGCGCGGCACTCGTCAATCACAGCGGGCCCGAATCGCTGAGCGGCTACCACGCCCGTCTCGAGACGGAGATCAGCGTTCTGGTCGTCGACACGCTCGGCCGCGAACGCACGGGACAGATCGAGCAGTTGAGCGGCGTCGCACGCTGGAGCCGTGATTCTGGCTACGACGTGCACATCGCCGGATACCGCACGCAGTCGGCCGGCGGATTTCCGGCGTCCGTCCTCGGCATTCTCAGGAGCTGGACGGTGCCGATGCTCTACGGCGACCGAATGCCCGTGGGCGTCGAGTTCGATCTCGACAGCAACGCCGTCGTGGCGCGGCAAGGCGCGAAACTATCCATGCTGAAGACCGTCTCTGCCATCGCGGTGCATCCGTTTGCGGCGGATCGCGAGCAATACTACAGGTTCGCCGGCGGCGACACCATCGCGGTCCTCCATACGGCGCAGCGGCGTATCACGTTGGTCCGCGTCCTCGTCACGCCCCGCCTGCCTTCCGAGACGTCGCTCGCTGCGTTCGACGGCGAGGTCGATGTTGACGCGGAGCGCGCCGAGATCGTGCGCATGCGCGGCCGGCTCGTCATGAACCCGCCGGCGCGGCGGTCGCGGCTCGAACGGCTCGTGCTCACGACGACCGGGACTGTCGTCGTCGCGTTCGTCGAGTTCGTCAACGCGGAATACGATGGACGCCATTGGCTACCCGCGACGCAGCGCTTCGAGGCGCAGGCGCGAATCGCGATCATGGGAGGGGTGCGGCCCGTGCTGCGCGTCACGTCCCATTTCTCCGAGTTCGCGCTCGCCGACACGACAACCGCGATCGGCGATCTAACGGATGCGGCGTTCCGTCGCCGCACGGCGACCTTCGCTCCCATGGACAGCATGTCGGCGTACGCCGACTGGAGCACCGAACTCGGACACTCGACGTCGTCCGTGGCCGCAGACGATTTCGATGACATCGCTCCCCCCGCCTGGAAGGGCGGAGGAGCGCCGCAGCTCACGGTGTATCCCACGCGACCGGACTACATCGCGCACTACGACCGCGTCGAGGGCATGTTCACCGGCGGGGAGCTGTCGCTGGAGATGCGCGGCGCGGCGCCCGGCGTCGTGGCGCGCGCACACGGCGGTTGGGCGTGGGCGGAAGAGACGGCGCGCGGCGGCCTGTCGCTGCTCGTCGCCGGACCAACGTCGCGATGGGAGGCGCAGGTCGATCGCAGCCTCGCGACGACGGGAGCGTTTCGCAACGATCGTCTCGACGGCAGTTCCAGCGTCGGCGCTTTTTTCGGATCCTTCGAGGACCAGGACTACGTGGATCGGTACACCGCGAGCGTAGCGAACACGCGCATCCTCGGGTCGCTCGACCGCGCCTTCGCGACCATCAGCCTCGCCGCCGCGCGCGACGTGGACGTGCGCGAGAGCCTCACGCGCGGACCAATCGTGCGGTCGCCGGCCTTCCGTCCGAACCGCCACGCCGCGACGGGGTCGTACGGAATCGCCGCCTTGGACTACGAAGTTCACCCCAACGTGTCCGGCGACTTTCTCGATCCCGGTGTCGGCGGCACACTACACCTGGAAATGGCGAGGGGCCAACTGTCGTGGGTTCGAAGCGTCGCGACCGTGTCGGCCCGCCAGTACGCCGGCCCGTTCATGTTGAGCTCGCGCGTGCGCGCCGGT
>JAOBWF010000250.1 GCA_025463215.1 Acidobacteriota bacterium | reverse complement strand
TTTCGTGCGGCGGACAGTCGCTGCTCAGCACGATCTGCTTCTGCGAGTCGTACAGCGCGTTGAAGGTGTGGAAGAACACTGTCTGCGTGCCTTCCTTGCCTGCGAGGAACTGGATGTCGTCGACCAGCAGGACGTAGACCGAGCGATACCGCTCCCGGAAGTCGAGCACGCGATCGTAGCGGACCGCGTTGATCATCTCGTTCATGAAGCGCTCGGACGAGATATAGGTGAGCTTCAGATTCCGGTCGTGCTGCAGCACGTAGTGCCCGACCGCGTGCATGAGGTGGGTCTTGCCAAGGCCGACCCCCCCGTAGATGAACAGCGGGTTATAGGAGCGCGAGGGCGCTTCGGCGACGGCGCGGCAGGCGGCGTGCGCGAACTGATTCGAGGAGCCGACGATGAACGTGTCGAAGGTGTACCGGGGATTGAGGCCGGCCGGGCCCGGTTGCGTTGGAGGTGGAGGACCCGTTTCGAGCGCGACAACCTCTTCGACACTCAGTGGGATGACCACCCCGTCCGGGGTCCCCTCCGACACGAAGGTGACCACCAGATTGGGCCGCCGTAACTCAACAGTCGCCTCGGAAATCACTCCAGCGTAATGCTTTGTCAGCCAATCCTTGAACAGGGCGTTCGGGACGCGCACCGTCAGGGATGTCCGATCCTCGGAGACAAAGGTGGTCGGGCGGAACCAGGTGTAGAAACTGTGCCGGTTTACCTTCGTCTCGATGCGGGCGAGGATCTCGTCCCAGAGGTTCATTTCAGCCAATATTCGATTTTCCACAGTTTTTTCCACAGGTGTGGAAAACTTTGGCGAGAGACCAAACGCGCATGGAATCACTACGGCCGGAACGGCCTGAGGAGGAGGCAGACTCTAACACACTCCGGAAAGATTGACACCTCTTGAACCGGTTCGCTAACATTGACGGTTCGTCTTAATACCGAAGGGATGTCATGGCTAAGGGAGTTCGCACTTTTCAACCCAACGTGCGTCATCGCGCGAAGACGCATGGGTTCCTCGTTCGTATGAGCACCAAGAATGGCCGCCTCGTCCTGAAGCGCCGCCGCGCCAAGGGGCGGAAGCGTCTGACGGTCAGCAGCGAGTAGCTCTGAGATTCCGCCCTGCCGAACACATCCGCCGGCGACCTGAGTTTCAGCAGGTCTACGAGCGGGGCGTTCGCATCCACAGCCGCTACAGCACGGTCTTTCTCCTGGCCAACGAGCGTGGCGTGGGACGGCTCGGGATCGCGGCGACCCGGAAGATCGGCAACGCGGTCCAGCGGAATAGAGCTAAACGACTGATTCGAGAGGTTTTCCGTCGAAACAAGATCGCCCCGGGATTCGACGTCGTCGTCATTCCGAAGCGGGAGTTTTTCGACGCCAGCCTGAGCACCCTTGAAGCTGATTACCGAAACCTCGTCGAACGACGCCTGCGTCAGGGCCGCTGAATGGCGCCCCGGCGTCCGGCTGTGCCTCGTCATGCTGCGAGGCTACAAGCTTCTGATTTCGCCATACTTTAGCGGCTCCTGCCGGTTCCTGCCGTCGTGCGCGGACTATGCCGCGGAAGCCATCGATCGCCACGGCGCCCTACGGGGGATCTGGCTAGCCGCCAGCCGCCTTGTGCGCTGTCACCCGCTGTGTGCCGCGGGCCACGACCCAGTACCAGCCCCTCGAGGGAGTGTCCGGCGCTAGGCCGGGCTGTTGAATGGAACGACGCGTCCTTCTCGCCATTTTTCTCGCGTTTATCGTCCTGTATACGTGGCAGGCGCTGTTCGTGAAGCCGGCGCCCAAGCCGATCGCGGGGACGACCGCTTCGTCCTCCGCACCTGCCGTCGCCGCCAGCGCGGCGTCTGCTGCCGGCGGCATGTCGCAGCCGGAGACGCCGGGCGTCGGCGCCGCTTCGTCGGCCCCGCTCGCGGCGGCGCTGGTCGCCGACACCGTGGAGCACGACGTCCGCGTCGAAACGCGCGACGTAATCGCGGTGTTCACCAACAAAGGCGCGCGGCTGAAAAGCTGGCGGCTGAAGCGCTACCTCGATCAGCAGAAGCAGCCGCAGGAACTGATCGAACATCTGCCGTCGCAGCCGCTGCCGTTCACTCTGCGAGCGGCCAACGACACCACGACCGCGACGCTGAACGGGGGGCTCTACACCGTTACCGGCGTGCCGGCGTCGACGGTGGATTCGGCCCCGGCCGATCTGCGCTTCGAGTACCGCGACAGCGCCGGCATCCACGCGATCAAGGAATTTCATCTCGAGCCCTCGTCGTACATCTTCTCGTTCCGCGCGACGGTCACCGAGAACGACACGCCGATCATGCCGGCGATCCTGTGGGGACCCGGGATCGGCGACATCACTGAGATCAGCCGCGGCGTGAAGAAGGCCGAAGGGATTCTCTTCCAGGGCGGCAAGGTCGTCCGTCTCGCGCCGAAGGACATCGCCAAGCAGGCGTCCTACGACGGCGACTTTCATTACACCGGCGTCGACGACAACTACTTCATGGTCGCCGCGGTGTTTCCGGAACCGCTCAAAGTCAGCTTCGCGCCGGTGTCGGTGCCGCCGCCAGACGGCTCGAAGGACGCGGCGCGCGATCTGACCGCGTTCTCGCTCGAGCCGCACACCGGTGCGCCGCTCAAGTTCTTCGCCGGCCCCAAGGACTTCGACGTGCTCAGCGCGATCGATCGCGACCTCGCCCGCGCCATCGACTTCGGCATGTTCACGGTGATCGTCGTCCCGCTGCTGCGCTCGCTGAAGTGGGTCAACAGCTACGTCGGCAACTACGGCTGGGCGATCATCCTGCTGACGTTCTTCATCAACGTCATCCTGTTCCCGCTGCGGCACAAGAGCGTCGTGTCGATGCGCAAGATGCAGGAGATCCAGCCGCAGGTCAAAGCCATTCAGGAGCGCTACAAGAACCTGAAGGCGACCGATCCCGACAAGCAGAAGATGAACACCGAGATGATGGCCCTCTACAAGGAGAAGGGCGTCAATCCCGCCAGCGGCTGTGTGCCGATGCTGCTGACGATGCCGTTCATCTTCGCGTTTTACGCGCTGCTGTCGACCGCGATCGAACTGCGCGGTGCGCCGTTCATTCTGTGGATTCACGACCTGTCGGCGCACGACCCGTACTTCGTCACACCGGTCCTGATGGGCGTCAGCCAGGTCTGGCAGCAGCGGCTCGCACCGGCCGCCGGCATGGATCCGATTCAGCAGAAGATGACGATGCTGATGCCGATCTTCTTCACTTTCCTGTTCCTGTGGTATCCGTCTGGCGTGGCGCTCTACTGGTTGATCAACAACGTGTTCGCCATCGGCCAGCAGTACGCGACCAACTATATGATCGGCCCGCCGAAGATCGCCGCGGCAGCGGGCGCCGGCGGTTCGGCCAGCGAGCGGCGGATGAAACGGGTCGGCGGCGGCAAGACCGACGCGGCCGCGCGCGAAAACCAGTAAGCACGAGCGACACCTATGCCTACAGCTCCGATCGTCGATTTCCTGAAAAGCGTGGTCACCGCCCTCGGCATCAACGCGACCGTCGAGGTCGAAGACACGGCGGACGGCCCCCGCTTCAACCTCGCCGGCGAGGAGGCGGAGCTGCTGGTGCGCCATCGCGGTGAGCCGCTGAAGGCGCTGCAGCAGGTCGTCGATTCCTGCTACGGCCGTTCGCTCGACGGCGAGAAGCGCGTCTTCGTCGACGCACTCGAGTACCGCAAGGGCAAGGACATCGAGCTCCGCAACATGGCGAAGTTCCTCGCTGGCAAGGCGAAGGAGTCGGGGCTCGATCAGCAGCTCGGGCCGCTGAACCCCTACGAGCGCCGCATCGTGCACATGGCCGTCGCGGAGGTCCCGGGTGCGACGACGGAGAGCGTCGGCGACGCGTTCTCGAAGACGGTCATGATCTCGGCCAGGAAATAGCTGTTGTTTTACCGCCGCGACCGCAGAGACCGGTGAGATATTCGCGCTCAGCGTGCTCCGCGGCCTTGGCGGATAGTTGTGGATGTTGTGTTCTCCACCACTGACACCATCGTCGCCGAAGCCACTCCACCCGGCCGCGGCGGGATCGGCGTCGTGCGTCTGAGCGGACCCGAGGCGGGCGCGGTGGCGCAGGCGCTCATCACGCACGCCGATCCGCTGCAGCCCCGACATGCGACGTTCACCCGATTGAACGACGGCCTCGATCACCTCGTCGCCACGTTCTTTCCCGCGCCGCATTCCTATACCGGCGAGGACGTGGTCGAGCTGAGCGCCCACGGCAGTCCTGTCGTGCTGCAGGGGATCGTGCGCGCGGC
>JAOBWF010000232.1 GCA_025463215.1 Acidobacteriota bacterium | reverse complement strand
GACAAGATGGCGGTCTTCACGCTCGAGGACGCGATCGGCGGGGTCGAAATCGTCGTCTTTCCGGAGGCCTACGCCCGCGCGGCGGCGTTGATCGACAGCGGCACGCTCGTGCTGGTGCGCGGTAAGCTGGAGCGCGACGAAGACACCGTGCGGATCCTGGCGACCGAGATCGCACCGCTCGAGAGCGTCCGCGAGCGGCTGGCGCGCGAGGTCTCGATCCATTTCAAGAAACCGGCCGACCGCGGCATGCTCGAGAGCCTGGGCGAAATCTTTTCGCGCCATCGCGGCGACCGCAAGGTCTCGTTCGAAGTCGAAACCGGACAGCCCGGCAGCCGCCTGCGCGTGCGGGTCGAGGTCAGCTCGCAGATCCGCGTGCGGCCGTCGCCGGCGCTGATTTCCGAAGTCGAACGGATCGTCGGCACCGGTTCAGTGGAGTTGCGATAACGCTTATGCCTCCTGAAACTCTCGATTTCGAAGAGCCGATCGCGATCGTCCTCAAGGAGATCGACGTCCTGACGCAGCAGCCGGTGACCGACGCGCGCGACCGCGAGATCGCGTCGCTGCAGCGCCGGCTCGAATCGGTGCGCCACGAGCTCTACAAGTCGCTGACGCCGTGGCAGCGCGTCCTGGTGGCGCGCCATCCCAACCGGCCGACGCTCGAGGACTTCATCCAGCGGCTGTTCACCGGCTTCACCGAGATCCACGGCGACCGCCGCTTCGCCGACGACCACGCCCTGATGACCGGCTTCGCCGAATACAAAGCGCAGCCGGTGCTGCTCGTCGGCCACGTCAAGGGGGGGGACACCAAGGAGAAGATCTTCCGCAACTTCGGCTACGCGCGGCCCGAGGGCTACCGCAAGGCGATGCGGGCGATGCGGCTGGCGGAGAAATTCAGCCGGCCCGTGATCGTGTTCGTCGACACGCCGGCGGCGTATCCAGGGATTGAATCGGAGGAGCGCGGCGTCGCCGAGGCGATCGCCGTCAACCTGCGCGACATGATGGTCCTCGACACGCCGATCATCGTCATCGTCAGCGGCGAAGGGGGCAGCGGCGGCGCGCTCGGGATCGCCGTCGGCGACCGCGTCCTGATGCAGGAGCACGCGATCTACAGCGTCATCCCGCCCGAAGGCTGCGCCGCGATCCTCTGGCGCGACCCGACCAAGAAGGTCGAAGC
Source organism: Acidobacteriota bacterium (assembly GCA_025463215.1). Classification (GTDB taxonomy): domain Bacteria; phylum Acidobacteriota; class Vicinamibacteria; order Vicinamibacterales; family CAVVIG01; genus CAVQFC01. The sequence continues at coordinate 12,511 of JAOBWF010000232.1, read as the reverse complement.
GGCCAAGGCGCTGAAGCTGACCGCCCCCGACTTGCTGAAAGCCGGGATCATCGACGAGATCATCCCGGAACCGATCGGCGGGGCGCACACCGATCCGGTCGTGGCGGCGGCGAGCGTCGACGCCGCACTGACCAGAAGCCTCGCCGAAGTGACGGCGCTGACCAGCAACGCCCGCCTCGACGCGCGATACGCGAAGTTCAGGAACATGGGCCGCCTGGGTATCGACTTCACTGACGGCGTGTAGCAAGGCGGGCCGTCAGCGCAGAGGCGCAAAGGGGAACAAAGGACACAAAGGGGAACGTGCTACTCAAAGGTCAGCCTCGGGCGCATTGATTCGCCGGCAGATTCCGTCCTTGAGATGCGCGACTTTGAAGTTGATCAGGAGCCCGATCGGAAGCTTTGCGAGCTGGATGTACGACAACAATTGTGTGCGGTGCACGGGCAGAACCTTTTCAACCGCTTTGACCTCCACGACGACGCAGTCTTCGACCACGAAGTCCATTCTGAACGCGGGGGAGAGCTTCATTCCGGCATACTCGACCGCCAACTGCACTTGGCGGCGATACTTTAGACTGAGGCGATTGAACTCGAGGCACAACACTTTTTCGTACGCGCTTTCCAAGAGTCCCGAACCTAACACGGTATGAACAGCCATCGCCGCGCCGATCACTTTGTAACTGACTTCGTTGGGGCGCATCGCTGCTACTCCCTCGGTGTCCTTCGTTCCCCTTGGTGTCCTCGGTGCGCCGCGAAATCGGCGGCCAAGCAACTGCGGAGCCAGCGGTAGTGCCGACGGTCGGACCCAGGTGGGAGTCGCTGGCTTGCGATGATGCGGCCGCGGAGTCGCTCGCTGCCGCGCTGAGAATATCGCCGGTCGTTGCGAAGCTGCTCTGTCAGCGCAGCCTGTCCGATCCGGAGCTCGCCGACCGCTTCCTGAATCCCTCGCTCGATCATCTCCACGATCCGATGCTGCTCGCCGACATGGGCGTCGCGGTCGAGCGCATCCTTCGCGCGATCGCGCAGAAGGAGAAGATCGCGATCCACGGCGACTACGACGTCGACGGCGTGACCTCGACCGTCATCCTGCGCCGCGCGCTGGAGCTGCTCGGCGGCAACGTGATCCACTTCATCCCCGAGCGGCTGAAAGACGGCTACGGCTTGCAGCCGGTGGCGATCGAGCGGCTCCACGCCGACGGTGTCAAGCTGGTGATCTCGGTCGACTGCGGCATCCGCGGCGCCGAGGCCGGGCTGCGGGCGCGCGAGCTCGGGGTCGATCTGATCATCACCGACCATCACGAACCGGACACGGCGCTGCCGCCGGCGCTCGCCGTGATCAATCCCAAACGGCGCGACTGCAGCTATCCCGATAAATACCTCGCCGGCGTCGGCGTCGCGCTGAAGCTGGTGCAGGCGCTCTGCCGCCGCGCCGGGCGCGACAAACTGATGCCCGGCTTCATCAAAGTCGCCGCCATCGGCACCCTCGCCGACGTCGTCCCGCTCGTCGGCGAGAACCGCGTCATCGCCAAGATTGGCCTCGAGCTGCTGACGAAGGGACCGCACAAGGTCGGCCTGCGCGCGCTGATCGACGTCTGCGGCCTCACCGGCAAGACCATCGACAGCTATCACATCGGCTTCATGCTGGCGCCGCGCGTCAACGCCGCCGGCCGCATGAGCACGCCCGACATCGCCGCGCGCTTGTTCCTGGCAGACGATGAGGCGCTGGTCGAGGAAGTGCGGCAGCTCGCGCTGCAGCTCGATGGCGAGAACGTCAAGCGCCAGGAAGAGGAAGCCGAGATCCTCGCCCAGGCCAAGAAGATCGTCACGACCGATCCCGACGTCGGCGCGCGCTCGATTCTCGTCGTCGCCGGCGAAGGCTGGCACCGCGGCGTCATCGGCATCGTCGCCTCGAAGCTGATGGACGCGTTCCACCGGCCGGCGATCGTGCTGTCGATCGAGGACGGCATCGCGCACGGCTCGTGCCGCAGCTTCTCGCGCTTCGACATGCTCGGCGCGCTCGAGCGCTGCGCGCACCTGCTGACCCGCTTCGGCGGCCACAAGCAGGCCGCCGGGTTGACGCTGGACGCGGGCCGCATCCGCGAGCTGCGCCTGGCGGTCAACGACGTCGCCGACGAGACGCTCGGCCCCGACGACCTGATGCCGCGGCTGCGCATCGACGGCGGCCTGGCGTTCCGCGAGATCACCGGCGGCGTCGCCGCCGGGATCATGTCGCTGGCGCCGTTCGGCGCCGGCAACCCGCGGCCGGTGTTCGCCGCCCGCGGCGTCGAGATCATCGACGGCCCGCGCAAGCTCAAGGAGCGCCACCTGAAGATGTCGCTCAAACAGGAAGGGCGGATCTTCCGCGCGGTCGCCTGGCGCGCCGCCGAGCGTCACGAGTTCCTGTCCGAGCACAGGGCCGCGCTCGACGTCGCCTTCTCGCTCGAGCAGAATCATTACAACGGCAACACCTACGTCGAGTTGACGCTGGCCGATCTGAAAAGCTCAGGTGCCTAGGCCGTGAGACGCTGGCAGCGCGGTGCGCGCCTCATGATCGCCGTCTTCGGCCTGCTGTTCGCGTTCTTCATCGCGCGTCAGCTGAAGCCGCGCGGCGCGCCGCCGGCCGGCAAGCCGGCGGTCCGCACCGATCCCGGCGCCGTCGTCGAGACCACCGGCGGCCACACGACGCGGGTCAACGGCACGCGCGAAGATGTCTCGGTCGCGTACGACAAGCAGTTCACCTACGAGGACGGCTCGAGCAAACTCCAGGGCGCGACGGTGGTGTTCGACGAACGCAATGGTGGACGCACCTTCACGATAACCGGCAAGGAAGGGCATGTCGCCAAGGGCACGACGCAGATGGCGCTCGACGGCGCCGTCAAGATGGTCGGCTCGGACGGCATGATCGTGCTCACCGAGCACGCGACCTACGCCGACGCCGACGCCGTGGTCCGCGCGCCCGGCCCGGTCGACGTGACCCGCGGCCGCATGCATTCGACCGGCACCGGCATGACCTGGGACAAGACCGCCGACGTCCTCACGATCCTCGATCAGGCCGTCGTCCACATCGCCGCGGAGAATCCGGCCGACGGTCCGTCCGACGTCACCTCCGGCACCGCCATCTTCGCGCGCCGCAACAAGTATCTCCGCTTCGAACGCGCCGTCCACATGCTGCGCAGCGGCACGGTGATCGAGGCCGAGACCGCGATCCTGTTCCTCAGCGAGGACGAGAAGCGCATCGACACGGTCGAGCTCCACGACCGCGCGCGGATCACCGCGTCCAAGGTCACCGCCGGCGGATTGCAGGCGATGAGCGGCAGCCAGATGAACCTGAAGTACGCCGCCGACGGCGAATCGCTGCAGCACGCGCTGGTGGCGGGGGACGCGTCGATTCAGATCGCCGGCGAGCCGGGCAAGCCGGGCCGCCAGATCGTCGCGACGACGATCGACATCGCGCTGGCGCCGGACGGCAATACGCCGACCGCGCTGCTCGGCCGCGAGAACGTCCAGTTGACGTTCCCGCCGGAGCCGGGCGTCGCCGGGCGGACGATCAAGGCGGCGACGCTCGATGCCAAGGGGGAGCCGGGCAAGGGCCTGACCCGCGCGCTGTTTGCCGGCGCGGTGCAGTACCGCGAGCGCGGCACCGACATCGACCGCGCGGTGAATTCCGGGACGCTCGACGTCGGCCTCAAGCCGGGCCTCAGCACCATCGACGACGCGAAGTTCGCGCAGGCGGTGAAGTTCGAAGAAGGCAAGATGGCGGCGCAGGCGGCGAACGCGCATTACGACCCCGAGAAGGGGACGCTGGCGTTGACCGGCCGCGAGCCGGGCATGATGGTGCCGCACGTCGTCACCGAGCAGATCGCGGTCGACGCCGTCACGATCGACGTCACGCTCGCCGGACCGAAGTTGAAGGCGGCGGGCAACGTCCGCAGCACGCTGAAGCCGGCGTCGAAGAAGCCGGGCGCCCCGGCCAACGACGTCAAGATGCCGGCGATGCTCAAACAGGATCAGGACGTCCTGGTCGTCGGCGACAGCATGGATTACGACGGCACGATCTCGAAGGGCACCTATACGGGCGCCGCCCGCCTGATCCAGGCGGAGACCTCGGTCAAAGGCGATTCGATCGTCATCGACAACAAGGCGGGCAACCTCGGCGCCGCCGGCAACGTGGTCACGATGACGGTTCTCGCCCCCAAGGATTCGACCGACGCGACCGGCAAGAAAAAAGACCGCGCGGCGTCGATGGCGACCGCGAAGGACTTCAAGTACGACGATGCCTCGCGGCGCATGATCTATACGACCGACGCGCACATGAGCGGCCCGGAAGGGGACATGACGGCGGCGCGGATCGAGCTGTTCCTGAAACCGTCGGGCGACGAGCTCGATCGCGCCGAGGCCTACGAGAACGTCGTGCTGCGCGAGCAGAGCCGCGAGACCAAGGGCAGCAAATTGATCTACACGACGGCCAACGAGATCTACGTCGTCACCGGCGCGCCGGTGCGCATTCTCGATCAGTGTCAACGCGAGACGATCGGCCGGACGTTGACCTTCAACAAGGGCGCCGATAGTATCGTCGTCGACGGCAACGCGCAGATCCGCACACAGACGAAGGGCGGCAACGGCAACTGTTCGTCCTGACCGATGTCTACTCTGCGCACCCACAACCTGACGAAATCCTACGGCGGCCGCACCGTCGTCGGCGGCGTGAGCCTGGACGTATCGTCGGGCGAGATCGTCGGCCTGCTCGGTCCCAACGGCGCCGGCAAGACCACCACCTTCTACATGACCGTCGGTTTGACGGCGCCGGACTCGGGACGCGTGGAGCTCGATGGCGTCGACGTCACCGACGACCCGATGTACATCCGCGCGCGCAAGGGGATCGGCTACCTGCCGCAGGAGCCGTCGATCTTCCGCGGCCTGACGGTGGAGCAGAACATCCTCGCGATCCTCGAGACGATGGGGCTGGATGCCGCGGCGCGGCGGGTGCGGCTGCGCGAACTGCTCGCGGAGTTGAACCTGACGCCGCTGGCGCATTCCGCCGCGCACACGCTGTCGGGCGGCGAGCGCCGGCGCGCCGAGATTACGCGGGCGCTGGTGATTTCGCCGAAGTTCATCCTGCTAGACGAGCCGTTCGCGGGCATCGATCCGATTGCGGTCTCGGACATCCAGAAGATCATCTTTCACCTGAAAGAGCGGGGCATCGGGGTCCTGATCACCGATCACAACGTCCGTGAAACGCTGCGCATTACCGACCGCGCCTACATCGTGCACGGCGGCGCGATCTTCAAGAGCGGGACGCCGGACAGCCTGGCGGCGGACGAGGAGGTCCGTCGAATTTACCTGGGGGCCGAGTTCCGATTGGATTAGAATGGGCCTCAGAATTGCATAGAGTCGGCAATACGGAACGTTTCGACGAAAACGCCGAATGGGCATCCAGCAAAAACTACACACGAAGCTCGTCCAGAAGCTGATTCTTACGCCGTCGCTGCAGCAGGCGATCAAACTCCTGCCCATGTCGACGCTCGAACTGTCGGATCTTCTCAACCAGGAGATGGTCGAGTACCCGATGCTCGAGGAGGTCCCGACCGAGGAACTCCAGCCCGCCGAGGCGGTGCAGGCGCAGGAGAAATCCGAGCCGGAACAGCAGCCAAACAAGACAGACACCTGGGACGACCAGGATTACGAGTATTTCTTCGGCGACTATCTCGACGACGGCTATCGCCCGAAGGCGCCGCAGGAAGTGAAGGAGCTGCCGCCGATCGAGAACACGCTCTCGACCGCCAGCTCGCTGTCGGATCACTTGATGTGGCAGCTGTCGATGCAGACGGAGGACTCTTCGCTGCGCGACATCGGCTCGGCGATCATCGGCAACCTCGACGACGACGGCTACCTCGTGGCGTCGTTCGACGAGTTGAGCGGGATGGGCCCGTGGCCGGTGGCGGACGTCGAGCGCGCGCTCAAGCTGATTCAGGGCTTCGATCCGACCGGCGTCGCGGCGCGCGATCTGCAGGAGTGCCTGCTGCTGCAGCTGCGCCAGCTCGGTCTCGAGGGCACGCCGACCGAGAAGGTGGTCACCGAACATCTCCGCCTGCTGCAGAATCACCAGGTCCCCGAGATCGCGCGCAAGCTCGGCATGACGATCGACGATCTCAAGGAGCACATCGAGGTCATTCGCCATCTCGATCCCAAGCCTGGCAGCCGCTTCAATCCGACCCAGTCGCAGTACGTGATCCCCGACGTCTACATCATGAAGGTCGAGGACGAATACGTCTGCGTCCTGAACGAGGACGGCCTGCCGCAGATGCGCATCAGCCCGGTCTACCGCCGGCTGCTCGACAAGAGCGCCTCGGACAATACCGACGAGACGCGCGCCTACGTCAAGGACAAGTTCCGCTCCGCGCTCTGGCTGATCAAATCGGTGGAGCAGCGCCAGAAAACGATCTTCAAGGTCGCCAAGAGCATCATCAATTTCCAGAAGGACTTCCTCGATCACGGCATCGAGCATCTCCGCCCGCTGGTGCTGCGCGACGTCGCCAACGACATCGGCATGCACGAGTCGACGGTCAGCCGCGTCGTGACCAACAAGTACATGCACACGCCGCAGGGCGTGTTCGAGATGAAGTACTTCTTCCACAGCGGCATCAGCAGCTCGTACGGCGAGAGCGTCTCGTCGGTCACGATCAAGCAGCGCATCCGGAAGATCATCGAGAACGAGGATCCGCGCAAGCCGCTCAGCGACTCCAAGATCGTCAGCATCCTGCAGCGCGAAGGACTGGTGCTGGCGCGCCGCACCATCGCCAAGTATCGCGAGGAGCTGAAGATTCCCACGTCCAATCAACGTAAGGTTCTCTACTAAACGATGCGACTCGAACTCCGCGGCCACCACGTCGACGTCACGCCGGGACTGCGGCGCATCGTCGAAGGCAAACTCGCCAAGCTCGAACGGCTGCTGAACGATCGTGCCGTCTCGGCGCAGGCGATCCTGACGGTCGAAAAGCACCGCCACCTGGCGGACATCACGCTGCACGCCCGCGGCGAGCGGTTCCTGCACGGCCTCGGCGACTCCGGCAACTGGGAGACGTCGCTGACCCAGGCGATCACCAAGATCTCGCGCCAGGCGGAGAAGCTCAAGACGCAGCAGAAGGACAAGCGCCACGGCCTCAAGGCGCCGTCTCCCGAGGCGAGTGAGCCGGCCGTGAAGCGGGCCGCCCCACCGCGCAAGGAGGCGCCGGAACGCCGGCAGCGGACCCGGTCGCTGAGCACGGTACGGACAACCCGCGAGACGATCAAGGCGATGTCGATCGAGCAGGCGGCCAGGGAGATTGAGGCGGGCGGGGACGGCGTCGTCGTGTTCCGGAACGCCGAGTCCCAGGCGATCAGCGTCCTGTACCGGCGGCCCAACGGCGACCTCACCCTGGTCGAGACCGAAGCTTGATAATCTAACGGGCGGATGTCCCTGCCTCCAGGCGTTACCGTCGCCGGTCTCTTGAGCGGCCGGCCCGAGGCGTTCGGCCTGCCGCTCGAACTGCTGGCCGGAGCGAAGGGCGTCGACCGCGTCATCACCAGCCCGCACATCCAGAAGACCGGCCTCGCCCTCGCCGGCTTTCACGAATACCTCAAGCCCGGACGGGTGCTGATCTTCGGCGAGAGCGAGATCCGCTACCTCGAAAGCCTCGACTCGGCGGGCCGCGTGACCTCGCTGCGGCTCGCGCTGACGCTCGATTTTCCCTGCGTCGTGATCACCGGCGGCTTCACCCCGCCGCAGGAATTGCTGGTCGAAGCCGAGCGCGCGCGCCTCCCCCTGCTGAAGACCGCGGTGGCGACGCCGACCGCGATCGCCAAGCTGTCGTCGCTGCTCGAGGACTCGCTCGCCGAGCGGACGATGATCCACGCCGTGCTGATGGACGTGCTCGGCCTCGGCGTCCTGATCGCGGGCGAGAGCGGCATCGGCAAAAGCGAGTGCGCGCTCGACCTCATCGTCCGCGGCCATCGCCTCGTCGCGGACGACACGGTCGACGTGCGCCGGCGTCAGGAGACGATCCTGATTGGGGCCTGTCCCGAGCTGACCCGGCACCACATGGAGCTGCGCGGCCTCGGCGTGATCAACATCAAGGAGCTGTTCGGCATCGCGTCGACGCGGTCGTCGAAGCGGGTCGAGCTCGTCGTCCAGCTCGAACGCTGGGTGCCGACGCGCGAGTACGAGCGGCTCGGCCTCGACGACGCGTTTTACGAAATTCTGGGGCTGCGGGTGCCGCTGCTGAAGATGCCGGTCGCGCCCGGCCGCAACATCGCGATCCTCGTCGAGGTCGCGGCGCGCAATCAGCTGCTGCGCCAGCGTGGGCATCACGCCGCGCGGGAGCTCGCCCAGCGCCTCGACGCGTCGCTCCGCGCGCAGGCGCTGACGCCGCCGCCGTCGCCGGACGAAGAGGACGAAGAGATCGAGTCCGGGGGCGGGCAGTGACCGCAAGAAAAACCACGAGGAAGGGGTTAGGGCTGAGGGCGGAGGGCAAAGGCGCACGCAGCGGCGCGCCGTTCATCGTGCTCACCGGGCTGTCCGGGTCGGGCAAGTCGCAGGCGATTCGCGCGCTCGAGGATCTGGGCTATTTCTGCGTCGACAACCTGCCGACGACGCTGATTCCGACGCTCGCGAAGCTGTCGCTGCGCGCCGGCGGCGACATCGAGAAGGTCGCGATCGTCGTCGACATCCGCGAGGGCGGATTCCTGTCCTCGTTTCCGAAAATCTTCCGGCAGCTGCGCAAGATGCCGCGGCTGTTTCCGGTGCTGATCTTTCTCGAGGCGAGCCACGCCGCGCTGGTCCGCCGCTTCAGCGAGACCCGCCGGCCGCATCCGCTCGCGCCGGATCGATCGGTCACCGAAGGGATTCGCGACGAGCGGCAGCGGCTCAACCTGATCCGCGAGATGGCGGACGAGATCGTCGACACGTCCGACATGACGGTCCACGAGCTGCGGCATTTCTTCATGGGGCTGTCGCGCGATCGCGCCGGGTCGCGCCTCGTCATCACGCTCCTGAGCTTCGGCTTCAAGCACGGCGTTCCGGTCGACGCCGACCTCGTGTTCGACGTCCGCTGCCTGCCGAACCCGCATTTCGTGCCGACGCTGCGTCGCAGGACCGGCCGCGACAAGGCGGTCGCCGATTTCCTCGAGCGCGATCCGTCGACCCGCGAGTTCATGGATCGGCTGAACGACTATCTGCGCTTCGTCGTTCCGTACTACATCAGCGAGGGCAAGAGCTACCTGACGATCGCGATTGGATGCACCGGCGGCCGTCATCGCTCGGTCATGATCGCCGAGCGGCTGCGCAAGGGGCTTGCCGACATCGGGGTCGCGCGCGTCCGTGTTCGCCACCGGGATCTCGTCAAGGCATGAACGGCAGGACAGGCGTGACGGCCGGGACAGGCAGGACGGGAGAGCTCCGCCTTGCGATCCAGCCCCTCCTGCCGATCAGGCCGGTCCTGTCGTACAGTAGGCGTCTGTGATCGGTGTCGTCGTCGTGACGCACGGGCAGCTCGCCACCGAGCTGGTCAACGCGGCCGAGATGATCGTCGGCGACCTGCCGCAGTTCACCGCCGTCTCGATCGGCTGGCACGACGATGTCAACGACGCGCGAGAGGAGATCGCGCAGGCGGTGGAGCGCGTGCGCGGGGAAGAAGGGGTGCTGCTGCTGACCGACATGTTCGGCGGCACGCCGTCGAACCTCGGGATGACCTTCCTCGAAATCGATCGGCTCGAGGTGATTACCGGCGTCAACCTGCCGATGCTGATCAAGCTGGCGAGCCTGCGGCGCTCGTCCGACCTGCTCGCGGTGGCGCAGGAAATGCGCGATCATGGCCGCAGCGCGATCTGGGTCGCCTCCGATCTGTTGCGCGGCGAAAAGAGCACGTCATGACGTCGCAGACCGTCACCGTCGTCAATCTGCTGGGGATGCACGCCCGCGCCGCCGCCAAGTTCGTCCACCTCGCCACCCGCTACGAGGCGCGGGTCAAGGTGTCGCGCGACAGCCGCGAGATGGACGGCAAGAGCATCATGGGCGTGTTGCTGCTGGCGGCGCCGCGCGGATCGCACGTCACCATTTCGGCCGAGGGCGCCGACGAGCGGGACGCGGTCGCCGCGCTCGTCGCCCTGGTCGCGTCCGGGTTCGGTGAGGACGCATGCAGCGCCTGAAGGGAATCGGCGTCTCGCCCGGCGTGGTGGCAGGGCGGGCGGTGCTGCTGATCCAGCGCGCCCACGTCCTGCGCTACCAGATCGCGCCGGCGCGGCTCGATCACGAGCTGCGGCGGCTCGACGAGAGCCGCGGCCGATCGCGCGAACAGCTGGTCGACATCCAGACCCGGCTGGCGCAGCGCCGCCCCGAGCTGTCGCAGCTGTTCGACGCCCAGCTGCTGATGCTCGACGACCCGATGCTGCTGCCGCGCGCCGCCGCCATCGTGCGCGAGCAGCGGGTCAACGCCGAGTGGGCGGTGCAGCAGGTGTTTCACGAGTTCAGCGCGGTGTTCGAAGAGGTGGCGGATCCCTACCTGCGCGAGCGCAAGGGGGACGTCGCCGATCTGGTCGGACGGCTGCGGATGAATCTGCGTCAGGGAGTGTCGACCCCTCGCGATCTTCTGCGCGAGCTCGACGAATCGTCTGTGCTGATCGCCGACGAGCTGACCCCCTCGATCGCGGCGCAGGTCGACTGGACCAAGGTGCGCGGCTTCGCAACCGACGCCGGCAGCCGCACGTATCACACTGCGATCCTGGCGCGCTCGCTTGACGTGCCGGCGGTCGTCGGCCTCCACAACGCGAGCGAGCTGGTGCAGGCGGGGCAGCTGGTCGTCATCGACGGTACCGCGAGCGAAGTCATCCTCGATCCGACGCCGGAGGAGCTCGCCCGTGCCGCCCACCACGCCGACGATCATCGTCCCGCGGCGACGGTCGATGCCGAACGGCGGCGGCCGGCGGCGACGGCGGATGGCGTCCCGATTCGGCTCGACGCGAACATCGAGTTCCCGGACGACCTCGCGGCGGCCCGCTATGCCGGCGCCGAGGGCATCGGCCTGTACCGCTCGGAGTTTCTCGTCACCAGCGGCGTCGAGGACATCCGCGACGAGGACCGCCAGTACGAGATCTATCGCGGCATGATCGAGGGGATGGCCCCCGGCTCGGTGACGGTGCGCACTTTCGACGTCGACGAAGAACAGATGGCGTCGCGGCTGTCGCAGCAACACCCGCTGGCCGCGGGGTGGGAGCCGGACGAGGCGCGGGCCAGCCGCCAGGGTTTGCGCGGGCTTCGTCTCAGTCTGACGCGGCCGGATCTGTTCCGGATCCAGCTGCGCGCGCTGCTGCGCGCGGCGCGGCACGGCAGCCTGCGGATCATGTTCCCGTTCGTCTCGAGCGTCGAGCAGATCCGCGAAGCGCGCGCGATGGTCGTCGCGGCGACGGCCGACCTGGTGCGGCGCGGCGAGCAGGTGCCGCGGGTGCCGGTCGGCGTCATGATCGAGATTCCGGCCGCCGCGTACACCGCGGACCTGCTGGCGCGGGAGGTCGACTTCTTCACCATCGGCACCAACGATCTGATCCAGTATTGCCTCGCGGTCGATCGCGCCGACGAACGCGTCTCGCGGCTCTACGAACCGCTGCATCCGGCGATCCTGCGGATGATCCTGATGGTCCGGCGCGCCGCCTCGCGTCAGCGGATTCCGGTGTCGCTGTGCGGCGAGATGGCGTCGGACCCGGCGCTGCTCACGTTGCTCGTCGGCCTCGGGCTGACCGAGTTCAGCATGACGCCGGGAGCGATCCCGGTCGCCAAGCAGGTGCTCGCCGAACTGCGCAGCGACGAGCTGCGCGCGCTGGCGCGCCAAATTCTCAAACTCGCAACCGTCGACGACATCGAACGCGTGCTGCTGGCCGCGCTCGGCCGCCTGACGCTGATCAAGGGAGTCATTTAAGTGAGCGGAGACATCACGCGCGTGGACAAACCGTGGGGCTATGAGCTCCACTGGGCGAAGACCGATCGCTACGTCGGCAAGATCATCCACGTCAACGCCGGCCACGCGCTGAGCCTGCAGTACCACAACCAGAAGGACGAGACGATCTACCTGCAGTCGGGCAAGCTGCTGTTCGAGATCGAAGTCGGCGGCGAGCTCCAGAAGCGCGAGATGCTGCCCGGCGAGCGCGTCCACGTCACCCCGAAGACGGTCCATCGCATGACGGCGATCGAGGACAGCGACATCTTCGAAGTCTCGACACCCGAGCTGCACGACGTCGTCCGGCTCGAGGATCGCTACGGGCGAGAGGATCCCAAAGCTTGAGGATCTGAGGATCTGACGGCCGACCGCGGCGCTTCGCCGATCTGGCGTCAGCCCGAATACCGGCAGCCTGCGTCCGGTCGGCATCCGCTTCACGTTCGGATCCGACGATCGACAAAAAAGAGGCCCGCCTGCGCGTCGCGCAAGCGGGCCTTTTCCAAGATTCTCAGATCCTCGAATTAGAAGGGTATGTCGTCGTCCGTCAGCGG
>JAOBWF010000208.1 GCA_025463215.1 Acidobacteriota bacterium | reverse complement strand
GCCGCGCGCGTCGTTGGCGGGGCCGCGTGCGCCCGGGGCCGCCGGCGGCGCCGCGGGGCGCATCCAGACGTTGCCCTGCGTGCGCGCATTCGGACCGTTCGGCCGCAGGCTTTCAATCGGATCGACGACGAACGGGAGCGGTTCGTACTCGATGACGATCGCTTCGATCGCGAGGGCGGCGGTGTGTTCGTCGATCGCGGCGACCGCGAGGATCGGCTCGCCCTGATAGAGCGGCTCGTTGGTCAGGCCGCGCTCGGCCTGGGCGCTCGCCTGTACGCCTTCGCCGAGGGTCGCGCCGACCGCGGCGCCAGGCATGTCGTCGGCCGTCAGAATCGCCTTGACCCCGGGCATCGCCAGCGCCGCGCTGGTGTCGAGACGCGTGACCCTGGCGTGCGGGTGCGGGCTGACGAGCAGCTTCGCGAACAGCATGCCTTCGACGCGGTAATCCTCGGCGTATTTCGCCTTGCCGGTCACCTTCGCCACGAGGTCAGGGGTGGTGTAGTCCTGGCCGATCAGCTTGTTGTCAGCCATTACGCGTTCCTCCCATGCTCAGCGCCCTTCATCAGGGCGGTGAGAATCTTGTCGTAGTCCTGGCAGCGGCACAGATTGCCGGAGACGCCGTGCGCCAGTTCCTGGCGCGTCGGGTTCGGATTGGTCTTGAGGAAGCCGGTCGTGGCCATCACGAAGCCGGGCATGCAGAACGCGCACTGGAAGCCCTGTTCGTCGATGACGCCCTGCTGCACGGCGCTCAACTTGCCGGTGGCGGGATCGGCGAGCCCCTCAATCGTCTGCACTTTCTTGCCGCGCGTGGTGTGCGTCAGCACCGAGCAGGAATAGTGCGGCACATCGTCGATCAGCACGGTGCAGGCGCCGCATTCGGCGCGGTCGCATCCGAGCTTGGTGCCGGTGAGCCCCAGCTTGTAGCGGAGCGTCATGGCGAGCGTTTCCTGCTTCATGACGTCGACGCGCCGGTCCTGGCCGTTCACGTTCAGCGTGATCAGACGTTCAACCGCGCCGGGCGCCGACGGCTGTCCGTGCAGCGGCGTGGTGCGGAACAAATACGCGGAGGAGGAGGCGACCGCACCGGCGGCGATCACGCCTTTGATGAAGCCGCGTCGCGACACCGATTCTGACGTTTCCGACATCTTCTTATCGTCCATTGCAGGATCACCTCGTCGGGTCGTGGACCGACCGGATGGAGAGGGATTTAGTCGTGGCAACAATAATCCCGTACGGGGCTCTGATTCAATGATCTTTCATGGTCTCCGCGCTCGCCTCGATGTCTGTGAATGTCACCGGCGCGGGCCCGTAGTAGGCTAACCGACAGGGCGTGCAGCCCGACCGAACACGAAGCAGGAACAGGGATTAATGGACCAGCCGACCGAGGCGCCCGCAGCCGCCGCCGTGCCCACCGACCGGAAGTACCTGCTCGAGCGGATTGGCGAAGCGGCGGTGGTGCAGGTCTACGCCGACGGGTTCCGCCATTTACCGCTGCGCGAAAAGACGCTCGTCTGGCACCTCGGCCAGGCGGCGATCGCCGGCCGCGACATCTTTTACGACCAGCGCTACGCCCACAATCTCGAGATGCGCGACATCCTCGAGGCGATCGTCACCCATCCGGCCGGCGTCGATCGCGACACCTTCGCGGCGATCGAGCGCTACACCAAACTGTTCTGGATCAACACCGGCCCCTACAACAACCTGACGTCGAGGAAATTCGTGCTCGGCTGCACGCCGGCGGCGTTCGCTGCCGCCGTGCACGCGGCCGTACGCGCGGGGGCGCGTGTGCCGCGGCACGCGGGTGAGACGCTCGACGCCCTGCTGGCGCGGCTGCAGCCGATGTTCTTCGATGTCGACCTCGACCCCATCGTCACGAGCAAGACTCCGCGGGCGGGCAAGGACATCATCACCGCGAGCGCGAACAACCTCTACGTCGGCGTGACGATGGCGGATCTCGACCGGTTCGAGGAACAGTACGGCCTGAACTCGCGGCTGGTAAAGCGCGACGGCCGTCTCACCGAAGAGGTCTACCGCGTCGGCGGCCGCTACGGCGCACAGATCGAGGCGATCGTCGCGCACCTCGCCGCCGCGATCCCGTACGCGACCGAGCCGATGGCCAGGGCCCTGCGCGCGCTGATCACGTTCTATCAGACCGGCGAGGACCGCGACCGCGAGGCGTACGACATAGCGTGGGTCCAGGACAAGGGGTCACCGGTCGACACCATCAACGGCTTTGTCGAGGTCTACCTCGACGCCCGCAGCATCAAGGGCGCTTGGGAAGCGCTCGTCTTCTACGTCAATGAAGAAAAGACCACCCAGATCAAGACGATCGCGGCGCAGGCGCAGTGGTTCGAGGATCACATGCCATGGGATCCGAAGTACCGCAAGGACGGGGTCCGCGGCGTGACCGCCAACGCGATCGACATCGTCATCGAAACGGGGGAATCCGGACCGATTACGCCGGTCGGCATCAACCTGCCGAACGATCAGGGGATCCGCGAGCAGTACGGCAGCAAGTCGGTGTCGCTCTCGAACGTCAACGAGGCGTACGACCGTTCGACCCTGCCAGAGTTCCGCGACGAGTTCTCGTGGACGCCGGAGGAGGCCGGGCGGTCGAAGCGCTGGAACGCGTTCGCGAGCGAGCTGACGACCAACATGCACGAGGTGATCGGCCACGGCTCGGGTAAGGTCGCCGAGCGGTTGAACGGCAACCCGCAGGCGGCGCTCAAGGAGCAGTTCTCGGCGATCGAGGAATCGCGCGCCGATCTCGTAGCGTTGTATTTCCTGCCCGATCGCCAGCTCGTCGAATTCGGCCTTGTCGCCGAGGAGGCGCACGACGAGATCGTGCGCACCGAGTACGAGAGCTACGCCCGCAACGCGCTGGTCCAGCTCCGGCGCGTGCGCGAGGGCACGCACATCGAGGAAGACCACATGCGCAACCGCCAGATGATCGTGCACTGGCTGATCGCCCACACCCGCGCGATCGACGTGCGGACGCGCGGCGGCAAGACCTACTACGTGATGACCGATCCGGCCGCGTTCCGCGAGGGCGTCGGCCGCCTGCTCGCCGAGGTCCAGCGGATCAAGGCCGAAGGGGACTACGACGCGGCGCTGGAGCTGCTGAACGGCTACGGCGTTCACTTCGACGCGGCATTGCGCGACGAAGTGGTCGCGCGCGTCGATCACCTGCAGCTGCCGTCCTACAGCGGCTTCGTGATGCCGACGCTGGAGGCCGTCCGCGACCCCGCCGGCGAGATCACCGACGTGACGATCTCCTATCCGCTCGACCTGACCCGGCAGATGCTCGAATACTCCGCGGCGACGCGGCACCTGCGGGCATGACCTACGAAGACGCAACCGGGGAGCTCGCAGAAATCGCCAAGAAGAGATCGTGCAAGAGACGGATCTTTCTCTGCGTTCTGTGCGCCCTCTGCGGTTTCTTCGGCGTCGCGACGCGCGCACAGGACGAGCCGCTGGCGGTCACGAGGACGACGCGGCTCGCGGTGCTGCAGGCCGAGGATCGGCGGGCGCCGACGCCGCGGGATCTCGCGATCATCCGCTCCGGGCTGCATGGCGGCGACCCGCAGACGGTTCGGGTCGCGGTGCGCGCGCTCGGGCGGCTCGAGCGCCCCGCACTGATCGCCGACCTCGTGCCGTCGCTGCGCCACCCGCTGCCAGAGGTCCGGGCGGAAGCGGCGAACGCGATCGCGCAGGCGGCGCAGGGCTGGAAACGCGACAAGGCGCCGGGCGCGCCCGCGATCGACGGCGCCTCGTCGCCGCTCGCCGCCCGGCTGAAAGTCGAGGCCGAGCCGGACGTCCGGGCCGCGATTGGCGACGCGCTCGGCCGTCTGCCGTACGTCACCGCCGTGCAAGCCGAGGCGGCGGAGCGTGCGCTGATCGATATGGCGGCGCGCGGCGACACGCTGGCCGATCGCCTCGGGGTCGCGCAGGGGCTCGAAGGGCTGGTGCGGACGGAGCGTCAACTGCGCGCACCGGGGGACGAGACGGTGGCGCTGCTGCGCCGGCTCGCCATCGCCCGGAAAGGCGAGGCGGTGACCGGGGCGCGCGTCCGCCGTCTGGCGCTCGAGGCGCTGACCACCGCGGCCGCGGTGGACGCCGAGACGCTCGGCGCCGCCGCGCACGACCCTGACGCGCAGGTGCGGCGCGAAGCGATGCGCGCGGCCGCTGCGGCGGCGCCGCAGGTCGCGCCGGCGGATCTCCACACCCTCCTGACCGCCGGCCGGGCCGATGATTCGCCGATTACGCGGCTGGAAGCGCTGCGCAGCCTGCGCGCGCGCGGCGACGCCGACTCCTGCGCCGCGGCGCTCGCCGCTGCCGGCGATCGCGATACGCACGTCGCGCTGTTCGCGGTCGATCAGCTCGCCGCGTGTGGCTCGGCGCCCGATGCCGCCGCCGCGCTCGAGCGCATGGTCACCGACCTGTCGAGCGCCGGCCTGCCGCGCAGCTGGCATCGTGCCGCGCACGCGCTGGTTGCGCTGGCCGCCGCCGTACCGGCGCGCGGCACCGCGGTGCTGCCGCAGTTCACCGGCTCGGGCACCTGGCAGCTGCGGATGTATGCCGCGCGCGCGGCGGCGCAGCTGGCCGATCGCACTGCGCTCGAGAAGCTGGCGCACGACGAGGACGACAACGTGCGCGAGGCGGCGGTCGACGGCCTGTGCAAAATTGCCGCGCACGATGCCGATGCGGTCTACGTGTCGCAGCTCGCGCGCAGCGGTCATCAGGTTGTGCGCGCCGCCGCGCTCGCGCTGGAAGGCACGCCGGCGCCGGACCGCGCCGTTCCCCCGCTCACCGCCGCATGGCGCCGGCTCACGGCCGAAGGGCACGACAATTCGCATGACGCCCGCGACGCGATCGCCCGCGCCCTGACGTCGCTCGGAGCGGCGCCGACACCATTCGTCCCCAAGCCGCCGCAACACGATCTCAACCCCGAGGATCTGCGCCGCCTCGCCGCGCCGCGCGCCCGGGTCACGATCCGCGGCGTCGGCAGCTTCGAGCTCGCGCTGTTCACGGCGCAGGCGCCGGCCTCGGTGCTGCGCTTCGCACACCTCGCCGAGAGCGGCTACTACAACGGCCTCACGTTTCACCGCGTGGTGCCGAACTTCGTCATCCAGGGCGGCAGCCCCGGCGCGACCGAGTACATCGGCGACGCCGGCTTCATGCGCGACGAAGTCGGACTCTGGCCGCACGTGCGCGGCGCCGTCGGGATTTCGACCCGCGGCCGCGACACCGGCGACGCGCAGATCTTCGTCGACCTGATCGACAACCCGCGCCTCGACCACGAATACACGGTGTTCGCCCAGGTGCTGAACGGCATCGAGGTGGTCGACCAGATTCTGGAAGGGGATGTGATCGAGCGCATCGAGATTCTGGTCGGTCCCTGATTCCGGGTTTTCAGTTCTCAGTTCCTAGTTTTAAGTTCTCACTTTTCATTTTCCACCCTGACCTCCAGTGTTCTCGTCGCGCCTTCCCGACCACGCCGCGACCAACCGCCTGACCGAGGCGGTGCGGGCGCGGCGCGCCCGCGGGGACGCGTTCATCGACCTGACGCAGTCGAACCCGACCGCCGCCGGCTTTGAGTATCCGGATGACCTGCTGACGCCGTTGGCGGATCCGCGCGGCCTGCGTTACGCACCGTCGCCGCTCGGGTCGGTCGAGGCGCGGCGCGCGGTCGCCGCCGATTACGCCCGGCAGGGGCTCGCGATCGATCCCGGGCGCATCGTCTTGACCGCGAGCACCAGCGACGCCTACTCCCTGCTGTTCAAGGTGCTCGCGAATGCCGGCGACGACGTGCTGGTGCCGAGGCCGAGCTATCCGCTGTTCGATTATTTGACCGGGCTCGATCTCGTCGCCGCGCGCCACTACGATCTCGACGTCCACGGCGCCTGGTCGATCGATTTCGCCACGCTCGAGCGCCAGCTCACCCCGCGCACCCGCATCGTCCTCATCGTCAGCCCCAACAACCCGACCGGATCGTTTGTCAGCGCCGCGGATCTCGATCGTCTGGCCGCGATCTGCGCGCCGCGTGACATCGCCATCGTCGCCGACGAAGTGTTCGTCGACTACGAACTGGAGCCGGGCGCGGCCGCCCGGGCGGGGCGCGCGGCGGCGCGGCAGGACGTGCTGTCGTTCTCGCTCGGCGGATTGTCGAAGACCGTCGGCTTACCGCAGGTCAAGCTCGGGTGGCTGGTGGTTGGCGGACCCGACCACCTGGCGCAGGCGGCGCTCGAACGGCTGGAGCTGGTGTGCGACACCTACCTGTCCGTATCGACGCCGGCGCAGCTCGCCGCCGCCGCACTGCTCGAGCGCGGCGCGTTCGTGCGTGCCCAAATTGGCGCGCGTGTGCGCGCCAACTACCAGGCGCTGCTGGCCGCGGTCGCGGGCGAGGCCAGTTGCCGCGTGCGCGCAAGCGAGGGCGGCTGGTACGCGGTGCTGCAGGTC
This sequence comes from Acidobacteriota bacterium, assembly GCA_025463215.1. Lineage (GTDB taxonomy): Bacteria > Acidobacteriota > Vicinamibacteria > Vicinamibacterales > CAVVIG01 > CAVQFC01. The sequence goes on along the minus strand of JAOBWF010000208.1, from coordinate 10,243 downwards.
CCGTCGCTCGAACCGGAGGAGGACCTGGTCCTGCGCCTGCTGGCTGACGGGGTGCTGACACACCCCGGATACTTTTACGACTTTCCGAGGCAGTCGTTTTTGATCGTGAGCCTCCTCCCGCCCGAGGCATCATTCGCGGCGGGCGTGTCGCGCGTGCTGCGGCACTTCAATTGCACAGCAACCCCGCTATGAGCTCCTCGACCGGCCGCCGCCGCGCGGGCCTGCTCATCCCGTTGTTCTCCTGTCCTTCCACCGCGAGTTGGGGCATCGGCGACATCGGCGACATCGAGCCGCTGACGGCATGGCTGGCCGCAGCCGGCCAGCAGATTCTCCAGCTCCTGCCGCTCAACGAGATGGCGCCGGGACAGAAGTCGCCGTACTCCGCGATCAGCGCGATGGCGATCGACCCGATCTTCATCAGCGTGGCGCGGGTCACCGAATTCGCCGCCCTCGGCGGCGAAGCGTCGCTGTCGCCGGACGACCGCGAGACGCTGGCGGCGGTGCGGCGTGCGCCCGCCGTCGCGCATCAGCAGGTGCGCGGGCTGAAGCAGCGCGCGCTGCGCGCGTCGTTCGAGCGGTTCCTCGAGACCGAGTGGCGCAGCGGCAGCGATCGCGATCGTGCCTTGCGCGCCTACGTCAACGAGCAGGCGTGGTGGCTCGAGGACTACGGTCTGTTCCGCGCCCTGCACGCGCGCGAGCACGAACGCGCGTGGATGGAGTGGCCAGAGGCGCTGCAGCGCCGCGACCCGCCGGCCATCGATCGGGCCCGCCGCGAGCTCGCCGATGAAGTGCTGTTCCACCAGTACCTGCAATGGCTCGCCGGCACGCAGTGGCAGGAGGCGCGGCAGCACAATCACGGTGTCGCCCTGTTCGGCGATCTGCCGTTCATGGTCGACGTCGACAGCGCCGACGTCTGGGTACGGCAGCACCAGTTCCGGCTCGACATGTCGGTCGGGGCGCCGCCCGACGCGTTCAGCGCAACCGGCCAGGATTGGGGCATGCCGGTATATCAGTGGAGCGCGCTCGCCGCGGAAGACTACCTCTGGCTGCGCGAACGCGCCCGCCGCAGCGCCGATCTGTTCGACGGCTATCGCGTCGATCATCTCGTCGGCTTCTATCGCACCTACGGCCGCGCCAAGAATGGCGGCGACGGGTTCTTCTCGCCCGCCGAGGAGCCGGCGCAGCGCGCGCTCGGCGAGACCGTGCTGGAGCTGTTTCGCGGCGCCGGAGCGGAGATCATCGCCGAGGATCTCGGTACCGTGCCCGACTTCGTGCGCGCGTCGCTTGCCCGTCTCGGCATTCCCGGGTATCGCGTGTTCCGGTGGGAACGCCAATGGCACGACGCAGGGCGGCCCTTCCGCGATCCCTCGACCTATCCGGCGCGGTCGGTCGCCGCCTCCGGCACCCACGACACCGAACCGGTCGCGGTGTGGTGGGCGCAGGCGCCGGCAGAGGAGCGGCGGCAGGTCAGCAGCCTGGCCGCGGTGCGGCGCGTCACCGGCGGCGCCGATCTTTCCAGCCGCCCGTTCGACGCCAGCGTCCGCGACACCCTCCTCGAAATTCTGTTTGCCTCGGGGTCCGAGCTGCTGCTGATCCCCATCCAGGATGCGTTCGGCTGGCGTGATCGGATCAACGAACCAGCCACCGTCAGCGACGCCAACTGGACCTATCGCCTCCCGTGGCCAGTCGATCGGCTCGATGACATCCCTGAAGCCCGCGAGCGGAAAGATCAGCTGGCGGCGTGGGCGTCACGATACGACCGTCGTTGATCACACGTCGTTGATCACACTGCGGAAAGATCCGACAAAGAAGAAACCGCGGACACTCTTATTGTTGTGACGTGCCGCGGCCGGCTGCCGGCGTCGGCTTCGGCAGCGGTTTTCTCGGCAGCTTCTCGTCCCGGTTCGCGGTGTTCATCACGAACGTCGCGACGATGACCGCGTTGCGCATCATGTCGTTGGCCTGGATGCGCTCGTAAGTGTCCATGTTCGAATGGTGGGTGCGCGAGTCGTACTCGACTTCGTCCTGAATGAACTGGAACCCCGGCAGGCCGACCGCGTCGTACGACAGGTGATCGGTCCCGCCCGTGTTCCGGATCGCCACCGTGGTCATGCCGACGTTCTTGAACGGCTCCATCCACTGCTGGAAGATTGGCGCCACGGCTTCGTTGCCCTGCAGGTAAACGCCACGGATCAGCCCGGTGCCGTTGTCGACGTTGAAGTAGCCGGCGATCTTCGCGTGCTCCGGCTTCAGCACCATCGTCGCCGGGTCGCCGAAGTGCGCCTTGACGTATTCCTTCGAGCCGAGCAGCCCTTCTTCCTCGCCGCCCCACAGCCCGATGCGCACCGTGCGGCGCAGCTTGACGCCGCTGGTCTTCAGCAGCCGCATCGCTTCCATCATCACCGCAGATCCGGCGGCGTTGTCGGTCGCGCCGGTGCCCGTATGCCAGGAGTCGAAGTGGGCGCCGAGCATCACAATCTCGTCCGCCTTGTCGGTGCCGGGCAGCTCCGCGACGATGTTGAAGGCGTTGAGGTCGGTGTCGAAGAACCGGTTGTCGGCATCAATCTGCAGCGTCACTGGAATCTTCTTCTCGAGGGTGCGCCAGATGCGGCCGTAGTGCTCCACCGTCAGGGTCACCTGCGCCGGCTGCGCCGGGCCCTTGGGATCGCGCGACACGCCCTGCGGTGCCTGCACGAACACGGTGCCGCCGTCGCCGCGGCTGAAGTCGAGGACCGCCGCGACCCCTTCCGCGATGAAGAAGTCCGCCTTCCGGCGATTGAACTCCTGGCCACCGCCGAAGTTGCCGCGTCCGCCGCGGCCGCCGGCCGGTGGTTGCTTGGCGAGATCGGCGAGCTCGGCGTCGGTGTAGCGGTGCCCCTGCGGGTCGAAATGCGGCACGACGTCGCGCATCGCCATCCCGAGCACGAACTTGCCGCGCAGCGTGCCTTTGAAGGCGGCGAAGTCCTTGTCTTCGTTGATGACCGCGATCACCGCGTCGCCGGCGACGGGACCGTTCGTGCCCGGCGTCCAGGCCTTCGGATACGCGATCAGCGGATAGGCCCGCGGCGTCAGTGCATTCGCGGTAAAGCGCTGGCTCTGCCAGCCGCGGCCGAACGGCCACGCTTCCGTGTGGACGTTGGCGAGGCCCCAGTCCTTCATCGTCTTGATCGCCCAGTCGCCGGCTTCCTTCATGTTCGGCGAGCCGGTGAGGCGCGGACCGTAGACGTCGGTCAGGTAGCTTTCGAGCTCCATCACCTTCGATCGCTGCAGCCCTTCCTCCTTGATGCGGTAGACGGCATCGAGGTCGAGCTTTTCGGTGATCGGCCACTGCGCCGAGAGCGGCAGGGCAATCAGGACGGCGATGAGGGCGCTGAGGGCGACCGTGCGTCGGAATTGCATGGAATGACAAGCCTCCGTCGAAAACTGTAACATGCCGACCTTTAGCGGGGGCTGGCCGTCTAACCGGGCGAGGCCGATACACCGTTTTCAGCATGCGTCCCATTCCTCTTCTCGTGCTCATCGCCTGCGCTCTGGCCGCGACCTCGTGCGACACGCGGACGCGGGCGAGCGCGGCCCGGACCGACACGGTGCCGGCTGCGAAGGGGGACATCATGCTCGCGCTCGAAACGCGGGTCGTCTCGGCGCGCGTTCACGCCGGCGCGACCCTCGCGTCGCTGCTGCGCGCCCACGAAGTGGCGGCGGCGGACGCCGCCGCGATCGTGGCGAAAGCGGCGGCGGTGTTCGATTTGCGAAAAGTGCGCGCCAACCAGGCGTACCGTCTCGAGACGACGCACGCCGGCACGGTGCGCGGGTTCGAGTACGAGATTGACGGCGATCGTTTTCTGCGCGTCGGCCGCGCGACCGATGACGGCCTGATCGCGCGCGTGCTGCCGATCCCGAAAACGCGCAGCGTCGAAATCGTCAGCGGCCGGATCGATCGCGAGCACACCTCGCTGGTCGCCGCTCTGGACGCGGCGGGCGAGACGATCGAGCTGACGCTGGCGCTCGCCGACATCTTCGGCGGCGACATCGACTTCACCACCGACGTCCAGCCGGGCGATCACTTCCAGCTCACCGTCGAAAAACAGTTCCGCGACGACCATCAGTTCGGCGGCTACGGCCCGATCCTCGCCGCCGAGTTCACGAACGCCGGGCGCCGCGTCCGCGCGGTGCGGTTCACGCCCGAGGGCGGATCCGCCGGCTACTACGACGAGCGCGGCCGGTCGATGAAGCGTTTCTTTCTGGCGTCGCCGCTGAAGTTTCAGCCGGTGGTGACGTCGGGGTTTTCGAGCGCACGGCTGCATCCCGTGCTGCGCGAAGTGCGCGCGCATCTCGGCGTCGACTACCGCGCGCCGGCCGGCGCTCCTGTCGTCGCGGTGGCGGACGGCGTCGTCGTGTCGGCCGGCATGAGCGGCGGCGCGGGACGCATGGTCCACCTGCGGCATGCGAACGGGTTCGAAACCGAGTATCTGCACCTGTCGGTGATCACCGTGACGGCGGGGCGCCGCGTGCGCCAGGGTGAGCTCGTCGGCCGGGTCGGATCGTCCGGGCTCGCCACCGGCCCGCATCTCGACTACCGCCTGAAGAAGAACGGCGCCTTCGTGAATCCGGTAACGGCGCATCGCGCGATGCCGCCGGCCGAACCGATCGCCGCCGGACAGATGGCCGCGTTCGACGTCGTGCGCGATCGCGCCATCGGTGCGCTCGCCACGTCTGCGGTGAGCCGCGTCGCAAATCCAAACGCTGTCGAGCAATAACGCCAGCGTTTTCCAAACACAGCCATATCGAACGGCGCGTTCGCGCCTGTTTTCGACCGCGGGCATGGCGTGCCTTTGGCAATGTCATCGAGCCATGACACGTTCGCTCGACCAGTTGCGCGCCAAGGGGATCACGTTTACGCCGGATGAGGCGGTCGCGATCACCCAAAAACTGATTGAGGGGCTGCGCCATCAGCGGGACGCGGCCGCCGTTCGGCCCCCCTACGGGCCGCCCTCGACGGAGAACGTCTGGCTCACCGACGAGGGCACGGTGATCTGCCGCGGCTGCACCGCCACGCCGGCTGTATCGGAAGTCGGGATTTTTCTCGAATCGCTGTTGCCGCAATCGTTGCGGGTGCCCGGCGCGTTGCGCTACACGATCGCACGCGCGCTGCTCGACGTCGACGTGCCGCCGTTCGACTCGCTCGACGATCTGTCGCGCGATCTCGCCCGTCACGAGCGCGGCACGCGCGCCGAGGTCGTCCGCGGCGTGCTCACCCGCGCCGACCGGACCGGCTCCTCGACGCTGGCGCTCGTCGATCGGCGCAAGGCGCGGGGATCCACCAGCGAGCTGCGCCGCGCGTTGCGTGAGGCGGATGCGCGCTTGTTCGAGCAGCACCGCCAGGCGCAGGTCGCGCCGATTGACGTGGCGCCGGTGCGGCGCCAGCCGATCGGCAGCGTCGCCGCGTGCGTCGCCGCCGGACTCGCGCTGATCTGCACCGGCGAGTTCATGCACCGCCGCCACGCACCGGTAGTCGTCCCCCAAGCGGTTCCAGTCGCGGCGCAGGCCATCTCACCGGAGCCCCCCCGTCTTGAGCCGGCGCGCCTGATCGACTCCGCGCCGCCCGCCGGCGCGGTGCGCGGCATCATCGCGGTCCACGACGTGCGGTCCGTCCCGTCTCGGCCGCCGCGGGCCGCCGCGCGTCAGGTGTCCGCGAAACGGACATCAGCGAGGCCGTCGACCGACGCCGTTCACCGCCAGGCGCCTTCCCGTTCCATCGAACAGCACGACGGCCGTCGCCCGTCGAAAGGTGTCTTGGATCGTCTCCGCCTCGGCTGGCTGCGCGGCGCCTTTGCGGTCCATTCCGATATGTGAATCGCCGCGTACGCGGCGGCGGACCACGGCGCCCGCCGTCCCTGCCATATAATTTGAGCGCCATGGCGACGCTCCATCCGTTTCGTGCGCTGCGTCCGGACGCAGCCAACGCTCCCCGCATTGCGGCCGTCCCCTACGACGTCGTGTCGACCGAAGAGGCGCGAGCGCTCGCGGCCGACAATCCGCTGAGTTTCCTGCGCGTCTCGCGCGCCGAGATCGAGCTGCCCGCGGGCAGCGACCCGTACGCTGAGGCGGTCTACCAGAGGGCGGCGATCAACTTCTCCGAACTGCGCCACGAGGCGCTGATCGTCGAGGACCTGTCGAGTGTGTACTTCTACCGGCTGCAGATGGGCACCCACGTGCAGACCGGGCTCGCCGCCTGTTTCTCGATCGACGAGTACGACCGCGACATCATCAAGAAGCACGAGCGCACCCGCCGCGACAAGGAAGACGATCGCACGAAGCACATGCTCGCGCTGGGCGCGCAGACCGGACCGGTGTTCCTCACCTATCGGGCGTCGTCGCGGATCGACCGCATCGCGGCGAAGGTGGACGCCTGGGAGCCGATCATCGATTTCACCGCGCCGGACCAGGTGCGCCACACGATCTGGCGCGTCACCGGCGGCGATCGCGATGCGCTGGTGGAGGCGGTCGGCCGCATCCCGGCGTTGTACATCGCCGACGGCCACCATCGTGCCGCCAGCGCCGCGCGCGCCCGCAGTGAAATGCGCGATCGCGGCCTGGCCGGCACCTCACTCGGCGACAACGCCGGTGCGTCGACGATGCTGGCGGTGGCGTTTCCACATGACCAGGTGCAGATCCTCGCCTACAACCGGACGGTCAAGGATCTCGGCGGACTGTCGCCGGAGGCGTTCCTGGCCGCCGTCCGCGAGCGGTTCGAGGTTGCGTCCGGCCCGGGCACGCCGGCCCGGCGCGGCGACATCGCGATGTATTTCAATCGCGGATGGCAGACGCTGCGTCCGCGCGTCGCGCCCGACGCCACGGATCCGATCGGCTCGCTCGACGTCAGCGTGCTGCAGGAGAGACTGCTCGAGCCGGTGCTGAAGATCGCCGACGTCCGCACCGACAAGCGGATCGATTTTGTCGGCGGCGCCCGCGGCACGACGGCGCTGGAGCAGGCGGTCGATTCGGGGAAGGCCGCCGTCGCCTTTGCGCTGTTTCCGGTCAGCGTCGCCGACCTGATGGCCGTGTCCGACGCCGGCGAAATCATGCCGCCGAAGTCGACCTGGTTCGAGCCCAAACTTCGGGACGGCTTGCTCATCCATCTGATATGAAACACAAACGACACTGTGTTGACGCAGCGTTTATATGAAAGTGCTGATCGCGGATAAATTCGAGCAGAGCGGGATCGACGGCCTGAAGGCGGCCGGCTGCGACGTCGTATATCAGCCGGATTTGAAGGACGACACCCTGACGCAGGCGCTGCGCGAGTCGGCGGCCGACGTCCTGGTGGTGCGCAGCACGGCGGTGACCGGGCCGATGCTCGAAACCGGATCGCTGTCGCTCGTCGTCCGCGCGGGTGCCGGCTACAACACGATCGATGTCGCGACCGCCTCGAAGCGCGGCATCTACGTGTCGAACTGTCCGGGCAAGAACGCGATCGCGGTCGCCGAGCTCGCGTTCGCGCTGCTGCTGTCGCTCGATCGACGGGTGCCGGACAACGTCGCCGACCTGCGCGCCGGCACCTGGAACAAGAAGGAGTACTCGAAGGCGCGCGGACTCTACGGCCGCACCCTCGGTCTGCTCGGCTACGGCAACATCGGCCAGGAGATGGCGCGCCGCGCGCATGCCTTCGGCATGCCGATCGTCGTGTGGAGCCGCCGGTTCGCCACCGGCAAGGATCAGATCGCCGACGAGCCAATCCCGATGCAGCTGGCGGCATCGCCGGCCGAGGTCGCCGAGCGGTGCGACGTGCTCAGCGTGCACCTCGCGCTCAACGGCGAGACCAGAGGCCTGGTCAACGCCTCCGTCTTGGACAAGCTGAAACCGGGGTCGTACTTCATCAACACCGCGCGCGCCGAGGTCATCGATCAGGGAGCGCTCGAGATCGCCGTGCGCGAGCGCGGCATTCGCGCCGGCCTCGACGTCTTCGCCGGCGAGCCGTCGAGCGCGACCGGCGCCTTCAGCACGCCGATCGCGGCGCTGCCGAACGTCTACGGCACACACCACAACGGCGCGTCGACGGATCAGGCGCAGGAAGCGATCGCGGCCGAGACCGTCCGCATCATCGCGTCGTACCAGGACACCGGCAAGGTGCCCAACGTCGTCAATCTCGCCAAGAAGACGCCAGCGACCCACATGCTCGTCGTCCGCCACCGCGATTGCCCGGGCGTTCTCGCGCACGTGTTCGAACAGCTGCGCACCGGCAACATCAACGTCCAGGAAACCGAGAACGTGATCTTCGAGGGCGCCGAGGCCGCGGTCGCGCGGATCAATCTCGACGGTGCGCCGCCGGCCGCCGTGCTGCGCGCGATGCGCGGCGGCAACGCCGACATCCTCGATCTGCACCTCGTGACGATTTGAGTGCAACGCCATCGCTGTGGTCCGCGATCTGTGCGGTCTCTGCGGCTTTTTCCGGGAGTGATCATGTCGACCGTCAATCGCGTCTATAACTTTTCGTCCGGTCCGGCCGTGCTGCCGGTGCCGGTGCTCGAGGAAATCCAGCGCAACATGATGGCGCTGCCGTCGGTCGGCATGTCGATCCTCGAGATCAGCCACCGCTCCGCCGCGTTCGAGGCGATCCTCGCTCAGGCGGAGGCGGACATTCGCGCCATCGCCGCCATTCCGTCGAACTACAAGGTGCTCTTCCTGCAGGGGGGCGCCAGCACGCAGTTCTCGATGGTGCCGATGAACCTGCTGACGCCCGGCGCCATCGCCGACTATATCGACTCGGGATCCTGGGGCGACAAGGCGGTCAAGGAAGCCAGGAAGGTGGGCCGCGTCAACGTCGCGGCGTCGACCAAGAGCGAGAACTACTCGCGCGTGCCGCTGCAGTCCGAGTTGAAGCTGACACCGGGCGCCGCCTACGTCCATATGACGTCGAACAACACGATCGAGGGCACCGAGTACAAGACGCTGCCCGAGGTCGGCGACGCACCGCTGGTCAACGACACCTCGTCGGACATGTTCAGTCGGCCGCTCGAGGTCGCGAAGCACGGCGTGATCTACTCGGGCGCGCAGAAAAATCTCGGGCCCTCGGGCGTCACGCTCGTGATCATCCGCGAGGATCTGCTCGCCCGCTCGCAGACGTCGCTGCCGACGATGATGAATTATGCGGTGCAGGCGGAGAACGGGTCGATGTACAACACGCCGCCGACCTTTGCGGTCTATACGCTCGGACTCGTGATGAAATGGTTGATCGCGGAGGGCGGGCTCCCGGCGATCGCCACCGTCAACGAGCGGAAGGCGGCGAAGCTCTACGCCGAGATCGATCGGACCGGTTTCTATCGCGGCACGGCGCACAAGGATTGCCGCTCGCTGATGAACGTCACCTTCCGTCTGGCGACCGAAGAGCTCGAGAAGACATTCGTCAAGCAGTCGACGGCCGCCGGGCTCGACGGCCTCAAGGGGCACCGCTCGGTTGGCGGCATGCGCGCATCGATTTACAATGCGTTCCCGGAGCAGGGGGTCGACGCCCTGGTCGCCTTCATGCGCGAGTTCGAGCGGATCCAGGGATAGCTGTCGAAAGGCTGTGGCATGCTGACGTCCTTTCTCCTCTCTCTCCTCGTCGCCGGCGTCCTGATTCAGGTCGCCGTGTTCGGCACGACGATCTATCTCCATCGCTGCGCCACGCACAAGGCACTCATCCTCCATCCCGGCGTCGTGTGGGCGTTCAAGATGTCGCTGTGGCTGACGACCGGGCAGTGCACCAAGGAATGGGTGGCGGTCCACCGCAAGCACCACGCGTTCACCGACGAGGAAGGCGATCCGCACAGCCCGAAGATCCTCGGCTTCTGGCAGGTGCAGCTCGGCAACGTCTACTACTATGTCCGCGAGATCAAGAAAACCGACGTGGTCGAGCGCTACGCGCGCGACATCACGGACGGCTGGTGGGACCGCCACATGTTCAACCACGGCCTGCTCGGCCTCGGCATCGGCACGGCGCTGCTGTGCGCGATCCTCGGGCCGGTGATCGGTCTGTGGTGGACGCTGCTCGGCGCCGGCATCCACGCGGTCATGTACGTGTTCGTGCTCTCGTCCTCGATCAACGGCCTGTGCCACACCGCCGGCTACCGGAACTTCGAGAACACCGCGACCAACATCCGCACGCTGGCGCTCATCACCGGCGGCGAGGGTCTGCACAACAACCATCACGGCTATCCGCGCAGCCCGAAGTTCAGCTTCAAGCCGACCGAGATCGATCCGGCGT
>JAOBWF010000205.1 GCA_025463215.1 Acidobacteriota bacterium | reverse complement strand
GCGCCGCCGCGGCGCCACGCTGCTTCGCGAGCAGATCGCGGCTGCGGATTGCGAACTCGTAATTGAAGGCGGCGTCGGTGGCGCGGCCGTCGCACGCGCGGTCACCGGCGCCGCACGCCGGCGCCTTGAGCACGTCGGCGTAGTTCTTCACCACCGAGTCGAGGCGGCGGACGGTTTCGAGGCGATCGGCGCCCCCCTGGCTCGCACGGTAGGCGGCGTTGGCGTTGAGCAGCAGGATCGCCGGATCGGTTTCGGTGATGACCCCATTGGCGTCGTGCTGCGGCGCGATCGCGGCGTAGTCGCTGCGCCAGTAGCCGGCGGCGGCGCGGGTGTCGCGCGCGTCGGTGTCCGCCGCCTTGCCGACGATCGGGACGCGCCGCTCGAGGCTGAGCGACTGCGACTGCTCGACCGCGGCGCTGTGGCTCTGCGCGTCGGCGTACTGCAGCACCGCGAGCTGCTTGTGCGCGTCGGCGAGCCGCGTCTCGGTGCGGCCGGCCAGCCAGAGGCCGGCGCCGGCCACGGTCAGCACGATCGCGAGCAGGAATGGTCCAAGCGCTGATTTCATCTCTACCTCACACCGCAGGCCTGACGGCCCGCACTACGGGAACTTCCTGAAATAGGGCACGGTCAGCTGCAGCGTCAGCGCAACGGTCCACAGGCCGGCCGCCAGAAACGCATAGCCGGCGAACTTCGGCTGCTGGCTGCTGTAGCGCTTGACGTCGACCCGTCCCGCCGACCGCGTGTCGATGTCTTTGATCGCATTGAGCACGGCCTGCTCGTCGCCGGCCGGGTAGAATTTGCCGCCGGTGGCTTCGATCGCCGGCTTCCAGATGTCGTCCGGCAACACCGCGCCGAGCCCTTTGTTGTAGCTCGTGCGGATCATGTAGACCGGGATCTTGGTCTGGCGCGCGCCCTCGAGAATCTCGCTGACGTTCTTGCCGTGAATCGTGACCTGCGTGTCCTGGCCGTCGGTGAAGAGCAGCATCAGGTTACCGGCGGCGTCGAGAAAATCGAACGCCTTGAACAGCCCGGTCGCCTGCTCGATCGCCAGCCCGATCGTCGTGCCCTGATCGGGGAACTTCATGAACTCGGTCCAGTCGCCGATCAGATTGAGGCTGAGCAGGATGTTGTCATAGTCGCTGGTGAACGGCGTGACGACATACGCCTCGTCGCCGAACTCGATCAGGCCGATCAGATCGTGATACTTGCCGTTCATCCGCTGGCGGATGAACGTCTCCGCCGCCGCGACGGTGGTGAAGAAGGTCGCTTCGTTGGGCGCCTTGGCGTTGAGGTGGGCGGCCGGAAACCGCGCCATCATGCTCGACGAAGCGTCGATCATCAGCGCGATGCGGCGGCCGGGGAAGCTGACCTGCTCGTGGGTCAGCGACGAGTACGGGTCCGCGAACGCCATCACGAAGAACGGCAGCCCAGCCAGAAACAGGATCAGCGCGCCGTGGCGGACAATCGAGGTCCACGATCCGCCGCTCCAGTCGAGCACCGCGGGCAGCGCGACCTGGGTGCGGCCGGCCTTCTTGCGGGTCAGCGTCCGACCGACGATCACGGTCAGCGCGAGCCCGATCAGCACGACCATCGCGATGATCGCATCGTCGCGGTGCGTGAACAGCAGATCCGCAGCCCGCGCGTTGCGCCACTCGAAGATCGCGTCCCGGAAGACCGCCGGGACCTGGGTTATCGGGACCACGCGCGGTTGTCCAGCTCGGTGCCCGCGCGGCGCGTCGCGAGCCGCTTCATGAACCAGAGCTGCTGGAACTTCATCCGCCGCACCAGCTGCTTCGCGGTCGCGAGCGCTTCGTCGAGCGCGGAGTCGTCCAGCGTGCCGTCGCGGCTGAAGGTCGCCGCCGTCAGCGTCGCGAGGGCCTGCGACACGGTTTCGAGCCGCGCCCCGTTGGCGGCGCTGCCGCCCGGGCGCGCCAGCGTGCGGACGATCGTCTGCGGCGTCACCGCGCCGGAGACGGCGATGCGCTTGCCGCGCGGCCATCCGGCTTTGAGGATCAGGCGGCCTGGCTCCGCGGTCTCGCCGCCGTCGGCGAGCAGGCGGCTCGCCGGCATGGTGCTGACCGGCCGGCCGATCGCGTAGGTCGCGACGATGCGCAGGGCGCCGAGGGCGCGGCTCGCGAGGTCCGGCGTCCAGCCGCCGCCGTCGCGATCGCGCTGCACGCGGGAGATCTCGCGGCCGACGCCGTTGAGGATCGTGGCGTCGGCGATCAGTTTCGAGCTGACCACCGCCGGCTTGCGATAGCGCTGGAACAGGCGCGCCAGCCCGAGGATCGCCATCAACCCGGCGAGCACGAACAGCACGCCGCCGACGATGGTGAAGAGATTGGCGCGGAAGCCGCGCTGATCGATGTCGCTGAAGGTGTCGCTCGCCGAGGTGTCGCGGATGTCGCTCGCGTCCGCCGGCACCAGCGACAGCACGCGCATCGACTGCGCCGGCATCATATAGGTCTGATCGCGCCCCTGCAGCGAAGTCTTCTGGCCGACCTTGCTCTGGACGCGGTAGCTGAGCTTCATCTCGGGCAGCGCGACGTCGCGGCCGAACATGCCGTCCGCGATCAGGCGCAGCCGGTACTCGTACTGGAAGAAGCGGCGCAGGCCGGTCCGCAGATCGGCGCCGTGCGAGCCGCCGAGCACCTCGTACGGGGCGAACTGGACGACCGACGGCTCGAGCCGCGTCTGGTCGACGATCACCGTGGCATCCTCGGTCTCGAGAACGGCACAGGTGAGGACGACCGTAAAGGGCTCGCCGACGCGCACCGCGCCGGCGCTCGTGCGCCACCAGCACTGCAGCGGATCGGTTTGCACGGTTTGCGCCGCGGCGGTCGAAGCGACCGTCGCCGCGAACAAGAGAGCCCACACGCTGTTTCTCACCATGATGTCTCGCTAATCTCCCACGACACCGACGACAGCACGAAACTCACGAAACGACCTGTTGGATTCTCGTGTGCGTCGTGCCGACGTGTTCGTTTCGTGGCTGCCGTGGTTCGATCTCTGCTACGCGGCCTTTCTCAGCCGTCTCTCCGCAATGAATTCGCCGAGCGCGATCGCCGTCTCGAGTTCGTTGGCGCCGATGCGCAGCACGTCGAGGTCGTGGTCCTTGGCCATGCGCGCGACCTGGTCCTGCCAGGTGCGCGTCCGCGCCCCGAGCGTGCGCAGGGCGCCGCGCGACATGACTTTCGACCGTCCGGTCTCGACGTCGAACGCCTCGATCCAGCCGGCCGACACCGACGGCAGCTCGAAGGCGAAGGCGCTGTCGATCAGCACGATGAAGACGTCGTGCGCCGAGTTGAGCTGCGCGAGTTCCGCCATCACATCGCCCGCTTCGTCGAACAGGAAATCCGAGATCACCGGCACCATCGACGTCTTGCGCATGAAGCCGGCGAGCGACATGCTCAGGCTGTCGGAGCGCTTGAGCGGCTGCAGGCCGGTGCCGAACTGGTAGGCGTCGAGCGTATGGATGACCTGATTCTTGCCGACGCGCGGCCGGATCGCCGCGAGCTGCTCGAACTTCGCATCGAACGTAATCAGGCCGAACAGATCCTGGAAAAACACCGCCGACATGCCGATCGTGCCGATGGTGCGCGCGATCGCCGCCGCAATCGGCACGCCGTCGATGCCGCAGCGCGTCGACAGCGACGCGTCCGCAATCGCGACCACGGTCGCGGTGCTGCGCTGCTCGTAGTCGCGCACGATCATCGGGCTGAAGTTGGTCAGCGTCGACTGCGCCCAGTCGATGTTCGAGGTCCGATCGCCCGGCTGCCAGTCGCGCAGCCCGACGAAGTCGAACCCCGATCCGGTGAACAGGCTGCGATGCTCCCCGATCGTGAACTCGCGCATCCGGCGCATGATCAGCAGCTCGATCTCGGTGAGCTCCGACAGGTTCACGAACGGTTCGACATCCTGCTCACGGGTTCGCATGAGATTTCAGACTTCAGCGTTCGGATTTCAGCTTGTCGAACTTCAACTTCTCACTTCTAACTTCTAACTTCTAACTTCTACCCGTCATGGAACCGCGACGCGCTCGACGACATCGGCGATGACGCTGTCCGTGGTCAGGCCGTGGCTGGCCGCGTGCGGGCCGAGCCAGAGGCGGTGGCCGAGGACGTAGACCGCGAGATCCTGGATGTCCTCCGGGTAGACCTCGGTGCGCTTGCGCACCAGCAGCGCCCACACCTTCGCGAGCCGGCCCCAGCAGATGATCGCACGTGGCGAGGCGCCGAGGTCGACGCCGTGCTCGACCAGCTCCGACGGCGAATGCACGTGCCAGTCGGTTTCGGGGTTGTACGGCCGCGTCGCCGCGACCAGCCGCTGAATGTACATCCCGAGCCGGGGATGCATGAAGACGTGCTCGCTGATCGACGAGCGCAGCTGGATGATCCGTTCCTTCGACATCAGCTCGTTCAGCCGCACGCTCTTGAAGTCGAAGTGCACCAGCTTGGCTTCCTCCTCGGGCGGCAGGTAGCCGATGTTCACCATGATCGCGAAGCGATCGGTCGCCGCTTCCGACAGCGGAAACGTCCCCTGTCCGAGCTCGACCGGGTTCATCGTCGCAATCGCGAAGCTGAAGGCCGGCAGCTCGAACGTGGTTTTGCCGACGGTGACCGTCCGATCCTGGAGCGCTTCGAGGAAGGCGCTCTGCGATTTGAGCGGGATCCGGTTGATCTCGTCGAGCAGGATGACCTCGGCCTCGGCGAGCGGACCGAATTCGGTCATCAGCTCGCCGGTCGCCGGATTGATCATCTGGAAGCCGACCACTTCGGTCGGCTGCAGGTCCGCGCGCCCTTGAATGCGCACGAACTTGGCGTTGCTGATCGCCGCGAGGATGACGCCGAAGAAGGTCTTGCCGACGCCCGGGACGCCGCGCAACAACAGGTTGCCGGCGTTGACCTGGCGCTGTTCCTTCTTGTCGTACGACGTCGGGATCTCCGACATCAGCACGACGTTGGCGAGCGCCTTGGCGGTGTCGTAGCCGACCAGCGCCTTTCCGCCCTCCGCGACGATCGATTCGTGGAACCCGATGGCTTGTTCGAGGTCAGGATGCATCAAATGGGAGTGCCATCTTACTTGATAGAATACCCTCCGTGAACAAAGTGCTGGCGGACGCCGCCGCGGCGGTCGAGCGCATCCCGGAGGGGGCGACAATTATGATGGGCGGCTTCGGCCTGTGCGGCATTCCGGAGACGCTGATCGCCGCGCTCCGCGCCCGCGGCACGACCGGCCTGACCGTCATCAGCAACAACGCCGGGATCGACGATTTCGGCATCGGCGTGCTGCTGCGCTCGCGCCAGGTCCGCAAGATGATCGCGACCTACGTCGGCGAGAACAAGGAGTTCGAGCGCCAGTATCTGACCGGCGAGCTCGAGGTCGAGCTCGTGCCCCAGGGCACGTTCGCCGAGCGGATCCGGGCCGGCGGCGCCGGCATTGCCGGCTTCTTTACGCCGACCGGTTATGGGACGCTGGTCGCCGAGGGCAAGGAAACACGGGTCATCGACGGCAAGCCCTACGTCCTCGAAGCGCCGCTCAGGGCCGATTTCGCGTTCGTCAAGGCCTGGCGCGGCGACCGCGCCGGCAACCTGGTCTACCGCAAGACCGCGCGCAACTTCAATCCGGTGATGGCGACCGCCGCCGCGGTGACGATCGCCGAAGTCGAGCAGCTCGTCGAGCCCGGCGAGCTCGATCCGGATCAGGTCGTCACCCCCGGGATTTTCGTCCGCTACATCCTCCAGGGCACGCATTACGAGAAGCGCATCGAGAAGAGGACGGTTCGACATGGCTAACGGCTGATCGCTGATACCTAATGGCTGATGGCGGGTGTAGCAATCCCACAAATCGGCAATCAATCTGCATTCTGCACTCTGAAATTTCATGGATATTCGCGATCGGATTGTCACTCGGGTAGCGCGGGAGTTGAGAGACGGCGACTACGTCAACCTCGGCATCGGCATGCCGACGCTCGTCGCGAACCACATCCCGCCGGGCATCTCTATCACCCTGCACTCGGAAAACGGCCTGCTCGGCATCGGACCCTTTCCCACCGACGCCGACGTCGATCCCGACCTGATCAATGCCGGGAAGGAAACGGTCACCGAGACGCCGGGCTGCTCGTATTTCAGCAGCGCCGACTCCTTCGCCATGGTCCGCGGCGGGCACATCGATCTCACCGTCCTCGGCGCCCTGCAGGTGGATGAAGAAGGCAACCTCGCGAACTGGATGATCCCCGGCAAGATGG
The DNA here is from genome assembly GCA_025463215.1 of Acidobacteriota bacterium. Taxonomy (GTDB): domain Bacteria; phylum Acidobacteriota; class Vicinamibacteria; order Vicinamibacterales; family CAVVIG01; genus CAVQFC01. The sequence goes on along the minus strand of JAOBWF010000205.1, from coordinate 14,521 downwards.
TGAAGGGGATGGGCGGCGCCATGGATCTCGTGGCCGGCGCGAAGAAGGTAATCATCGCGATGGAGCACGCCACCAGGGACGGCGGGCACAAGATCGTGAAGCGCTGCACGCTGCCGTTCACCGGCCTGAAGGTCGTCAACCTGATCATCACCGAGCTCGCGGTGGTCGAGGTGACGCCGCGCGGCCTCGTGCTCAAGGAAATCGCGTCCGACACGACGATCGACATCGTTCGCGCCGCGACCGGCGCGGAGCTCATCGTCGAAGGAACACCAGCCACGTTTTGACCGCCGCGCATTCTGAGCAGGCCGAGAAAAAGAAGGCGTTCTCAGCGAGCGTGGCGATCTTCGGGGTAAAACATCAGGGAGGCTTCGTGCAGGTCTATCAGAACTACATCGCCGGCGCCGACATTCCGGCCGCCGATGGCCGCACCTTCACCGCGTTCAATCCGACCACCGGCGGCGTCTGGGGCACGTTCGCGCTGGCCGGTCCGACCGAGGTCGATCGGGCCGTCAAGGCCGCATCGGATGCGTTCCGCACCGGTCCGTGGGGCAAGCTGTCGCCGACGCGCCGCGGGCGGCTGCTGATGAAATGGGGCGAGGTCATCGCCGAGCACGCCGATCGGATCGCGACGATCGAAACGGAGCAGAACGGCAAGCTCTACGCCGAGATGCGCGCACAGGCGCGCATCGCGCAGGACTGGCTGTATTACTTCGGCGGTCTCGCCGACAAGATCGAAGGCACCGTCATCCCGCTGGATCGCCAGACGATCCTCAACTACACGCTGCGCGAACCGCTGGGCGTCGTCGGCGTCATCACGCCGTGGAATTCGCCGACCTTCATCGCGATCATGTCGCTGGCGCCGGCGCTCGCGGCCGGCAACACGATCGTGCTCAAGCCGTCGGAGATTACGTCAGCCTCCGCCGTGGAACTGGCACGGCTCGCCGAGCTCGCCGGCATTCCGCCCGGCGTGATTAACGTCGTCTGCGGCTTCCGGGAGACCGGGGAAGCGCTGGTTGACCATCCCCTGGTGGCGAAGGTGTCGTTTACCGGCAGCGTCGGCGCAGGCCGCGCGATCGCGGCGCGGGCGGGGCAGCGGCTGGTCAGCTGCATGCTCGAGCTCGGCGGTAAGAGCCCGAACATCGTGTTCGACGATGCGAACCTGGATCAGGCCGAGGCGGGTGTACTGGCGGGTATTTTCGCCGCGGCCGGGCAGACCTGCGTCGCCGGCTCGCGCGCCTACATCCACGAATCGATCTACGACGCGTTCGTCGATCGCATCGTCAAGCGCGCGCAGCAGATCACGATCGGCGATCCGCTGAAGGCGGCGACCCAGATGGGCCCCGTCGCGACGAAGATGCAGCTCGAAAAAGACGAGTCGATGGTGCAGCGGGCCGTGTCCGAAGGCGCGAAGGTGCTGTGCGGCGGCGCCCGTCCGGCGCTGGCCGAATTCCCGGAGGGCTACTTCTATCAGCCGACGATCGTGCATCAGCTGACGAAGGACAACTTCCTGATGCGCAACGAGGTGTTCGGGCCGGTGCTCGCCGTGACGCCGTTCAAGGACGACGCCGAGGTGCTGGCGCTCGCCAACGACACCGAGTTCGGGCTCGCCGCCGGCGTCTGGACCCGCGACGTCCGGCGCGCGCACAAGATGGCGCGGGCGCTCGAATCGGGCACGGTGTGGATCAACACCTACCGCGCGCTGACGTTCAACTCGCCGTTCGGCGGCTACAAGGCGAGCGGCATCGGCCGTCAGAACGGGATCGAAGCGGTATATCAGTATCTGCAGACGAAGAGCGTCTGGTGCGAACTGGGCGACGACGTCCAGGACCCGTTCATCATGAAGGTGTGATTGCGCGACATGACAGCCACTCGATGCGTACATGGATTGGACGGCCGCTTTTGCGCGGTGTGCAACAGGATGAGCCGCGCGGGCCGTCCTTCCGGGGCAATCGGCAGCGCCGACCTTCCGGAAATTCTCCGCTTCCTCAACGACGAACAGATCCGCGCCACCTATAGCGCGGTCGGCGAGTTGCTCGGCATCGCGCCACGCGCGATGGGAGGACAACTGGGCCCCCACACCGCGGACCGATCGTGGATCGTGAGTGCGGGCAGTGGTCTGCCGACCGACTACACCGACGACGAGATGCACCCGTCGCTGTTGCGCCGCGATGACGTCATTCGCACCGGCACCGAGCTGGTCATGCGGATGACCGCGTGGAAGGCTCGCCAGACGTCGTAGCGGGTCGGAAGGACTTCCCGGTCTTTGCAAACGCGACATCGTGTCTGCCGGCGGCCACGATGGCCGCCGGCTGTGCGTGCGCGGTCGCTACTTGCTGAAGTTCGCCTGCACCGACGCGTTCGTGGTGAGGGCGAGGGTGCAGGTCGGCTCGGTTCCGGTGCACGCGCCGCCCCACGACAGGAACAGCAGGCCGGCCGGCGGCGTGGCGGTCAACGTGACGGTTGTGCCCGGCGCGAACTTCGCCGAACAGCTGCTGCCGCAGTTGATCCCAGCGGGGTTGCTCGTGATCGCCCCCTTGTTCCTGCTGCTGACCGAGAGCGTCACCGCGGCGGTGGCAACGCCGCCGCCACCGCCTGCCGCGCCACCGCCGCCGCCGCCGTTCGGCGCCGCGACGAACGTCGCCCCGACGCCGACGTTACCGGTCGCGGTCACCGTGCAGGTCGCGGCCGATCCGGCGCAGGCCCCGGTCCACGCGCTGAAGACGCTGCCGCTCGCCGCCTTCGCGGTCAGCGTGACCGCGGTGCCGGCGGCATACGACGCCGCGCACTTGCTGCCGCACGCGATCAGCCTGTCCGCGGAATCGACGTTGCCGCTGCCGACCTTCGTCACCGACACGGAGTCGCCCTGGACGTTGGCCGCGGTCATTTGCGCGCTGATGAAGTCGCCGAGCTCGCCGTCGAGCGGCGCGTTGCACAGCAGATCCGCGCACAGCGCTTCGTGCGTCAGCGGATCGTAGAGGCCGGCATACCCGTACATCTCGTAGCGTCGGACGATGCTGCGGGTGCCAGGGGCGATGCCGCCCTGGTTCTGGCTGCGCGTCCGGTTGCGCTTGCCGTTCACCGTCGCGGGCGACGCCTGCACGACTTCCCACGCCACCTCGGCGTGCGCCGCATCCTGCGGGACGATCGGGTTGTCGCCGAGCAGTTCGTCGAGGCCGACCTCGCGCGGCAGCTCGCTCTTGAACACCTTCATCCATTGCGCGTCGCCGAATACTTCCGGCGTCTCCGGCGGCTCCGGCGCCTCGACTTCCGCGACCAGCACCGGCGGCGCGCCGACGACGGCTGCCGGCGCGACGTAGTACACCGGCGCCGCGATGGCCATCGGTGGATCGATCGCGACCAGCGCACCGGCGGCGGCCGGATCCTCGACGAGCCAGCGGTACGTGGTTCTCACCGCGTTGCGCGACAGCGAGGCGCCGAAGTGCTCGCAGCCTGACGGCTGGTAGACGGCCGGGCCGTTCCATTGATAGCACTGGCCCTGAACGAAGGGCGCACCGGCGGCATGCGCGACCGTCGTCTGGACGAACTGCTGCGCCGAGGGGTCGTAGGCGCTCGTCCATCGCACCGCGACGCCGGTCGCCGTCGGCACGACGATCGAACCGCCATAGCGCTGCACGCTGAAGGTGTAGACGACGTCGGCCGGCTGCAGCCCTTCGAGCTCGATCTCGAATCCGTGGGCGTCGTGGCCGGTGTTGTTGACGACGTCGAAGTTGCCGAGCGAGCCGTAGATCGTCGCGGTCTGCGCCCGCGCCGCGGCCGGTGCGGCGAGCAACGCGAGAAGCGCGGCTGCCGCCGCGCGGGGAAATCCAATCCGTTTCATGCCAGTGTCTCCTGGGAACATTGCCGGGGTTGCAGAGTAAGACGGACGCGGCCGCGATCCGGAACAGAAAAGTCAGCCCAGAGGAAGATCGTCGGCGCCGGCGCAGACAATGTGCCGGTCCTGCCGTTCCATGCCACACTGGAACCGCGTGACCGCGGCCCTCCTGATCGTGTGTGCGCTGGCGTTGGCCGCTCCGGATTCTGGGGTCGCAGATGCGCGTGCGTTTGCCGCCGCGACCGACGCGGCGCTGGCGCGCGGCGACTACCAAGCGGCGCTGGTCCAGACGCAGAAAGCGTTCGAGCTGCACCAGCGGCTGGGCGCGGACGCGGACGCGGCGTGGGATCTGAACGCCGCCGGCCTCGCGAACCAGTACCTCGGACGTTATGCCGCGGCCCTCGACGCCTACCGCCGCGCGCTGACGCTCGATCGCCGGGCCAAATCACGCGACGGCGAAATCACGCGGCTCAACAACATCGGCAACGTCCACCTGCTGCAGGGGCGCTACTCCGACGCGCTGCTGATGTATCAGGACGCCCAGCGTCAGCTCGCGGCGGCGCCGGGCGCGGCGACGGGCCGCTTGCGCAAGATGACGCTGTCCAATCTCGCGGTGCTGAACCAGCGGATTGGCGCCGACGAGCGCGCTCTCGACTACTACGACGAAGTGGCGTCGAGCGGGGCGATGCAGCCGGCCGAGGAGGCGCAGCTCCTCGTCAATCGCGGCGCGCTGGCGCGCCGGCTCGGCGATCCGGTCAAGGCGCTCGACCTGTACCGGTCGGCGCAGCAGCTGTTCGCGCGCGCCGCGCACGCCGACGGCGAAGTCAGCGCCTGGCGCAACATCGGCATCGTTTACGCGCTAGATCTCGCGGATTACGACCGCGCGCTCGACGCCTTCAACACCGCGCTGCGCCTGGCGCGCGGCTCGAAGAACCCGCGCGGCGAGGCGCAGGCGTTGCTCTACCGCGGCGAGGTGCTGCGGCGGCTTGGCCGCGACCAGGAGGCGCGCCAGGATCTGGAGGCCGCCTTCGACGCGTCCCGCGCCACCGGCCTGGTCGAAGACCAGTGGAAGGCGCTGTATGGCATCGGGCTGGTCGCCGCCGCGCGCGGCGATCGCCCGGCCGCGCGCGCCGCGTTCGAACGGGCGATCGCGGCGTTCGAATCGGTGCGCTCGGATCTGCGGACCGTGGCGCTGCGCGCTGAGTTCCTGGCGGACAAGCGCGACGTCTACGACGCGTTGATCTGGCTGCGGCTGGGCGACGAGCCGGTGCGCGGCGACGACGTGTTCCGGCTGCTGGAGCAGAGCCGCGCGCGGGCGTGGCGCGACCGCGTGCAGCCGGCAGGCGGCGCGCCATCGTTGAGCGCCGTGCAGGCGGTGCTCCCGGCCGATGCCATGCTGCTCGAATACTGGTTCGGCAGCGCCGGGATGGCGCGGCTCGCGATCACCCGCGACACGATCACCGTGACCCGGCGCACGGGCGCCGACCCGGCGCGCGCGGCGCAGCAACTCGCCGACGCGGTCGGGAACAAGGAATCGGCGTGGCGGCCGGCGTCGGCCGCGGCGGGGACCGCCCTCTTATCGGAGCTGCCGGCGCTCGCTCGCGTTCGGCATCTGCTGATCGCCGCTGACGGCCCGCTCCATGCGGCGCCGTTCGAAACGATCACGCTGCCGGCGAGCGGCGCCCTCGTCGTCGAACGGATGGACGTCAGCTACGTGCCGTCGGCGGCGTTTCTGACCCTGCCTCATCGCGCCGCGCGGCGGTGGGCGTGGCCGTGGCAGCGCGCGCTCGCCGCGTTCGGCGATCCAGCGGCGGCCGGATCGTATCCGCTCGAAACGCGGGCGTTGCCGCGCCTGCCGTATGCCGCGGTCGAAGTGCAGCAGGCGGCGCGCACGCTGCCGGGCCGGGCCGAAGTGCATCTCGGCGCCGACGCGCTCCGGCAGACGGTGCTCGACGGCCGGCTCCGATCGACGCCGGTCGTCCACTTCAGCACGCACGCGGTTGCCGACACGCGCGATCCGGATCGCTCGCGCATCCTGCTCGCGCCGGCGTCGCCGGGCGGTCCCGCCGATTACCTGTTTCTGCGCGACGTCACCGATCTGGATCTTTCCGGGGTCAGCCTGGTGACGCTGTCGGCGTGCGATACCGAGCGCGGCAAAGTCGTGCGCGGCGAAGGGGTCGAAGGATTCAGCCGCGCGCTGCTCGCCGCCGGCGCCGGCGCGGCGGTCACGACGTTATGGGAGGTGGCTGACCGGCCGGGCGCCGAGCTCGTGACCCAGTTTCTCTACGCCGCCGGCACGGGACGGACGCTGGCGGATGCGCTGCGGGAAGCGAAGCTGCGCTTCCTTCGATCCGGCCTGGCGTGGCAGCACCCGTATTACTGGGCCGGCTACGTGCTCACCGGCGACGGCGCTGCGGCACTGCCCCGGGTCGTGCCGTGGCCGGCAATCGCCGGGGCGGCGGCGGTGCTGCTCGTGCTCGTCAGCGCGGTGATTCGAGCGGCAGGGACGGCGAAACGGTCCACGTCCCTTCGTCGCACAGCAGGCCAATCGCGTCAATCGGCGCCGATGCGGTGACCCTTACGAAGGAACCCTCGGATGGCGCGACGCCGTCGAACATCTCCATCAATTCCAGCGCGATCCGTTCGCGCGGCGCGAGCGTGCGCGGCGCCTGGGTGATCAGCGAACCGTCGGCGGCATAGAGCAGCACGTTGACGTCGACGCGGCCGGCGGTCGGATTCTGCAGCGCCACCGCCTGATACTGATTCGCCAGCAGGGTGGCGGACGCCGGGAACGTCGCGACGGTGCGCGGCGCCAGCGAAAAGATCGGCTCGGTGGCGGCGAGCAGCGGGCGCGAGCTGACCGTCGAGACAATGCCGCGCATGTAGGCGTAGTAGACGGCGGTGTTCTCCGGGTTCTGCGCCGTGATCTTCATGCCGCGCATCTGCGTCGGCTGGGCCAGCGTGAACTGCAGCTCGTTGCCACTGACGATGCGGATCACTTTCACACCGGCATCGTTGACGCGGATGTTCGTCCGGCTGTTGAACCCGACGCCGCGGACGCTGACGACGGTCCCCGCGGGCCACACGCCCTCGCCCGGGACGACGTCGGTGATCGAGACCGTGCCGCCGACCGTGATGATCGCCGGCGGAATCGGCTTGGCGTAGACCGGGCCGGCCGCGGTGACGTTCCAGATCGCCTGCGGATCCATGGTGAACAGCGTCCGCGTCCCTGACGGCGCGTCAGGACGAATCCAGAGCGAGACGGTCATGATCGGATAGTTCGAGGTCAGCGCGCCGTTGGTGATGTAAGACACCGAGACGTGCTGGCCGTCGACCACTGCGGCGCCGGCCAGATCGCCGGTCGCGAACATGCCGAAGCCGGCGGCGGTGAACATGGCGTCGAATGCGAAGCCGGGCCGGCCACCCGAAATCGGGCTCGCTTCGGTCGTCAGCACCTTCATCTGCACGAGCGCGCCCGCCGGCGCCATTTCGTCGTTGATTCGGAGCGACAGTGACGGTCCCGCGGTGCCGCCGCCGCCGGATCCCCCGCTGGCGCAGAGCGTCACCCCGAGCACAGTGGCGCTCACGAGCGCCAGCATCATTTGTCGTACGGTCATCTAAACTCCCTTGGTTACTTCGTCAGCCGGAACCGCTGCGGCTCCGATGCGGCGATCACCTGCCGGCCGTCACCGAACGCGGTGACCTGCCACTGCAGGCTCTTTGCCGGGGTTATGCGCGCCCGGACGGTCGCGGGCAGGTCGACAAAGGCTGCCGTCACGTCGCTCGACCAGATCTCCTGGCGGTCGACTTCCATCACCCGCACATGATAGCTGCGCGCACCGCTGACGGTTTCCCACGTCAGCCGGTCGGGTATCGCGGTGACATCGCCCGCGGGTCCGAGCAGATGGACGCGCAGCGAACGTGTCGCGTCGCTGCCGGTGCCGACGTCGATCGGCAGCCGCGGCGCCGCGGGATTGTTCAAGTAATAACCGACGCCAATGACGAGCAGGACCGCCGCCATCGTCATCGCCGGCCGAAGTCTGCTTGCCGAGAACCAATTTTTACCCGCTTTGCGGTCGTGGCGAACGTCACCGAATATTTCAGGTTCCCGCCGCCGCAGCCACGACACGGCATCGGCGACATCCCAATCCCGATTTTCTTCCGCCGCGGCGGTCGTGAACGCGCGCAGCTGCTCCAATTCGAGCAGACAGTTGGCGCAGGTCGAGATGTGTGCTTCATCCGCCTGCAATTCGGCGACCGGCAGCAGGCCATCGGCGTAATACGCGAGGCGCTGGATAGACCGGCAGTCGGGCCCTGGCCCCAGGGCCTGCTTTAAGCGTTCGCTTTCCATCGTTTCACCGCTACATGCAATTTCCGTCGCGCACTGACAATGTAGGCCTTCGCACCGCTCGGGTTGGTCAGTCCGAGAGTCGCGGTGACCGCGTCGAGCGGCATCTCATGACCGTAATGCAGCGTCATGACGCGCCGTTCGGTCTCGTCGAGCACGTCGGTCATCAACCGCTGGACCAGCGTCCGCGCGTCGCGGGCGGTCAGCGCCGATAACGCGTCGTTGACGTCGAACGGCTCGTCGTTGAACATCTCGGATTCGGGCGACTCGCGCGGCCGCGACTGGCGGGCGCGCAGCTCGTCGCGCCACCGGTTGCGGGCGATCACATACAGCCAGGTCGTGAATTTGGCGTCGGATCGGAACGAATCGAGGCTGGAATAGGCCTTGACGAAGACGTCCTGCGCCAGATCGACGGCGTTCGTGCGATCCCCGGTCAGGCGATAGCACCACGCCACGACCCGGCCCTGATGACGCCGGAACAGCTCTTCGACCAACCGGCGGGAGGCGGTCGAGGCCGGCGCGAGCCGGTAGCGCGCGATCAGCTCCTCGTCCGACAGCGCCTCCATCTGATCGATTATAGGCGCGACCCATGCAAAGGATAAGACGGACGCGCGGCGTCGGTGGAACGCCCGTGCACACGCCATCGCCGCCACGCGGTGGCCGCGAACAGCGCCGCGGCACCGGCCAGCAACGCCCGCCAATGCTGGTTCCACGGCAGCCGCTCGACGCGATAGCTCAGATGCGTGTCGCCGACCACGATCATCTCGACCACCGACCCGCCGAGCGCGGCGAGCGTCACACCCGCGGCGCTGACGAATACGGCCATCGCAGCCGAGGCGACGAACGCCGGCACCGGTTCGTCTGGCTGAAAGCGATCGAACAGCCGCCGCGCGGCGAGATCCGCGGCCCACGTGAACAGGGCGGCAACGATCAACAAGAGGAAGCCGTCCAGCCTGTCGTCGCGCCGGCCGACCGCGTCGGCGACCTGTGCCGGCTGCACGCCGTGGCGCGCCGCAATCGCGGCGGACATCAGGGCGAGGCACTGGTCGCGCACGCCGCGGTAGACGTCGCCGCCTTCGTAATGAACCGAGCGGTGCCCGCGCAGGACATCGGCGTAGCGAATCGCGATCTCCTCGCCGCGCCGGGCGTCCACGATCACGTGGCGGCGATCGGCGGCGCGCCGGAGATCGAGCCTGACCGCCGGCTCGTCACCCCACCTGCAGGTCGCCGCGCGCGTTTCGCTCCCGCAGGCCGTGGAGCAGAGTGCGATCAGGAGGCAACCCGCCAGGCTCCGGGTCATCGAGGAATGGTTACGGCGCGGTGGGTTTCGGTGGCGCGGGGATGACGTTGAGCGTCAGACGCATCGACGAGGGGCGCGCCTGCGCCGCCGCGGCTCCCGGCGTCGACGTGAACGCCGCCGACAGCATGTCGGGATCCTCGAGGTTCGCGGTGACTTCGACGCGCGTGCCGCGCGGCAGCGTCACCGGCCGCTCGAACCAGTAGCGGCGATCCCAGTCGGCGCGCGTGTTCAGGCGGATCATCGGCACGCGCGATCCGTCCGGCTTCACCGCTTCGACCTGCATCGAGATGTTGCCCGGCACGTTGTCCGGGCTGAGCGCGAGCGCCTGGACGTCTTCCCCGAGCGTCTGGCTGAAGCGGACCACGTGATCCGCGCCCGCCGCGGCGGCGGCGGACTCGATCGGCAGCGAGAGCAGTTCGTGCGTCCCGGTGTCGGGGTTCTGCGAAAAATAGACACCGACGGTGCTGCGATCCGTCAGCGCCTTCCCCTCGAACTGCCACGTCTTCTTGTAGTGGATGCGCACGCCGAGCTGGGCGCCGCCCGGCAGTTTGAAGGCGACGCCATCATGCGGCGCCGGCTCCTGCCCCGGCAGCCACAGCGCGAGCACGTGCTCGGGTGCCGGACCACCGCCGGCCGCGGGACCGGCCGCGCTCTTCACGACGATGGTCGCGCTGCGGACGATCGACGGAGTGCCGGGCAGCAGATCCACGGCGCGGACCCAACGCGTGTCGGTGGTGCCGGTCGCGAGGGTGAACTCCTGCCAGTCCTCCATCTTGTCGGCGGCGAGCGTGAACTCCGCCGGCAGCTTGAGCGCCAGATCGGGCGCGCCGAGCTTCCACTCGTTCTTCAGCTCGACCACCGGCAGTTTCTGATCGAGCGAGCCGCGTGGGTTGCCGCCGGTCGCCCACGTCAGGATGACGTCGAGCTCCTTGGGGCTCAGCGTGTGCGCCCGCGCGATCTCGCCGTAGCCTGCGTCCGCATTCCACGGCGGCATGTGCGCCGCCACGAGCTCGGCGCGGATCGACTCGGCCCACGGGAACGCATCGTCGTAGGTCATCAGCGACATCGGGGCGACGCCGCCCGCCACGTGGCAGCTCGCGCAGCGATCGCGCAGGATCGGAAAGACGTCGTCGTTGTACGTGTACTTCGAGGTGATCGCCTTGTGCGCTTCGCCGGGTTGAATCGCCACGGCGATGCCGGCGACGATCAGCGCGGATACGACGGTGAGGCGGACGGTGCTGATGGTCATTGCGGAAACGCCGAGTGGATGTCGTTGGCCGCTTCGACGAACTTCGCGTAGGCCTCGGAGATCTGCTGCTTGTTGCCGATGTCGCCGAACGCGTCCAGCAGGTAAGCCGAGCGCACCAGCTTGGCAATCGCCGGCTCGGCGACCTTTTGGCGATCGATCGTCAGCTCGGTCTTGTGCGCGTCGAGCGCAAGCGCGAGATCCTTCGCCTGGAACGCGGGGACGTAGATCGCGGCGAACGTCCCCTTGTCGATGAACGCTCGAATCTGATCCGTGCGCGCCTTCAGCTGGGCCAGCATCTCGGGCACCGTGTCGGGGATCGGCAGCGGCACCAGCGCCGGATCGATACCGGACGAGGCCGGAGAAGCGGCCGACGCCGTGGGCAGGGTTTCGACGAGCGGCGCCGTGGTCGCGGGCGCCGCGTTCGTCATCGTCGCGCCGCCGATCGCGTGCGGCTCCTTCGAATACGCGGCGAACGTGAAGTCGAAGCGGTTGTCCTTGCCGCCGGGCGCGAACTTCACCTTCGCCCACATCTCGGCGGGCAGCGGCACCTTGCCGATCGCGGCCTGCAGATAGCGTCCGCTCCGCACGAGCGAATACGGCGTTTCCTTGCCGCTGCGCGGATCCTTCACCATCAGCGTCGCCGCGTAATTCTTCACTTCGGCGAGCGTCTGCGGCTTCGTGAACTCGTCGTAGAAGTACATCCGGAACAGGCCGGTCGGCAGGTAGGCGCCTTCGAGATGGTGCGTGTTGTCGCTCGCCATGAAGAAGAGGCCGCCGTGCTGCGGGTTGTGATTGCCGTGGGCGCGCGACGCGTACTTCTTCTGCATCGGCGAGCCGTCGGGACAGGTGCCGGGCGTGATCGACTCCTGCGCGCTGCCGGGGCAGCTCCACGAGATCGCCGCCGTCACCTTGACCAGCGCGGTGCCGTCAATCGCGCAGCGGCCGGGAGCGTCCTGGACGACGGCGAGCGGCCGCGTCGCGCAGGTCCACACCGAATCCAGCCGGATGGGGACGAGATCCATCTTGCAGATTGGGCAGAGGCCCCCCTTGTCCTCCAGGATCTCCGGGTGCATCGGGCAGGTATACGAGATCGGCGGCAGCTTCTCGGCGGGCCCGGTGGCCGCGGCCGGCCTGGCCGGCTGCGGCGCCGCGGCGGGGTTCACCGCCAGGGCGAGCGCGAAGAGCAGAGCTGCGGATCTCATGGTGCCGTTACTTATGTTATACACCCACGCATGGCGCGCAGGCTTTTCGTCCTCGCGGTGTGCGTGTCGGCGATTGTCGCCCGTCCCGCGGCACGGACGGCCGCCGCTGATTCGGCGTTTGCGGCGTTCTGGGCCGCGTCCTCGCCGGAAGAGGCCGGCCGCCTGATCGAGCCGATTGCGCGGACGGGGGGCACGTTCGACGAGGTCTACCGGCGGCTGCAGCGCGGCCGCCTGTATCCCGCGCGCGACAGCGGCGTCGTCCAGATGGACAACCGGACCGCCGACGGGGTCGAGCATTTTTTCGCGGTCGACGTGCCCGGGCGGTACGACCCCGCGCGGCGTTATCAGGTTCGGATTCAGCTGCACGGCGGCGTCGGCGGACGAACGACGAACGCGCCGGTCGGCAACGGCACGGTCGGCGCGCTCACCGGCGCCGAGCAGATCTATATCGTCCCCTACGCCTGGGCGGATGCGCCGTGGTGGAGCCCCGATCAGGTGCAGAACCTCGCGGCGATCGTCGATCGCGTCAAGCGCCTGTACAACGTCGACGAAAACCGGGTCGTCCTGTCGGGGGTCTCGGACGGTGCGACCGGCGCGCTCTACGTCGCGATGCGCGAGACAACGCCATTCGCCAGCATCCTGCCGCTCAACGGCTACCTCCTGGTGCTCGCGCTCCGCGACATCGACGACGGGCTGATCTTCGCGAACAACCTGCGGAACAAGCCGATCTTCGCGGTCAACGGCGGACGGGATCCGCTGTATCCGACGAGGGTCGTCGATCCGACGATCGCGCACCTGATCCACGGCGGGGTCAGCGTCGACTATCACCCCCAGCCGAATGCGGCGCACAACACGGCGTGGTGGCCCGAGGTGAAGGATCTGTACGAGACGTTCGTGCGCGAGCATCCGCGCCAGCCGCTGCCCGACACGCTGACCTGGGAGATGGGGAACAGCGCCGCCTTCAATCGCGCGCATTGGCTGGTGATCGATCGGCTCGGCGCGCAGAAGTCGGACGCGAAGGGGCTCGCCGATCTCAACGAGATGGCGATGCCGCCGTCAGCGGACTTCGGCGCGCGCAGCGTCGGCAAGCGGATCAACCGGGTCGTTCCGGGATCGAACGCGGCGCGGATCGGACTCAAGGCGGGGGATGTGCTGCTGCGTGTCAACGATCGCAGTGTGGCGGCGGCACTGGACGTCGCCGAGGCGCTCGGCGACGAGCCGCCCGGCTCGAAGATCACGCTGATGGTGGCGCGCGACAACGCGCCGGTGGAGCTCGAAGGAACGTATCAGCCGCAGATCGTCGAGACGCCGCCCAAGCCGCTCTTCGCCCGCGGCGGCGGCTCCGGCCGCGTCGATCTGACCCGCACCGGCAACGTCGTCACCGCGACGACGCGCGGCGTGGCGGCGTTCACGCTGCTGTTGTCGCCGGAGCAGTTCGATCTCGCCAGACCGGTGAAGGTGGTCGCGAACGGCCGGACGGTATTCGACGGCAGGGTGGAAAAGAACGTGCGGACGCTGCTGAAATACGCCGCGTCGGACAACGACCGCACGATGCTGTTCGGCGCCGAGTTGCGAATCGATCTCGCGAAGTAATCTTGGCGTCCCTGGTGTCCTTGGCGTTCGATCAGCGCTGGATGATGGCAACGCCCCATGGACGGTTGCCGACCGCGATCTTCTTGATCACCTGCTTCGCGGCGAGGTCGACGAGCGACACGTCGTTCGAGGGCCCGTTGGCCGTGTAGGCGGTCTTCCCGCCGGGCATCAGCGCGATGCCCCACGGCCGCTGCCCGACCTCGAACGATCCGGTCTGCGCGTTTTTCACCGGATCGATCAGGAACAGGTGGCCGAATGAGCCGGCGGTGACGTACACCGTCGACCCGTCGGGGGCGACGGTGATCCCCATCGGCCGCGGCTTCGGCGTGTGGCCTTCGCCGTCGAGCCTGATCAGCCGCAGGAATTTCTGCTGCCTGGCGTCGAACACCGCGATCGCGCCTTCGTTCTCGAGCGAGACGTAGCCGCGCGAGCCATCGGGCAGGAACCCGATCGACCGCGGCCGCGGCCCGACCGGGATCCGCTTCAACAACCTGTTGGTGGCGGTGTCGATCGCGAACACGGCGCCGTCCCCCTCGCAGGTGACGTAAACGACCTTGCCGTCCGGCCGGATGGTGACGCCTTCGGGCTCCTCGCCGATCTTCACCGCCGCAATCACCTTGCCCGAGGCGACGTCGACGACGCTCAGGGTTTCGGTGTCCTCGTTGGCGACATAGAGCCGGGTGCCGTCGGCGCTGACCGCGAGCTGCTCGGGGTCGGCGCCGGCGTGGATGATCCGCTTCAACCGATAGGTGTCGGCGTCGACCTCGCCGATGCCGTCGGCGGTGCGGTCGGGCGGCGGCAGTGTTTTCGGATCGACCCCCGGGCCGGCGGGCGGCGACCCGCTGAGGGCGACGTACAGCGACTTGCCGTCCGGGCTCGCCTGGATGCCGCGCGGCCGTTTGCCGAGCGGCGCGGTCGCCAGGATGGCCTGCGTGTCGCCGTTCAGAATCGTCAGGTCGCCGGATGTTTCGTTGGTGACGTAGACCCGGACCGCCGG
>JAOBWF010000434.1 GCA_025463215.1 Acidobacteriota bacterium | reverse complement strand
TTTTGAGATGGCCGAACGTGGCGTGTCTTCCACGCGCAAGAACTATTTCAGAGATGTATTGCCCCTGATTATGAGGGCTGCGCGAAATATCGATCTGATATCGATCGGGGGGCGGGTGGCAGTTGATAACGTCCTTCGATATGAATCTCTCAAGAATGACCTTCGCAACCTTGGCGCCATGACCGGGGTCGATATTTCAAATGATCTTCCCGGCTTCAAGGCGGGGATCAGGCCATCCACTGCCAAAGTCCCTTCTGTCCTTGATCCCTGGTCCCGGTGGCTTGTGCGTTGGCGCTGGAGACGAGAATTCGAAACGTTCGGCTATCTTGCCTAGGCTCGCCAGCCGCGCCATGCCGGAATGACCGTTTTGGGCGCAAAGCAGACATGGGCCAATGGCTGCTGGAGCGGCCAGGGTACGGCAAGATCATTATTCAAAAATATCCGAGTCGATGCCCACCGTCATCGAACGGTCGTATGTCCCTGCCATACGGCCTTCTCCGAGATTTTGAGACACGCCCATGAATCAGATGAGCTCGATCAAGCCAGTCCCGGCCAGGCGCGGGCAGGGTCGGGCGGCGGCCTTGATGGCCGCCCGCGTGTGGCATTCCTACGCGGGGGCCTTCTTCGCGCCTGCGATCCTTTTCTTTTCCGTGACCGGCGCCTTCCAGACCTTCAATCTGCACAAGCCCATGCCTGGCTACCGTCCACCGGTCGTGCTTCAGGCTCTCGCCTCGATGCACAAGAACCAGAACCTGCGCGTGAAATATGCCGACGATCCATCGCCCAAGAAGGACAAGCGCGGCAAGGTCGACAAGCTCGACGACACGCCATCGCCGCCGCTCTCCAGCGTGATCGCCCAGTGGACGCTGAAGGTGTTTGCCGCACTGGTCTCGTTAGGCTTGATCGTCACCACGGCACTCGGGCTCTACATGTCCTGGCAGACCAGCCGTCGCCGGATCGTGCTCTTGTGGCTCGCCGCCGGCATGATGCTGCCGATGTTGATGATGCTGGCGGTCTAGACTCTTCACTAGTCCTTGTAGTTGCCAAGTCCAGCCGTGATTTCTTCGCGCGAGGCGTGCATCCAGTCCTGCATGGAAGCCAGCGCCATCACGCGGTCCATATAGCCCTGCACGGCGGGCGGCACCGCCACGCCATAGGTGACAAAGCGCGACACCACCGGCGCATACATGCAGTCGGCGACCGAAAGTTTGCCGAACAGGAAATCGCCGCCATATGTTGCGAGTGCTTCTTCCCATGACGTGATAATCCGCGCGACCTGTGCCCTGGTGTCGTCGCGCAGCTCCGGCAGCGGCAGCTTGCGGGCGAACTCCATGCCCAGCTGGTCGCGCACGTCAGGAAAGCCCGAATGCATCTCGCAGGCATAGGACCGCATGATGGCGCGCGCGCTGGTATCGGCGGGCAGCAGCCCGGCCTCGGGATGCCGTTCGGCAATGGTTTCGCAGATCGCCAGGCTGTCCCACACGGTTATGGTCTTGCCATCTTCCGCGATCTTCAGCACCGGCACCTTGCCCGCCGGGGACCAAGGCAGGATCTGGTCGCGGGTGGTGGGATGCTGCTTTTCGCGCAGCCTGATGACCACCGTCTCGAACGGAACGCCGGCCGCACGCAGCGCCACATAGGGTCGCAGCGACCAGCTGGACCAGTTTTGGGTGCCGATAACGAGGGTATACATTTGCACTCCTTGCGATTGCGCGCCGTGATTCATACAGTCGCCTCCGCCAGAGTATAAGAGCGCCCCATGCATACAAGCCTTGTCGCCAGCGCCAAGAATGCCGTGCCGCTGCATGCCGTCACCGCCAAGGCCGCCAAGGCCTGGCTGGCGAAACAGGCGCGCGGCGGACTGGCCAGTGCCTCGGGTTTCACCGGCGCTCTGGGCCAGCTGGCCGCGCTGCCCGATGACTCCAAAGGCAGTGGGGGCGGCATCGCGCAATGGGTGCTTGGGCTGGGCGACACCACCGACAGCTTCGCGCTGGCGGCGGCGGCGGAGAAACTGCCCGCCGGGACCTACGCGCTGGGCGAGGTGCCGGAGTTCTGCGGCGGCGCCAATGGCGCGCTGGCCTGGCTGATGGGCGGCTATGTCTTTGACCGCTACAAGAAGAAACCGCGCGCCCCGGTGAAGCTGGTGACGCCGCCCGGCGTGGACGGCGCCGAGATTGCGCGCATCGCGGACAACATCTTCCTGGCGCGCGACCTGGTGAACACGCCCGCCAACGACATGGGCCCCGCCGAACTGGAAGCCGCCGCGCGTGCGCTGGCCAAACAGCATGGCGCGAAAGTCTCGGTCACCAGCGGCGCCGCGCTGACGCGCGGCTATCCACTGATCGCGGCGGTGGGACAGGGCAGCACGCGCGCGCCCCGCCTGATCGAGATCACCTGGGGCAAAGGACCGCTGGTCACGCTGGTCGGCAAGGGCGTGTGCTTCGACAGCGGCGGCTATGACATCAAGTCCTCCGCCGGCATGCTGACCATGAAGAAGGACATGGGCGGGGCGGCCTGCGTGCTGGCGGTGGCCGGCATGGTGATGGGCGCCAAGCTGAAGCTGCGCCTGCGGGTGCTGATCCCGGCGGTGGAAAATTCCGTTTCCGGCAGCGCCATGCGCCCCGGCGACGTCTTTCCCAGCCGCAAGGGCCTGACGGTGGAGATCGGCAACACCGATGCCGAGGGCCGCCTGATCCTGGCCGACGCGCTGAGCGACGCCGATGACGAAAATCCCGAACTGCTGATCGACGTGGCGACCCTGACCGGGGCGGCGCGCGTTTCCACCGGCATGGAACTGCCGCCCTTCTTCACCGACGACGAGACCCTGGCCGCCGACCTGATGCGCCACGGCACGGCCGAGCAGGACCCTTTGTGGCGGCTGCCCTTGTGGCGCGGTTATGAAGACACGCTGTCGAGCCGCATCGCCGACCTCAACAACAATCCCGCCTATGGTTATGCCGGCGCCATCACGGCGGCGCTGTTCCTCAATCGCTTTGTCACGAAGACCAAGGCCTGGGCGCATCTGGACATTCCCGCCTGGATCGACCGCCCCAAGCCGGGCCGCCCCTTGGGCGGCGAGGCCAATGCGGCGCGGGCGCTGTATGCGATGCTGAAAGAGCATTATGGCCGATAAAAGGATCACGCCCGCGCGCGCCGATCTCGCCGCCGCTCATCTGAAAGGCGTGGTGGATGCGCCGCGCTACGTCGAAGGCACAAAGCGTTCGGTGTGGGTGGGCCGCATTCCCTTGCGGGTGCGCCCGTCGGATGACGCGGCACAGGACAGCGAGCTGTTGTTCGGCGACACCTTCACGGTCTATGACCGCGCCAAGGGCTGGGCCTGGGGCCAGGCCGGCAGCGATGATTATGTCGGCTATGTCGAGGACGCAGCGCTGACCAACGCCTTCACGGCCCAGGCGCGCGTCACCGCCCTGATGGCGCCCGCCTTCATCGGCCCTGATCTCAAGCGTTCGGTGCAGGACATATTGCCGATGAACGCGGCGGTGTCGGTGCTGGGCAAGATCGACGACTATGTCGAGATCGAAAGCGGGTTGTTCCTGCACCAGCGTCACCTGGCGCCGCTGGCCCATGCCGATTTCGTGGCGGTGGCCGAACAGTTTGTCGGCGTGTCGTATGTGTGGGGCGGCAAGACCTATGCGGGGCTGGATTGTTCCGGCCTGATCCAGACCGCCCTGGCCGCGACCGGCGTGCAGGCGCCGCGCGACACCGACATGATGGAGCAGGCGCTGGGTCAGCCCGTCGAAACCGCCAACCAGCGCGGCGACCTGGTGTTCTGGAAGGGTCACATGGGC
>JAOBWF010000022.1 GCA_025463215.1 Acidobacteriota bacterium | reverse complement strand
CAGGCGCTGGTCGACAAGTTCAGCCACGTCCGGTTCGAGCCGTCGGGGATGACGCGCAACCCGGAGATCCGGTTCGCGAAGTCGATCGTCGACTACATCTTCCGGTGGATGGCGTCGAAGTTCCTGTCGAACGACGCACAGTACAACGCCGGCGTCAACGGCAAGGAGCTCGGCGCGGTGCCGCAGGTCGCGCCGGTCGCCGACGCGCCCGCCGCGCCGATCGCCACCCCTTCGTTCGCCACGAACCACCACTCGACGATCCAGAATCAGGAAGACGCGCCGCCGTGCTCGACCTGCGGTTCGATCATGATCCGCAGCGGCGCCTGCTACAAGTGCAGCAACTGCGGGAATACGTCGGGCTGCGCGTAGACAGGGATTCGGCGTATTCACGAGTACGACATAGGGCGGCCCCGGGGCCGCCCTAACTATTTTCGGGACACTTCTTCGACGGAATGCAAGACGATCAGATCAAGAACGGCGGCCGGCGTCAAAAATCCAGCGTGTCGTGTTCTTGAACGTTTTCTCCCGCAGGCCGAAGACGACCGTCGGCACCACTTCGAAGATGGGCCCCATCTTCGGATCGAGCGTGAACGACCTGTATTTGCGCGCGTAGTGCGGCGCGATCGCGGTGAGCCGGGCCGCATCCTGCATCGGCGCGGCGGTGCCCTCGACGACGACCGCCTCGGCCGCGTCCTCGGTGCAGATGACGCACGACGGGTTCGCGGCGAGATTGCGCGCCTTCACCGACGTCGCGCCGGTACTGAAGTAAAAGCGATTGTCCACCCAGACGCCCCACACCGGCATCGCGTGCGCCGTCGCGTCGGGCCTCACCGTCATGAGGTAGTAGTTATGCGAGGTGCGCAGCCGCTCCTCGGCCCACGCCCACGCCAGCAGCCCCTTCGTGCCGACCGCCATGCCGTACCCCGGCATGCGGGGTCGCGACGCGTTCGGTGCTCCCGTTCGCGCGGGTGCCTCCGTCTTCTCCTTCGTCTTCCGCTCTTTCTTTTTCTTTTTCTTCATGCGGGTAGCCTACATCGAGGCACCGGACCGTCGGAGTGGCGCGGACGTAAGACTTCGAATCGGACCTGCAGCCCAGCGCGAATGCCGACGCGCTGCCGCTGAGCGGCGCCCGCACGGTGCTGAAAACGGTGCTGCGGCGGGAGCGGCAAGTCTAGTAGAGTGGTCCGCTATCACTTCGTTCCTTTCAAGGAGATATCGATGAAGCGCGTCATGTCTTTCGCGTCGGCCGCCGCCCTGCTCGTCGCGTCCGCCGCGTACTCACAGCAGCCGCCCGCCGGCGGCCAGAAGATCGGTCTGGCTACCAGCCTGCAGCGCGGCTACGCCGGCATCAAGGCGAACTTCACCGCCGCGGCGGAGAAGATGTCGGATGCCGACTACAGCTTCAAGGTCGGCTCGATGCCCGAAGCGCGCACCTACGGCCAGCTGATCGCGCACATCGCGCAGTCGCAGTTCGGCCAGTGCGCGGCGCTGACCGGCGTCCCGAACCCGATGGCCGGCAAGAACCTCGAGCAGGATCTGAAGACGAAGGCCGAACTGACGAAGGCGCTCGCCGACTCGTTCGCGCTGTGCGACAAGGCGTTCGCCGACACCACCGACGCCAACGTCACCGAGATGATCAAGGCCGGACCGAACGAGCAGACGCGCGCGGCGTCGCTCTACGGCGTCATCGTCCATGGCAACGAGATCGCCGGGACCGCCTATGCGTATCTCCGGACCAAGGGGATCGTGCCGCCGTCGACCGAGCGCGCCATGGCCGGCCGTGGCCGCGGGCTCTAGAACGTTAGAACTGAAAAGTTAGAACTGAAAGCTTAGCAGGCAGAAGTGGAACTGGAAGTTGCGAACTTCCAGTTCCCAGTTCCCAGCTCTGAGTTCTGAGCTCTGAGTTCTGCCCTCCCTTCGATGTCCCTGACCTCGCGCGTGCTGATCGGCCTGGTTGCCGGGTTCGTTCTCGGGCTGATGCTGGCGGGATCGGCCTCTCCGGCGGTCGCGGTGCTGCTGGCGATCGTCGCGCCGGTCGGCACGATCTTCATCAACCTGATTCGGATGACGGTGCTGCCGCTGGTCGGGTCGATGCTGATTGCCAGCGTGGGATCGCTCGCTTCGTCTGGGGCGCTCGGCCGCGCGGGCGCGCGGGCGGCGTTCATCGCCGTTGTCATCCTGGCGATCACCGCGCTCGCCACCGTCCTGATCGCGACGCCGGTCTTCGCCCGGATCCAGATCGATCCGTCGGCCGCCCTGGCGTTGCGCGGACCGGCAGCGGCGGCCGCCGCTCCCGCACCAGCGGCAGGCGGCGCAGCGGCCGCCGGGCAATGGTTCGTCGATCTCGTGTCGCCGAACGTGGTGAAGGCGGCCGCGGACGGCGCGATGCTGCCGGTGATCGTGTTCTCGGTGCTGTTCGGGATCGCACTCGCCGGGGTCGGTGCCGAGCGGCGCGAGGCGGTGCTGCGCGTGATGCACGGGATCGCCGACGCGATGCAGCGGCTCGTCTCCGGGATCCTCGAGCTCGCACCGATTGGTGTGTTTGCGCTCGCGGTGCCGCTCGCCTCGAAGCTCGGCCTCGCCGCCGCGGGCGCTGTCGTCGCGTACATCCTGCTCGTGGTGGTGCTGACGATCGGGGCGGCCGCGGTGCTGCTGTACCCCTTGGGAATCATCGGCGGTGCGATGTCGCCGCGGGCATTCGTCGCCTTCTGCGCGCCGGCGCAGGCGGTCGCGTTCGCCTCGCGCTCGTCGCTGGCCGCGCTGCCGGCGATGATCGAGAGCGGCGAGCGCGCCGCGCTGCCGCCGGTGATCGCCGGCTTCATCCTGCCGCTCGCGGCGTCCGTGTTCCGGATCGGCGCCGCGGTCGCCATGCCGGTCGGCGTCCTGTTTCTGGCGCGGCTCTACGGCACGACGCTGACCGCACCGCAGCTCGCCTCGGTGGTGTTCACGGTAATCCTGAGCACTTTCGCCGTGCCGGGTGTCCCAGGCGGCAGCATCATCGCGATGGTGCCGGTCCTGGCCGCGGTCAACCTGCCAATCGACGGTATCGGCATCCTGCTCGCCGTCGATACCATCCCGGACATGTTCCGCACCACCGCGAACGTCACCGGCAGCCTGACGCTGTCGGCTGTCCTGCGCAAACATCTCTAGAGAAGCAGCCGCGCAGATTACCGACAACCAACCGGCCTGGATCGCGGCGAGGTTTCTCTGCGGTGTCGGCGCACTCTGCTGGTCCCTGACTGTGGCGGCATCTACGAACACATTCGTATTGACATCTACGAAGCTCGTCGTAGATAATCCGCGGCATGAACAGGCTGCGCCGTAAGCCGACCGACGCCGAGCTCGGCATCCTCACCGTGTTGTGGTCGCGCGGCCCGAGCACCGTCCGCCAGATTGCCGAGGAAATGGGGCGTGAGGCCGGCTACACCACGATCCTGAAGCTGCTGCAGATCATGACGGAGAAGGGGCTCGTCGTCCGCGACGAAGCCGCGCGCACCCACATCTACGCCGCCGCCTACTCGCAGGATCAGACGCAGCGGCAGCTCGTCACCGACCTGCTCGAGCGCGCCTTCGACGGATCGGCCGCGAAGCTGGTCCTCCAGGCGCTCGCCGCGAGCAGGACGTCGCCGGAGGATCTCGCCGAAATCAAGAAGCTGCTGCGCGGCGTGGGGGACGCGCCGGGGGGCGGCGATACCAAGCCCGGAGGATCACGATGACTCCGTTTCTGCAGACGACAGGGTGGGCGCTGATTCACTTCGTGTGGCAGGGCGCGGCGATTGCGGCCGCCTCGTCCGCGCTGCTGCGCGCGACGGCGCGTCGATCGGCCAGCGCGCGCTACATCGTCGCGTGCGCCAGCCTCGCGGCGATGCTCGCCGCGCCGGTGATCACGGCGCGGCTGTTGTGGTCGGCGACCGCGGGATCGGTGAACCCCCCGTCAGCCAGCACGGTGACCGATGGCGGCGAGGCCGTGCTAATGCCGCGCGCGACATCGGCGGCAACCCTCGCCCGCATGCCGGCATTCGAGGATCGCGGTGCCGCATCGCATCCACAGGGTGTGCGCCGGATGTTCACAGCGGCCCAGGGGATCGGTGGGGCGATCGAGCGCGCCCTCCCCGCGATCACGATTGCGTGGCTCGCCGGCGTGCTCCTGCTGCTCGCGCGCATGGCCGGCGGATGGTGGCAGGTGCGGCGGCTGCATCACATCGCGCTCGCGACCGCTTCGTCGCGGTGGCAGACCAGGTGCCGCCGTCTCGCGTACCGGCTCGGTCTTCCTGCGGCGGCGCACGTTGTCGAATCCGCGCTGGTCGACGTGCCGACCGTGGTCGGCTGGCTGCGGCCGGCGATTCTGCTGCCCATCGCCGCGCTGGCGTCGCTGTCGCCCTCGCAGGTCGAAGCGATCCTGGCCCACGAGCTCGCGCACATCCGGCGCCACGATTACGCCGTCAACGTGCTGCAGACGATCGCGGAGACGCTGCTGTTCTATCACCCGGCGGTGTGGTGGGTGTCGCGGCGGATTCGCGCCGAGCGCGAACATTGCTGCGACGACATCGCCATCGCGCTCTGCGGCGACCCGGTCGGATATGCCCACGCGTTAGCCGAGCTCGAAACGTGGCGCCTGTCGGCGACGACGATGGCGATGGCGGCGACGGGTGGATCGTTGCTCGACCGCGTGCGGCGGATTCTGCGCGTGCCGATCACCGAGGAGCCGCGCTCGCCGAGTTGGGCCGTCACCCTGGCGCTGACCATGATCTTCACCGCGGGCGCCGGCGGCGTGCAGCACCTGCCGTCGGTGTTCGGTCAGTCGATCGCCCTCACGCGGTCGGTATCGCGTACACCACAAATCCCGGCGACTCCGCATACTCCGGCGACGCCACAGACGTCCGCGGCGCCTGCGCCCGAATGGACGTTCGACGGACCGTCTCCTCCGGCGCCACCTGCACCGCCAGCTGCACCGGTTCCACCCGTTCCACCTGCACCGCCATCTCCGCCGGCAGCGCCCGCAATGTCTCCGCGAGGGATGGCGCCGGTGCCGCCGGAACCGCCCGCGCCGCCTGCGCCACCCGCGCCACCCGCGCCGCCGTCACCACCGGCGCCCGGCGCCTTGTCGTCGCTGTCGTCGACCCACGAATGGCACATGCAATGGAGCGATGACAGCCATCGCTATGACGTCCGGCTGCGCGGCACCGTGACCTTCACCGACGATCTCACCGACGTCCGACGCCTGTCGGACGGCGGCGCGCTGACCCTGCGCGACTCGAGCACCGCCGTGCCGCACAGCGTCGAGATCACCTCCGCGAACGGCACGCTGACGCACACCTACTTCGTCGGCGGCGTCAAACGGGCGTGGGACGACGAAGCGAAGCGCTTCCTCGCGACCGAGCTGCCGCTCATCGTTCGCCGTTCGGGGATCGGCGCCGAGGCGCGGGTGCAATCGATTTTGACCCGGAAGGGGATCGGCGGCGTCTACGACGAGATCGACCTGCTCGGGGGTGACTATGCGCGCCGGCTCTACCTCGTCGCCCTGATCGACATCGGGCAGTTGGACGCGGCGACGGTGCAGCCGCTGCTGCAGCGGACCGGCCGGCTGATGACGTCCGACTATGATCGGCGTCAAGTCCTCGAGCACGTCGCCGCGATGGTGACGCTCGATCACAAAGGCGCCGCCGCGTACGTGCAGGCGATGGCGTCGATGAAATCGGATTACGACGAGCGGATGGCGCTCGCCGCGCTCACGAGGCGCAACCAGTCCGCTGCGGACGGCGATACGCTGCTGCCTGCGCTTCAGCACATCAAGTCGAGCTACGACCAGCGCGTGGTGCTCGAGGAGATGCTGGCGCGCGGGACGCTGAGTGCGGACGCGAAGAAGGCGGTCCTGACCGCGGTGCCGGCGATGCCCTCCGACTACGATCGCCGTCAGGTGCTGACCACGTATCTCGCGCACTTCGCGATCGAACCGGCGCTGCGCGTTCCGTTCTTCTCGGCCGTCCGCGCGATCTCGTCGAACTACGATCGCCGCGAAGTGCTCACCGGCCTCGCGAAGAAGGGCGCATCGCCGCGTGACGTCCAGACCGCGGTGTTCGACGCCGTCGGCACGATGACGTCGGACTACGACCGCGCCGAAGTGCTGCTGGCGTTCGCGCCGGGCGTCGACGCCGGCAGCCGGCCGGCGTTCGTCTCCGCGGCGGAGCGGCTCACGTCGACCCATGAGCAGAACCGCGTGCTCGCCGCGCTGGTGAGGGCCGAGCGTCGCTGAGCGCGATCGCGACCAGCACGATCGCGATCGAGCCGCGCACGACCTGTGGCGTGATGCCGCCGCCGAGGTGCGCCGCGTCGTGCACGGCGAGCGCCTGCAGACCGAGCATTGCGCCGATGGCGAACGCCAGCCCGCCGGGCAGCCGGACGCGTACGAACGCGGCGGCGAGCGAGAGCAGGGCGCCGAACGCCATCAGCCCCAGCTCGGCCCATAATTCGAGACGCGCCCCCCGGACCAGATCCGCCGCGGCCCAGCCGACCGAGTAGATTCCGTACGAAAACATTCCCAGCGACGCAATCGTCAGCACCGGATCCTCTCCTCACATTATCTACAATGGGGCGTGCCCAACATCGGACGGCTTCGGTATGTCGACGCGCCTGCCTCGTCCACGGAGCGCCCCCGCGGCACGCTCGTGCTGCTGCATGCCTTTCCGCTCAACGCGCGGATGTGGGAGGCGCAGCTGGCGCTGGCCGACAGCGGCTGGCATGTGATCGCACCTCAGCTGCGCGGGTTCGACGGCGGCGCCGCGGACCCGCCGGCGACCTCGGTGGACGACTACGCCGGCGACGTCATCGATCTGCTCGATGCGCTCCACGTCACGCAGGCGGCGGTCGTGGGGTTGTCGATGGGCGGCTACGTCGCCTTCGCACTGCTGCGGCTCGCCGCCCGCTACGTCCAGGCGCTGGTCCTTGCCGATACGCGGTCGCAGGCTGACACGCCCGAAGGGATCGCCGGCCGCATGCGTCTACTGCAACTGCTCGAGGACCACGGTCCGTCGGCGGTCGCCGAGGAGATGGTGCCGAAACTTCTCGGCCAGACATCGCTGACGACCCGTCCCGCGGTCGAGGCGTACGTCCGATCGCTCGCGCTGGCGAGCTCGACCGAGGCGATCGCCGGCGCCCTTCGCGCGTTGATGACGCGCCCCGATGCGACGCCGCTGCTCGCGGCCATTCACGTCCCCACCCTGATCATCGTCGGCGAGGAAGACACCGTGACGCCGCCGGCCGCGTCGGAACAGATGCAGCAGGCCATCGCCGGCTCGGAACTGGTGCGGATTCCGCAGGCCGGCCACCTGTCGAATCTCGAACGGCCCGACGTGTTCACGGCGGCGCTCGCCGGGTTCCTGAGCCATCGGGTATAGTCGACGCCATGCGATCTTTACGATTGATGCGCGCGGCGTCGTGGCTGCTGGCGTCGCTGATGGTGGTGACCGCGTCCGCGCAGGAGTCGAGCGAAGCGGCGCGCAGCAAGAGCTTCGATCAGCTGCTCGACCTTTACGTGCGGAACGGGGACGTCTACTATCGCGCGATCAAGTCCGAGCGGGGCAAGCTGGACAGCTACATCGCGCAACTGGCGACGGTGTCGGTGGAGAAGGCGCCGCGCGAGGAGCAGATCGCGTTCTGGCTGAACGCCTACAACGCGCTCGTGCTGCGGACCGTCATCGACCACTACCCGATCCAGGGCCGATCGTCCGAGTATCCGGCGAAAAGCATCCGGCAGATTCCGGGCGCGTTCGAGCGCCTGACCCACCGGGTGGGCGGCCGCACGCTGACGCTCGATCAGATCGAGCAGACGGTCCTGTCCGGCTTCCACGATCCGCGCGTCTACTTCGCGCTCGGACGCGGCGCCGTCGGCAGCGGCCGGCTTCGCAGCGAAGCGTTCACCGGCACGCGACTCGAAGAACAGCTCGCCGACGTGGCCGCCGAGTGCGTCACCCGGGCGCAATGCGTCAGCGTCGACCGTGAAAGCGGCAAGGTCGCGGCGAGCTCGATCTTCTCGTGGCGTGAAAAGGACTTCGCCGCCGCGTACGGCGACAAGGCGCCGACGGCGTTTGCATCGCGCACCCCGGTCGAGCGCGCCGTGGTCGCCTTCGTCATGCCGAAGCTCACCGGTACCGAGAAGGAATTTCTCGCGAAGAACAGCTTCCAGCTGACCTACTCGCCGTTCGATTGGACGCTTAACGACCTGACCGGGCGCGGCGGACGATGACAGGCCCTTCCGCTTTCATTTTTGCTCTCCTGCACTCCTGCAATCCGTGAGTGTTGTATGGACCTAGGCCTCACGGACAAGGTGGCGATCGTGACCGGCTCGAGCAAGGGGCTCGGCTTGGCGACGGCGCGCGCGCTGGTCGAGGAAGGCTGCCGGGTCGCGATCTGCGCCCGCGGTGAAGCGGCGCTCGGCCACGCCGCCGCCGAGCTCGCAGCGCTGGCCGGCGGCTCCCACCGCATCCTCGCCGTTCCCGCGGATCTGTCGACCTCTGAAGGGGTCGACATCGTCTTCGCGCGGACGGTCGAGACGTTCGGCGGCGTCGACATTCTGGTCAACAACGTCGGCGTCGCGAAGGGCGCCGGGATCGCCGACACCTCTGACGCCGAATGGCAGGCGGCCTTCGATCAGACGCTCTTTCCGGCAGTGCGGGCGTCGCGCCTGGCGGTGCCGCTGATGCGCCAGCGCGGCGGCGGCGCGATTGTGATGATCGCCTCGATCTGGGGACGGGAATCAGGCGGCCGCATGACCTACAACGCGGTGAAAGCGGCGGAAATCAGCCTCGCGAAAGCGATGGCGCAGCAGCTGGCCGCGGACAACATCCGCGTCAACAGCGTCGCGCCGGGGTCGATTCGGTTTCCGGGAGGGTCGTGGGATCGCCGTGTTCAAGAAGCGCCGGAAGAAATGGCGGCGTTCGTGCGGAGCGAGCTGCCGTTCGGGCGGTTCGGCCGCGCCGAAGAGGTGGGGGCGGTGGTCGCGTTCCTCGTGTCGCCTCGCGCGAGCTGGATCAGCGGGGCAAGTGTGACCGTTGACGGCTGCCAGTCACGCTCCCTGATCTAATCGCCGGCATCCCCTCGGTCAGGTCGGCGTCGGTGCGGTGCGACCGGCCGCCGCCAGAAACGCCGCGGGCGCTGACCATCTTGCGAGGGACCGGGCTGCCGGGGAAGCGGACGCGAACGATGAACCCTTCCGGGTTTTCGTGTTCGCCGGTGTCCGGTTCGCCGCCTTCTGACGAGTGCAGGAAAAATCCTCGGCGCCGCAGTCGCGGCTCGCGTGCATCCATCTTCAAAAACTCCTTCGGACATTCATCGGCGAGAAAAAAGAGTAACAGTACCGCGCCGGGGATCAAGACAAAAAACAGGAAAGATCGGAAAAAGATCAGCGTCGCGCGAACGCGAAGTGATAAACGGGCAGGCCGGCGAGGATCAACGCAAACGTAATCGCGGTCGGAATCGGTTCGTGGATCAACGCGTTGATCACGAACGCGGCGACCGACAGGATGAAGATCGCGGGAACGATCGGGTAGCCGATCGCTTTGTAGGGCCGCGGCATCTCGGGCCGCAGGCGGCGCAGGCGGTAGATCGCGGCAATCCCGAGCGCATAGAACGGCCAGATGGCCAGGACGAACGTTTCGGTCAGCGCTTCGAAGCTGCGGCTCATCACCAGCGCCATGCCGAGCACGGCGGCCAGCAGTATCGCGACGTACGGCGTCTTGAAGCGGGGATGCACCCTGGCAATCGTCTCGAAGAACATTCCATCGTCGGCCATCGCGAAGAAGACGCGCGGCGAGGCGAGCATGCTGCCGTTGAGCGAGCTGAACGAAGAGATCATGACGAAAACCGACACCAGCACCACGCCGGTGCGGCCGAACAGCGCCATCATCGTGTCGGCGGCGACCAGCGGCGTCGCCGGGTTGGCGATTCCTGTAATCGGGATGACGTACAGGTATGCGACGTTGGTCAGGACGTAGATACCGATGAGCGCGAGCGTGCCCAGGATGATCGCGCGCGGCAGGGTTCGCTGCGGATCTTTCACTTCGCCGGCGGCAAACGAGAGGTCGCCCCAGCCGTCGTACGCCCACAACACGCTGACGAGGGCGAGACCCATCGCGCCGGTGCTGATCGCGCCGGTCCCCGCGGCGGTCAGGTGCGAGACGCTGCCGCCGTGGCCACCGCCGAGCAGCAACGACGCGCCGATCAGAACCACCAGCGCCGAAAATTTCGCGGCGGTCGACACGCCGACGATCGCCGCCCCGACGTTGGCGCCGACGATGTTGGCGCAGGCGGCGAAGGCAATGGCGCCGGCCGAGAGCGTCCGCGCGGCGATGTAGTGCTCGACCGGATCGATGCCGATGCTGCGCAAAAAATATTCGCCGAAAACGACGGCGATGCCGCCGAGCGCGGAGGCGCGGATCAGCACCAGTTCGGACCAGCCGAAACAGAAGGCCCACGGCCGTCCCCATCCCTCGCGGATGTAGGCGTAGAAGCCGCCGGTTTCCGGCAGCGCGGCGGC
The DNA here is from genome assembly GCA_025463215.1 of Acidobacteriota bacterium. Classification (GTDB taxonomy): domain Bacteria; phylum Acidobacteriota; class Vicinamibacteria; order Vicinamibacterales; family CAVVIG01; genus CAVQFC01. Next base: position 336 of record JAOBWF010000022.1, on the reverse strand, counting down.
GAGCTCGGCGAGCGACAGGGCGCCGCACAACGTGATCAGGCCGCCGACGACCCAGAGCGCGATCATCAGCGTCGGGCTGGGGACCTTCTGGGCGATGCCGGCCGGTGATCGGAAAATTCCGGAGCCGATGGTGATGCCGATGACGAGCGCGACCGAGCTCCAAAGCCCGAGCGTGCGTGGCAGTCGTTCGGCCGGTCCGGCTGAGGGCATGCGGTGCGCGAAGACTAGCATACGGATCCCTTTGCCATTTGTTCGCCCCGCTGGTACGATGCTGCGCCATGCTCCCTGCCACCCGATCCCGCAGCGATGGCGCGCTCGATGCGGCGCTCGATCGCA
>JAOBWF010000086.1 GCA_025463215.1 Acidobacteriota bacterium | reverse complement strand
CGCGTTCGCTGACGCGGGTGGCGTCGAACTCCGCGACGCGTCGCGGCGCGCCCTGCATCTCGGCGGCGCGAATCACGAACGACAGGCCGTGGAGGTACGGCCGCGCGATCAGCGCGGTCCCGGCGAGCATCGCGGCCACCAGCAGCAGCGTCAGCAGACGGCGTCCGCGCATGAGCCGCATGTTACACTTCTACCTTTGTGAAATTGCAGAACTCCTTCCTTCTTCCTCCCCTTCCTGCCCTCCTGGGATCCTGCAATCCGGCACGGTCATGCGCCCGCTAGTCATCGCAATAGACGGCCCCTCGGGGGCCGGCAAGGGGACGGTGGCACGGGTGATTGCCGGCGAGCTGGGCTACCGCCACGTCGACAGCGGCGCGATGTACCGCGCCGTCGGCTGGAAGGCGCTCCGCGACGCCGTGCCGCTCGATGATGACGCGGCCGTTGCCGCGCTCGCGGAGGCGGCGGCGATCGACGTCACCGGCACGCAGGTCACGATCGACGGCATCGACGTGACCCGCGCCATCCGTACGCCGGACATCGATCGCGCGGCGGCTGGCGTCGCCCGCCTCCCGCGCGTGCGCAGCGTGCTGGTCGCGCGCCAGCGCGAGATGGGCGCCGACGGGGGGATCGTGATGGAAGGGCGGGACATCGGCACCGTGGTCTTTCCCGATGCCGACGTCAAGTTGTATCTCGACGCGTCGCCCGACGAGCGCGCGCGCCGGCGCGCGAACGATCCGGCGCATACCGGGGTCCCCGCTGCGGTCGCCGACGTCGCAACGCTGCTGACGCAGCGCGACGAGATCGATCGCACCCGCACCGCCTCGCCGCTGTACGCGGCCGGCGACGCGATCGTTGTCGACACGACCGGGAAGAGCGTCGACCAGGTCGTGTCGGAAGCGATGGCGCTGATCCGGCGGCAATTCTGAGTCGCGTCAGTCCTTGTCGTGCTCGGTGTAGTCCTCGGCTGACGCCGGGTCCAGTTCCCACCGGTGCTTGTCGCGCTCGACGACCTTGTCGCTGCCTTTCAGCTCCTCGTTGTCCTCGTAGGTGACCCCGAGCGCCTTGCCGATGTCGTCGACGACGTCCTGATCCGGCGTCGGGTTGTCGCCGCCCGGCGCTTCCTCGCCGGTGAAGTAGGCGTCCTCGACGTCGACGTCGACGTCGCCGCCTTGAATGTCGGGCGACATCCCCTTGTGGTTGCGATCGCTCTGCGCCATTTCGGCGCGCCCCGTTCGAGCCGCCGAGCCGCGGCGGTTCAGGTCGAGCGAGGAGGGGGGCGTCCGCATCGTCTCCCCATCGTCGAGTGTCCGGCGGCTGCGGTCGAGGCGCGGCACCTTGCCGGCGACGGCAGCGGAGGCCTTCGGGCGTCGTGCGGCCGCAGCCTTCGGCCGGCTGACCGGCTGTCTTCTGGCGACCGGCCTGGGCGTCGCCTTTTTACTGGCCTTTTTGGCCGGCGCCTGTTTTCTGGCAGATGCCTGCCGCTTGACCGGACGCTTCGCGGCGGCGCGCTTGGCCGGGCGGCGGGAGGCAGCGGCGTTCACGGTCGGTTTTCGTGATTTCTTGCGTCCGGCGGCCGGGCGTTTGGCCATGCTCGAGTCCTTTCGGAACCTTGACAGTTTGACGATAAGTGTCGTACTCTCTGTTGCTTATCGGAATTCAGAAAAACCTAGCGGGGGCCGGCACCCGCTCAACCAACCGCCGGCAATCTCCGGTCGAAAAATCGATCGGATACAGGAGGACGCGCAAGGCATGGCGAACGTAGACGAGAACACTCCCGGTGCGGGCGGGGTCGCGACAACCGAGCGACCGGAACGAGGCGAACGCACGGATAAAGGCACGTTGAAGACACGGCCCCGTGAGGACGACGACCAGATCGATCCGGCCGAGTACGCACGGCTGCTCGATTCCTACGATAACAGCTTCCGGAACATCGCGGAAGGTGAGGTCGTCAAGGGCACGGTTCTCAAGGTGACCGCGTCGGAAGTGATTGTCGACGTCGGCTACAAGTCGGAAGGGATCATTTCGGTCGACGAGTTCCTCGACGAGAACCGCGAGGTCACGGTCCAGGCCGGCGACATCGTCGACGTGCTCCTCGAGCGGACCGAAGACCGCGAAGGGTACGTCGTCCTCTCGCGCGAAAAAGCCGAGAAGATGAAGATTTGGGACGAAGTCGAGAAGGCCTATGCCGAGCGCAAGGTCGTGATCGGCCGCGTCATCGAGCGGATCAAAGGGGGCCTCGCGGTGGACATCGGCGTCCGCGCGTTCCTGCCGGGTTCGCAGATCGACGTTCGTCCGGTGCGCAATCTGGACGCGCTGCGTGGCCAGGAACTGCGCATGCGCGTGATCAAGGTCAACAAGAAGCGCGGCAACATCGTGCTCTCGCGCAAGGCGCTGCTCGAGGAAGAGAACGCCGAGAAGAAGAAGCACACGCTCGACATCCTCGCCGAGGGCAAGGTGCTCAAGGGCGTGGTGAAGAACATCACCGACTACGGCGCGTTCATCGATCTCGGCGGCATCGACGGCCTGCTCCACATCACCGACATGTCGTGGGGGCGGGTCGGGCATCCGTCCGAGCTGTTCAAGGTGAACGACGAGATCGACGTGATCGTGCTCAAGTACGATCCGGCGACCGAGCGCGTCTCGCTCGGCCACAAACAGCTCATCACCGATCCGTGGGCGAACGTCATGGAGCGCTACCCGGTCGGCGCGCGCATGGGCGGCAAGGTCGTCAGCCTCACGGACTACGGCGCGTTCGTCGAGCTCGAGGCGGGGGTCGAAGGGCTGATCCACGTCAGCGAGATGTCGTGGAGCAAGCGCGTCAAGCACCCGTCGAAGCTGCTCAACGTCGGCGACACGGTGGACGCGATGGTGCTCGGCGTCGACGCGACGGCGCGCCGCATCTCGCTCGGCCTCAAGCAGGTCGAGACCAACCCGTGGCACGACCTCGCCGAGAAGTACCCGATCGGCTCGAAGATCAGCGGCAAGGTCCGCAACCTGACGGAGTTCGGCGCGTTCGTCGAAGTCGAGGAAGAGATCGATGGTCTCATCCATATCTCCGACATGTCGTGGAGCAAGCGAATCAAGCATCCGTCGGAGGTCCTGAAGAAGGGCGACGTGGTCGAGGCGATGGTGCTGAACATAGACGCCGAGAACCAGCGGCTGTCGCTCGGCTTGAAGCAGCTCGCCACTGACATCTGGGACGACTTCTTCTCGCATCGGCATGTCGGCGACACGATCGAGGGGAAGGTCGTGCGCATGACGAACTTCGGCGCATTCGTCGAGCTCGACGAGGGCATCGA
>JAOBWF010000404.1 GCA_025463215.1 Acidobacteriota bacterium | reverse complement strand
AGTGGTTGTAAAATCAACTGGGGCTCCCTATGGTTAATCCGCAAAAGCTTTCTGAATCCGTAATGGCCGCTCCACCGCAAAAGCCCGGGTTCCCGCCCTCCCAGCTCCAAAGCGCACCGCCCACGGCGGCGGAGTCCGCCCGCTACACCCTCGATTTGCTGGAAAACCTGCGAAAAATCGCCGCCCGGCAGGGCCAGACGGTCCTGGCCCACCTTCTGGAGCTGGCCCAGGCCGAGGCGCGCATGCTGGTTCGCGACGCCCCGGCCCCCAATGGGGCAGACCGCTAGCGCGTCCCGGTCGGCACCACTTCGCGGCCATAGGTGGCGTTGGTGACAATGGCGAAGCTGCCATACATGGCCAGCGCCCCGCACAAGAGTCCGACCCAGCCGCCCGCCGCATGCAGCGCCGGGTTGCCCAGCAGCGCGCCGCCGCCCAGCAGGAAGAAGGCGATCCACAGGGTCAGGAAGATGCCGAACAGGAGCCGCGACAGCCGGAAAGTCGAAACCCACAGCCCCAGCGTGAAGACACCCCACAGGATCAGGCACAGCCCGATGGCGCTGCTGGCGCCCGACAGGTCCAGCACATGGTTGCCACCCAGGAGGATCAGCAGCGCGAACCACCACCAGAACGCGCCGTAAGCCGTGAAGGCCGTGGCGCCGAAGGTGTTGGCGGTCTTGAATTCCATGATGCCGGCGATGATCTGCGCCGTGCCGCCGAACGCCATCGCCAGCGGGATCACCACCGGCTCGCCCGCGACCGGCAACAGCCCGGCATTGATGCTGCTGAGAAGAATGGTTGTGAGCCCGAAGCCCACCAGCCCAAGCGGCGCCGGATTTGCGTGCTGTCCAACTATCATGAACGTCTCCCTTTGTTGTTCTTGTACTTTTTTTAAGAGGGCCAGCTTACACGATTGCCGGGATGGCGCACGCAGCGCCCGGCCAATTCCAGTTCCAGAATGACGGTCAGCACCGCGCCGGGCGGCGCGCCGAGCTGGCGGATCAGTTCGTCAATCTCCACCGGAGCGGGCCCCAGCGCCTCCTCGACTTTTGCGCGGATGCGGTCGGCTTCCGCGTCGTCGCGGGACGGCGGCGCGAAGGGCATGCCGTCAGGCTCGCGGAAATTCCCGCCCAGCATGGGCGACAGCACGGCCAGCACGTCCTCCGCGCCTTCGGTCAGGGTGGCGCCTTCGCGGATCAGCCGGTTGGCGCCGCGGGCGCGCGGGTCCAGCGGCGAGCCCGGCACCGCGAAGATCTCGCGCCCCTGTTCCAGCGCGAACAGTGCCGTGATCAGCGAGCCGGATTTTTCCGCCGCCTCCACCACCACCACGCCGCGCGACAGGCCGGAGATGATGCGGTTGCGGCGCGGGAAGTGCCGCGCCTGGGGCGCTTCGCCCAGACGCATCTCCGAAACGATCACGCCCTGGTTTCTTACAGCGGCATACAGCCTGTCATTTTCCGGCGGATAGATGATGTCCACCCCGCCCGCCACCACTGCGACGGTGCCGACCGCCAGCGCCGCTTCGTGCGCGGCGGCGTCGATGCCGCGCGCCAGGCCCGACACCACCACCAGCCCGGCAAAGCCGAGATCGCGCGCCAGGGTGTCGGAGAATTTGCGGGCCAGCGCCGATGCGTTGCGCGCGCCGACGATGGCGACCATTTCCTTTTTCAGCAGATGCGGATGACCCAGCACGCTGATCAGCGGCGGCGGCACATCCATCGCCGCCAGCCCGCGCGGATAGTCGGGTTCGCAGGCGGCGATCATGCGCCCGCCCAGTGCCGCCAGCTTTTCGGTTTCTTCCTCCGCGTCGCGCGGGTCTGGCAGCACGAAGGACTTGCCGCCGCCGCGCTTTGCCATGCGGGGGATTTCTTCCAGCGCGGCCGAGGCAGAGCCGAAGCGCGCGATCAGGTTCTGGAAGGTGACGGGCCCGACATTCTCGGTCCGTGACAGCCGCAGCCAGGCGCGGCGTTCGCTATCGCTGAGTTGCACCCGCTTCTCCGCTGCTTTTGGCGCCAATACGTGGCTCCTCGCCGCGGATAAGCCGGCGGATGTTTTCCCGATGCATATAATAGATCAGCGCCGACAGGATCAGCGCCAGTGCCGCATACGCATCATGATGCAGCAACAGGAAGAAGGCCGGCGACAACGCAATGGCGATCAACGCCGATAGCGACGAGATGCGCCAGATGAAGGCCGCCCCCAGCCAGGTGGCAGCCACCATCAGCCCCACCGGCCAGTACAACGCGAAGCAAACGCCCAGATAGGTCGCCACGCCCTTGCCACCCTTGAACTTCAGCCAGACCGGGAACAGGTGTCCCAGCACCGCGCCCAACGCCGCGGCGATGGTCAGGCCACCCGCCACGAACATGTATCGCGCCAGCAGGACCGCCGCCGCCCCCTTCAGTCCGTCGCACAGCAGCGTGCCCGCCGCCGCCCACTTCTTGCCGGTGCGCAGCACATTGGTGGCGCCGATATTGCCCGAGCCGACCTTGCGGATATCGCCGGCTCCGGAAAGCTGCGCGAAGAACAGCCCGAACGGAATCGAACCCAGCAAATAGCCGAGCAACAGCGCCATCATGGCGACAACGGCATTGGCGTCGTTTTCCATGGCCGCGACGATGCCAGCCTTTTTTGGGAAAATCTATCGGGCGGTGCGGTCGAATACGCATTCGCCGGCGACGAACGTCTTCTGCGCTCTCCCGGAGAATTTGCGGCCCTCGAAGGCG
>JAOBWF010000053.1 GCA_025463215.1 Acidobacteriota bacterium | reverse complement strand
CTAGAGACCGAGGCGCGCGCCTCCACCTCCGGGACTGAGCCCGGGGCTGGAGGCGCGTTGTCGTTCCCCCTATCTGGACTTCGCCGACTCATGTTGCTCCTCGCACTCATCACGCAATCCGCAGCAGCGCCAGCGAGCGCTGCGTCAGGCCTCGCCGCGCACGTTGATCTGGCCGTGAAGGTGAGCGCCGGGATCTCGGCCATCGCGGCGTCGTGGGCCGGTTGGCTGAAGGCGCTCAAGCCGGCGTACAAGAACAGCCGGACGTTCGTCGCCGAGTTCCGCGCGCTGGTGGAAGACGTCGCCGGTATCAAGGGAGAACTGCGACCGAACGGTGGCGGCTCGTTTCGCGACGTCGTGAATCAGACCGCCGCCGAGGTCAAGCAGCTCTCGCGCAACGTTGCGGTCACCGGCGCGATGCAACGCACGATGGCGTCGACGTCGCGGCATCCAATGTTCCAGGCCACTGCGGCCGGCGCGTACGAGTGGGTCAGCGAAACGTGGAGCCGCGCCACGGGCATCTCCGCAGCGGAAGCCGTGGGCCGTGGCTGGATCAATGGGATCTGCGTTGACGATCGCGATTGGGTCATGCGCGACTGGCTCCATGCCATCCGTGACGGGCGGCCCTTCCGCGCGGACTTCTGCTACGAGCACGTCGCGACTCGGACGCAGACGCGCGTGCGTGTCGAAGCGCACCCCATTTCGGGCACCGACGTCACGCGTCCGATCGTGGGCTACATCGGCACCGCGTACGTGCTCGATCTCGAGACGGGTGAGCCGGTCGGCGGCTACGACCGCCGCGCGCCCGAGCACGTGGTCCTTCCTCCTGGAGCCGCTTCATGAAACACGCATTGGCCGTCATCGGCGGCATTCTCGCGGCGCTCGTCTGCGCCCTGACGGGCGCGTACGTGCTCTGGCAGTTCCACTCGACGGCCGGCCTCGGTGTCGGCGTCGGGCTGATTCTCCTCGGCGTCGGCATCGCGCTGCCGATCCCGCTCAAGTCGGGCGTGATCGCGATCAAGGAGAATTCCGTGCTGATCATCCCCGTCATCCGCGGCGCGATCAAAGGGGGCGACCGCCCGGATGATCCGCCGGCCGATCGCACGACACCGCCTATCGACGTTATCCGAGGGAAAGACACATGACCCGCCCCAACCTCCAGAGCCGCGTGACTCGTCTCGACAGCGCGGTGCATCACGGTCCGGTGCGCGCGTCGGCGCCGACGATCCTGCTGATGCACACGACCGAGGGCGACTCGGCGCAGAGCTCGATCGACTACCTGAATTCGACGCACGACAAGAAGGCGTCCTATCACTACCTGATCGATCGCGACGGCACGATGCTGCGCATGACCAGGCCAGACATCATCGCGTACCATGCCGGTGATTCGGCATGGCCCGATCCGGTACCGGCGACGCCCGAGAATCCGGACCGCCCGAACGGCGGCCGCTCGATCAACGCGCAGTCGCTCGGCTTCGCGTGGGCGAACCGCGCAGGCGAAGCGCTCACGTCGGCGCAGATAGAGAGCGCGCTCTGGCTGTGCAGCGTGTACGCGCAGCTCTACAACATCCCCGTCGACCGGGTATTGGCGCATCGGGAAGTCTCGCCGGGCCGCAAGGAGGATCCGCTCCCATCAGTAATGGACATGGTGGCTTGGCGCACCTTGCTGACAACGTACCTCGGAGCCGACTAATGAGCGTTGCGCGCTACCTGGAGGTCGAGTGATGCACATTCCACTCGACCGAATCCGGCCAACGATGGCACTCGCCGCCGCGGCCGCCGTGATCCTCATCGTAGGCGGCGAGTGCAACGCACGCCGTACGCGCCATCTCGACGAGGTCATTCAGCGCGCGGACAGCACGGCCCTCGCCGCGCGCGCGAGCGCTGCGGTGAGCAACGCACGTGCGGACGCCGAGCATGCGCGCGCCGAGCTGCTGCGCACTCGCGGGGACTCCCTCGAGCGCGTCGCCTCCGCGAGCCGCGCCGACGTCGAGGCCAACGCGACGCACTACGACTCGAGCCGCGCGGCGGTCGACGTCGAGACGCTTGCGCCGGCGGCACGGCGCGCGATCGAAGATGCGGATGCGCTGCGGCTGAGCGTCACGCCAGCGCTGCATGAAGACGCTGCCACGATCGCCGCGTACCAGGGCACCATCGTGCACCTCGAGTCGGTGATCGCGCACAAGGACGAGACCATTGCAGATCTCGGCAAGGCGCTCGATGCGCGTGACGTCCAGATCCACGCGCTCGAGCAAGAACGTGCGCCACGCTGCGGCTGGCGATGTGGTGCCGTGCTCGGAGTCGTCAGTGCGGCGCTCATCGCCCACGCGGGCGACGTCGCCTCGGCAGTTATCACCCTCGGCCGGAGACATCAGTGACCAGCATACAGCCGCAGGACATTGCCGATTGGTCGGCCGAGGTCCTCGAGTGCGTCGACATCGGCACGGCCATGGAGGTGAACGTCCAACTCCACAGCTCGCGCGACAAGTTCACGCAGCGCTTCGTCACCGACGGCACGCTCGCGTCGCTGCGCACACAGGTGCGTGCGGCCGTCATGGGCCGCGACGATCGAAAGCACGCCGACGAGACACCGGCCGGCACCGTCCTCGATCTGCTGCCGGATCCGGCCGAGCCGCCCATTCTGCCGACGAAGGAGGAGCTCGCGCGCGATGCGTGGCTCGCGGATGTGCGACCGTATCAGCAGATGCAGAAGTCGGTCAAGCTAGGGTGTCGCGCACCGGACGATCCGGAGATGCTCGCACTCGCCGATCGCGTGCGCGCCGGATTCAGGCCCGAATACGAAGGGACGCTGTAGTGGCCATCGCGCTGCTTGCGGCAGGCCACACGATTGCCGGCTCGGCGGCCGGCAACACCATCGTGTCTCCTGCGGCAGACACGACCGGGGCGTCGCTCCTCATTGAGGCGTGCGCGGACTATAGCGGCGTTGGTGCGAGCACCTTTACGGATAGCAAGGGCAACACCCCCACCGCCCTGACGACGCGCACAACCAACGCGCGGCTCCGCTCGTGGTATGTCAGCAGTCCCATCGTCGGCACGGGTCACACCGTGCAATCCGCGGGAACCGGCGTGTTCGGCTCGGTGCTGATCGCCGCATTCTCGGGCGTGCTGACGTCCTCGTCGCCGTTCGATCAGCAGAATGGTAATACCGCGTCCTCCGGCACTTCGTTGTCATACAACAGCGTCACGCCGGGATTCAACGACGAGCTGCTCATCGCGATTCTCGGCAATGAATCAGGATCGAACTACCTGATCGATTCGGGCTTCACGCTAATCGATCGCATCAGCTACGGATCGGGCGCCCACTTCGGGCTCGGACTGTGGTACAAGGTCAACTCCGGTGGCAGTGGCGTGGCGGTCACGCCGACTGCCTCGTGGACGACGTCGGGGCAGACGGCCCTCGAGATCGCAACCTTCAAACCTGCGCCGGTCACCGGCCAGTTATTCCGCGTGCCGACCATGAATGGCCTCGGCGCGGGCGGCGGCTTCTTTCACAATCCCCTCGGCTAACATGGCAAAGCTCACACGCACTCGCGCGGCCGCGGGCAATCCGATCGCGGTCATCTTCGTGCAGGATAGCTCGTCCACGACCGGCGCCGGACTGACCGGACTGACCAACGCCTCGAGTGGTCTCAAGATCTCGCTACGACGCGAGCTCGATGCAGCGCCCACCGGCTACTCGGTCGCGGGCGCCACAATCGAGACGATCGCGGCGCTCGGTACGTATGCAGCGCCGACCGCGACGAAGATTCGATTCAAGGAGGTCGACGCCACGCTGCAGCCCGGCTTCTACGAGGTGCACGTGGCGCAAGCGATGGTGGGCACGGGCGACGCGAGCCGCTTCGTCGGAGGCTTGGCCTTCGGCGCGACGAACATGGCGCCGTGCCCGTTCGAGATTCAGCTCGACACGAACGACCCGGCCGACGTGTATGTGAGGATCGGTGCGGCCGGTGCTGGGCTCACCGCGGTCGGGCTCGCGGGACTCGATTCTCCCGTGCTGCACGCGGGGACCGCGCAGGCTGGTGCAGCTGGCTCGATCACGCTCGCCGCGGGTGCGAGTGCCGTCGACAGCATCTACGTCGGTGAGACGATCGCGATTTACGCTGGCACGGGCGCCGGCCAGACGCGTGTGATCACCGCCTACGTCGGAGCGACGAAGGTCGCGACACC
>JAOBWF010000015.1 GCA_025463215.1 Acidobacteriota bacterium | reverse complement strand
CGCGATCAGCAGCGCGAGCACGGAGGAGTACAGCGTGCCCCAGATAAACGGCAGCGCGCCGAACTCCCCCGCTACCGGGTCCCAGATCTCGGTCCGCCAAAAGCTCAACCCGAACTTCTGAATTGACGGCATCGACTGGCGCGCCAGGACCGCGCCGATGCCGCAGACGAGGGCAATCAGCGCGATCCCGAACGCGCCGGTCGCGATCCGGAACACGACGTCGCTATGAGACTTTGATCTTGGCAAGAGCCGCGAGCTCGAGTTTGATGACCGCATCCGGCAGCGGCGCATAGCCGAGCGCCGGCGCGAACTTCTGGCCGTCGGCGAGCGCCCACGTCATGAAGTCGACCATCGCCTTGGCCTGGGTCTTGTCTTTGGCGTTCTCATAGAGGAGAACCCAGGTGAACGACGAGATCGGATAGACGCCTTGGCCCGGCGCATTGGTGATCGAGACGCGGAAGTCGGCCGGCATCGCTTTCGACGCCTCGGCGGCCGCGGTCGTGACCGACTGGACCGACGCCTTGATCGATTCGCCGGCGGCGTTCATCACCGACCCGTAGGCGATCTTGTTCTGCAGCGCGTAGATCAGCTCGACGTAGCCGATTGCGCCTGGCGTCTGCTTGACGAGACCGGCGACCCCTTCGTTGCCGCGGCCGCCGACGCCGGTCGGCCAGTTCACGGAGGTGGCGACCCCGGCCTTCGTCTTCCACTCGGGCGATACCTTGGCGAGATAGTCGACCCAGATGTAGGTGGTGCCGGATCCGTCGGCGCGGTGCGCGACGGTGATGTCGGTCGCCGGCAGGGCCGCGCCCGCATTCAGCTTCGCGATCGCCGGATCGTTCCACTTGGTGATCTTGCCGAGGAAGATGTCGGCCAGCACCGGTCCGCTGAATTTGAGCTCGGCGGTCAGATTCGGGATGTTGTAGACCGGCACGACGGCGCCGAGCACCGTCGGGAAGTGCAGGATCTTGCCCGGGGCGTTCTGCATCTGCTCCGGCGTCATCGGGCCGTCGGTGGCGCCGAAGAATACCGTCTGCTTCGTCACCTGCTGAATGCCGCCGCCGGATCCGATCGACTGGTAGTTGATTTCGACGGTCGGGTGCAGCTTGTTGTACTCGGAAAACCACTTCTGGTAGATCGGGTTGGGGAAGGTCGCGCCCGCGCCGTTGATGCGCAGCGTCTGCTGCGCCGCGGCGCCGGCCACCACCGCAGAGGCCCCAGCGAGTGCGACGACGAATGTTCGGAATCTGCTCATGGACGTCGGTCTCCTAAAAATTGATCAAGGCGTGCACCGCGATGCTTTTGACGGGTGCCGAGGTGACGTTGTCGAATCGTTGACCGTCGTAGTCGATCATCAGCGCCGAAGACACGCTGCCCTGATGCGGGAACCAGTAGGCAATGCCGGCGATCAGCCGGTTCTGCTTTTGCGCGTCGAACGTCGTCGTGGCGCTGGGGGCGGACGCCGCCGGCGCGAACACCGAGCGATCGTCGGGCGTCTGGTGGTCGTAGCGCAGCAAGCCCTCCCAGCCCGTGGTCGTCTTCGGCGTGACCCAGATCGAATAGCCGTTGCCGGCCTTGTCGACGGCGTTGGCCAGCGCGGATGTCTGATCCTTCGCGCTCAGATACTCGAAGCCGGCGACCACATACGGATGCTCGAAGGTGAGCTGGCCGATCGCCCGCGTCCGCTCGGCGTGCACGACATAGTTGTCGGCATCGTAGAAGACGGTCGCGCGCAGGCCGCGCAGCACCGGCGTCATCGTCGCGAACGGCCGCACCGTCGCGCGGATCATGATCGCTTTCTGGTCGTTGACCTCGGCCTTGTTGTAGTTTTCGCCGTTGAAGAGGCCGACGTGGACGTCGCCGTAATTCGACGGGAAATTCATGTGGAACGAGGCCCCCGCATCGGCTGACGCGAAGTAGCCGGTGCGCTCGACGAACAACGTCCCCTGGAAGCGATAGCGGTAGATGCCTTCGGTGTAGTCGAGATACGGCGTCTGCTGGATGCCGAACCGCGCGTACGAGCCCTTCGGCATCCAGTCGTCGAAGTTGGTCTGCAGGTAGGCGTATTTGACCCGGAACTCGAGGCTGCCCGCCAGCGAGCTCGCGGTGTTGGTCTCGCGCGAGATGTCCGGCGTGATCCGGAAGGCGACGATATGGGAAATATTGCCGGTGACGTTGATGTACGCGCGGGCGACGTCGAAAGAATTCCGGTTGATCAGATTGTTGTCGGTGTCGGCGACTTTGGGCTCCGTCTGATAGGTATAGTTCGCGAAAATCGTCGCCCCGACCTTGATCGACGGCGTGTCGTCAGGGGGGGTGAACCCGGCGGCGGGGGTCACCTGGGCGGAAACAGCGGCGGCAGACATGGTCAACAGGCACGAGGCAATCAGAACGCGACTCCATCTCATGGGAACGACGATACCGACCGGCTGCGTCGGCCCCGTTACAACTGTGTAAATTCCGTGTTACATATACGTCGCCTTGGCGTTACGAGGCGCCGCTAGGATGCTCTACCCGCTGTCTGACGAAACTCGACCCCTCTGGGAGGTGACCGCATGCGTTCGACCTGTTCCCTTGTAAGTCTGCTGTTGTTGATATTCCTGCTTGGCGCGGCCATTCCTCGTGCCTCGGCGCAGTTCGATACCGCCTCGGTGGTCGGGACGGTGAGAGACACGTCGGGCGCGACGGTGCCCGACGCCAAGGTGACGCTGACCAACACCCAGACCGGCGTCTCGGTCGTGCGCACCACCTCCTCGGACGGCAACTACGAATTCGTCACGGTGCGCCCGGGGATCTATCTGGTGTCGGCGGAGAAGCAGGGCTTCTCGATCGCGCTGACCGATAACGTCCAGGTCCAGGTCGCGGCCCGCCTCCGCCTCGACATGCAGGTGGCGGTCGGCCAGCTGTCGGAGAAGGTCGAGGTCACGGCGTCGGCGCCGCTGGTCGAGACCGACACCAGCCAGCGCAGCCAGGTGATCACCGGCGAGCAGATGCGCGAGCTCGCGCTGAACGGCCGCGAGTACTCGTCGCTGGCGCTGCTCTCGACCGGTGTCCGGCAGTCGGCGTTGAACAAGAGCAACCAGGGCACGCCGCGCGAAGGCGCGTTCAACGTCAACGGCCTGCGCAGCACCTTCAACAACTTCCTGATCGACGGCGTCGACAACAACGCGCTCGGCACCAGCAACCAGGGGTTCTCGAACCAGGTGATGCAGCCGCCGCCCGACGCGGTCAGCGAATTCCGCGTCGTCACCAATAACCAGAGCGCCGAGTACGGCCGCGCCGCGGGCGCGACGGTGAACGTCTCGTACCGCAGCGGCACCAACGCGTTTCACGGCGACGGGTGGGAGTTCTTCCGCGACACCAAGCTGAACGCCGAGACCTACTTCAAGCCGGCGGACGGCTCGAAGCCGCCGCTGCGCCGCAACCAGTACGGCGGCACGCTCGGCGGCCCGCTCGTCAAGAACAAGGCGTTCTTCTTCGGCGACTTCGAAGGCTTCCGCCAGGACCGCAAGGCGACGGTCTTCTCGACGCTCCCGACCGCGGCGCAGAACTCCGGCATCCTGAGCGTCGACATCCGCGACCCGCGCACCGGCGTCACCTATCCGGCGGGGACGCAGATTCCGATGACCGCGTTCGCACGCAAGGTGCTCG
>JAOBWF010000011.1 GCA_025463215.1 Acidobacteriota bacterium | reverse complement strand
GGTCGGCGGTCGCGGCCTCCACGGTGAGGCGCCATTGGTCTTCGAGGTCCGCGATCGAGGCCGCGTCGAAGATCGCCGTGTGCTCGATCGCCGGATCGTCGGCGTCGAGCACCAGGACGAGCTCGGCGCCGTGCGCGCCCTCGGCGTCCCGCTTGCGCGCAACCGCGACGCGGAACGCCTCGGCCATCATCGGGGCGGGCGCATGCGCGGCGGCTTCGGCATGCAGGGCGGAAATAGCGCCAAGGACTACCCCGTACGACGTCGTCGGGTCCAGCACGACCGGAACCGGCACCAGCGTGTCCGGGTCAGCGGCGGGAAGGCCGACCGTCAGCTCGTACTGCCCGCTCACGCGGGCAAGCGTTGTCACCCAGGCGGCGATCAGCACGTCATCGGGGGCGTTGGCCGGGAGGGCTAAGCCGTGCGCAGATCGCGTCAGCGCGGAGTCGGCGGTGCGGACGCGGTCAGCCGGCAGGGACAGCTCGCTCGTCAGCTGCGGCTGCACGGCGGCCCAGTAAGCAGTGCGCGCCCCCTCGTCGGCTACGCGCGCGGGTGGCAAGCCAGCGTCGACCGGCGCCTCGTGCATGAGATCCCCTAGCGTTCGAAGTACGCGGCAACCGCCGGCTCCGCAAACACTATCGCCCGATCCGGACGCATAGCGGCCCTGAAGCTTCGCAGCAGGCAAACCCTGTCGTATCGCATTCCGCTCATCGCGGCACCAGCTGCGCCTCGGATCGGGTGCCGCGATCACGTATCGGTTGCGCAGCCGAGCCAGTAGACTGCGGTGCGCCTAGGAGGGCCGCCCACATGCCGAACGTCAGCGGCTATCACCAGGACGTGCCCGCAAACGAAGTGAAGACGCCCGCGACGACGGCCGTGGCCGCTTCGTCGCCGCCACATCAGCCCCCCGCAGACGCTTCGCTCTCGGACGCCGTCGTCCAGGGGGCCCGGTGGATGGCCATCTCCCAGGTCGCGACCCAGGCCCTGCGTTTCGCCGCCAACATCGTCCTGGCGCACCTGCTGGTACCCGCCGACTTCGGCATCGTCGCGATCGGCATGACGGTCACGCTGTTCCTCGAGCAGATCCGCGACCTCGGCACCGGGGCGACGGTCATCCAGCGCAAGGAGGTCTCGCCGTCGCTGCTCAACACCGTGTTCTATCTGAACGCGGGCATGGGGATCGCGCTCGGGGCGGCCGTGTTCAGTGCCGCCTCGCCGTTGGCTGCGGCACTCGGTAATGCCCACGGATCGGCGTCGCAGATCCAGGCGACGCATGTGCTCCAGGCGTTCGCGCTCATCACCGTGATCACCTCCGGCGCCAACATCCACCACGCCCTCCTCCGCCGCACGATGCGCTTCCGGACGGTCGGCCTGATCGCCACCGGCTCCGCCCTGCTCAACGCGGTCGTCAGCGTCTCGCTGGCGTCGGCCGGCGCCGGCGTGTGGTCCATCGTGATCGGGCTGGCGGCGGGCAACGCGCTCGCGGCCGTGGCCGCGTGGTCCTGCTCCGGGTGGCGGCCCGGCCTGACGACGCGGATGGCCGACCTGCGTTCGATGTGGCAGTTCGCCGGCTTCCTGTTGCTGACGAACCTGGTCGTGTTCGCGCTGCAGCAATCCGACCGGGTCGTCGTCAACCGCGTCCTCGGGCCCGCGCTGCTCGGCATCTACGCGATCGCGCTGCAGATCACCACCTATCCCCTGACGACGGTGACGACGGCTCTCACGGAGGTGCTGTTCCCGGCCTTCGCGCGTCGGCAGGACGACAGGCCCGCGCTCCGCTCGGCGTACCTACGTGCCAACCGCGTCATCGCGCTCATCACGTTCCCCCTCATGGCGGGCACCGCGGCCGTCGCCCCGCTGCTCGTGCCGGTGGTTCTGGGGGAGAAGTGGCGCGCGGCGATCCCGATCCTCATCGCCCTGGGACCGGCGGGGGCGGTGCGCTCGATCACGGCGAACGCCTCATCCCTGATGCTGTCCCAAGGTCATTCCCGCGCGCAGTTCCTGTCGACCGCCGCCTACTCGGCCGTCATCGTTCTCGGTTTCATCGTCGGTGTGCAGTGGGGCCTCGTCGGCATGTGCATCACCTACACCGTTCTGATCGCCGTGCTGTCGCCTGCACTGTGGTGGGTGGCCTTCCGGTACATCGACCTACGGATCCGCGACTACGCCCGCGCGCTCCTGCCCGTCACCGCGATCACCCTGGTCATGGTGGCCTGCGTCGTCGCCGTGGGGCTGGCGATGCCGGACGGCGTCCCCGACGCGGCCACCCTGCTGATCCAGATCGCAACGGGGGGCCTCGTCTACATCGGGCTCATCGTGCGACTGCGCCCAGCCGCGTTCGTCGACCTACTGTCAGCCGTCCGCCGCCGCGGCGTATCAGAGACAAAGGCTCCGGTAGCGCACGCTGCCGGCTAGGCGCCCGGCGTTCTGCGCCGCGACGACGCACCAGATCGTGCGCCGCGATTGACCGAGCAGTAGATAGGGCAACCGGGTGAGCACCCACAGGTAGCGCTCAGCCACCTTGCGCGGCCCGCGACGGCGGGCTCCGACCGCACGATATTCCTTGTACAGCTTGGGATACGGCTCGTTGTACCAGTAGATCTGCCGGAGCATCGCCCGCGCGTTCCCGCGAAGGCGATAGTGGACGACCGCCTCCGGCGCGAAGAGTAACGGATGGCCGGCGAGCTGGAGCCGCCAGCAGAATTCGGCGTCCTCACCGTGATTCAGGTCGATCCGCCAGCCGCCGACGCCGTCGAGGACTTCCTTCTCCATCAGCAGGTTGCAACCCGCCGCCACCGGCAGGAAGTCCATGTGCAGAGCCAATTCCTGTGACTGGAATCGCCCGCGCACCTTGACCTGTGCGCGCTCGTTCAACAGGTCATGTTCCAGGGACCCGGCGACGACCG
>JAOBWF010000363.1 GCA_025463215.1 Acidobacteriota bacterium | reverse complement strand
AGTGACCGTCACGTGTCGCCGTCAGCTCCTCCATCGTCATGCCGCAGCCATTGTCCAGCACGCGCAGCCGCAGGTCCTTCGCGCCGTAGCTCACCAGCACATGAATGTCTTTGGCATGCGCGTGCTGAAATGCATTCGCTATTGCCTGGCGGCCAATCTGGAGCACGTCGTTGCCCGCGAGCGGGCTGAGCGCGCGCTCACGCCCTTCGATGACCACGTCGAGCCGCGGGCCAGACTCGGTGGCCCGTTCGACCGACAAGCGGGAGAACGCGTCCGTGAGATCAGCCGCGCTCAACGGAACCGCCCGGAGCTCGCGCAACGCGCGCCGGCCCGCGTCCAGGGCCGACTTGCACAATTGCAGCGCCCGGTCGAGCGGCTGCCTCGCTCGAACCTCGGCGGGTAACAGGGCTTCGGATAGTTCGATCTGCAGGCTGATGCCCATCACGTCCTGGATCAGGCTGTCGTGAAGGTCCTGCGCGATCCGCGTCCGTTCCTTGAGGCGCTCGTCGAATCGATCTCGGAGCCGGTTTGTCAGCTGCCAGACCCGGAGACGATAGGTGCTCCACGATATGGTCATCGCGGCGAACGCGCACACCAACAGGAACGTCCGCGTCTGGTAAAACGCGGGCAACACGATGAAGTCGACGCCGGCGCCGGTGTCATTCCAGACGCCGTCGTTGTTCGAGGCCAGCACCCGGAAACGATATGCGCGCGGCCGCAAATTTGTGTAGAAGGCCTCGCGCCGCGCGCCGGCGTTGCGCCATTCGGGGTCGAACCCTTCGAGCATGTAGCGAAAACGCACGTTGCGCGGCTCGGCGAGGCTGAGCGCCGTATAGTCGATCTCCACATCTCGCGTGAGCGACCGCAGACGGACCGGTCGTGTCGTGTCGATCTCGACCCCGTCGGCGACCAGATGCTCGATGTGAACCGGCGGCGGAACGACATTCCCGACCAGATGCGACGCGTCCACGATCGCGACGCCCTCGGAAGTCCTGAACCACAGACGCTGATCCTTAGCCCGCACCGCCGCCGATTGCGATCGGCGATCGGGGTTGCCTTTCAGGCCATCGGCCTCGTCGAGAAACTGGAACGCCATCGAGTACGACCGGTCGCGCAACGATTGGTCGAGTTCGGCACGGGCGAGGCGTGCCACGCCCGTGCTATAGCCGAGCAACACTTGATCGACGGTGTCGGTCAGCACCCACAGCACGCGCTCTCCGGGCAGGCCGTTGCTGCGATCCCACGTCACGAACCGGGCGCCGTCCAGACGGCTCAGCCCTTGTTCGGACGCCACCCACACCTGATTGGCGTCGTCGATGTGCACGGCATTGACAGAGCCGCCAGCCAGGCCGTCTCGTTCCCCATAAACGTGAAATCCATTCGACCCATAGCGGATCACACCACCACCGTAGAGACCGAACCACACGCGTCCAGTGTCGTCCGTTTCCGCTGCACGGACCGCCTTGCCGCCGAGCACTTCGTTGGAAAAGTCGGTCAACGCGCCGTCCTTCCAGCGGTGCAGACCTTTGCGCTCGTCGAACAACCAGAGGCCAGTCGTCTCGTCACCGGTGATCACCGTGACCGCCGTCAGCTGACGCGCCCACGTGAGCGCGCTCCATTGCCGATCCTGGAGGCGTGCGACACCGTGATCGGTTCCGGCCCACACGGTGTTCGTCCCGTCGACATGCACACCCGCGACCCGTGCACCTCTCCCGTACGTCTCTCGCCGCCCGCCATCGATCCGATCGAGACCGTTGGTCGTGGAGGCCCACACGGATCCGTCCGGCGCCGCCGCAAGCGCGACGACCTCACCGCTCGTCAGCCTTTCCCGATTGATGAGCGTCCTTACCTTCTCGTCGCGAAGGCGGTTCAGACCGTTCTGCGTGCCGACCCAGATGTTGTGTTCGCGATCCTCGAATACACACCAAACGGAATCCGCAGACAGTCCGTCTGCGGGCGAAAACCGCTCGAGCGTCGCCGCCCCACGTGATGTGGCACGCAGGCGCGCAAGCCCCTGGCCAAGCGTGCCGATCCAGGTATCGCCTCGGCTGTCACGCAGGACCGTCTGCACGTTGATGGCGTGCCGCACCGCCGTCGCGGCCGGCGTCAATGCGGTGTCGGCGGGGACGGCCCGGGTCGTGCCGTCGGACCCAGTTGCCCAGATCGCCCCGCTCGTGTCCGCGGACAACCACGCCGCGGGTCCGTCTGCCATCACGAGCGGGTGCGCCTGATTGTCGGCGTCGACACGCATCACGCCGCGATCGGTACTCAACCAGATGGCACCGCTTCGATGCTGAATGGGTCCGGACAGCACGGATCCGGGCAATGTGATCACGCGACCGATCGGTTGTCGAGTCGATGCAGCAAACCGCAGCAACTGGTGCGGCATCGTCACCCAGAGCGTTCCGTCGCGATCGACCAGCAGCGCCTCGGCTGGCGCTCCCACCGACAACGCCGTGAGATCGTCGCCGCGAATCTGGCCAACCAGTCCAGCTGCCGTCCCGATCCACAGACTACCATCCCGCGCTACGCACAGGCTCCGCACCACGCCGAGCAGCGCCGTGTGGCCGGTCTTCGGACGCCAGTGGACAAAGCGCACACCGTCGAATCGTACGAGACCGTCGGCCGTCGCGAGCCAGAGATAGCCATCGGGTGTCTGCGCAATGGCGTCGATGAAGGCGGACGGAATTCCGTCCTTGCGCGTCCAGACCGTGTGCGTGTACTCGATCAGCGGTTTGTCGGCATCGATCGCATCGGCTGGGGCGGCGGCGATGAGAACACTTCCAGCGAAGCACAACCAACGCCACAGCGGGCCGGAAGGACGGAATCGCATGCGTCCCGGCTACTATTCACCGAACATCAGAACGACCGCAACCGTCACGGAGGGCACATCATCCGGCGATCGCGCCGACTGAACGCAAGTAGAGGCCAGCATTCGATCCGATCGCACCGGCTGCTGACTCAACCGGACATCAGTGCACGGAACGGTGAAACATGAAGGAACTCTGAGCTTTTCTTCGACGTCAGCCCGCACAGTGTCTTGCAACATCGGACGGTCGTGAACAACGGTTCACGACCGTCGACCATGCTGAGCGATAGGGCTCGCCCCGAATCACCAATTGCCGCCGTGCGCAGGCGTCACGACCGGCTGGTCTGCCTTCGACGTGTTGGACGCGAGCTGCCGGCTGTCACCGTCCCCGTAATCGATTCCGACCAGGACATGCTGGTTGTCGATCATCTCGAAAAGGAGCTTGGGGTCCCCTTCCTCATTCGACGAGGAGGATGGAATGGTCAGCATCGACACGGCCTCGCGGCCGTCGGCGCTCCTGATGATCAGAACGTTGGGTCCGTCCGACATTTCCGCCACGTCGTACGTGCCAGCGGGCAACTGCTCGCCATTCACGATGAAGGCGAAGGGCACCTTGACATCGACGCGATCCTCCGCCTGCGCCGCCGACGCGCTTCCGACAACAATCGCCGCCGCCGCAAGAACGATCCCTGCGATTGCATTCAGCTTCTTCATAACGACCTCCCTGTTCTACGAGTTGACGTTCGTTCGAGCACAATGCCTTTTGCCGCGATCAGCCCTGGTTCACGGCAGCAGTCCGCTCCGGCGGGAAGCTGGCCAGCATCTTGTCGATGGCCTGTCGGGTGATCGAGGCGTTCGATGTCGCGTTGTCCGACAGCGCGTCGGTCGCCGAACCGTGCCACACCGCCTGCTTGCTTCTTGCATCGAAGATGTCGACGACCAGGGTGCCCACCTGGAAATCGGTGACATACGTGGTCGCGCCGCCGAAGCCGCCGCCGAAGCGTCGCCAGCCCCATCCGCCCCACCCGTCGTACAGCGTTTCGTAGGTGTGCTTCGTGTTCGTCGCGGCATGGACGACCACGGCCGTCTGCGCCGCGCCCTGGGGAACTTCCCTCCAACCCTTGGCCTCCAACGCGTGCGTGACGTCAGCGATGGCACGCTGATCCAGCAGCGGGTTGCCGGATGAATTGCCGCTCTTGACGTAGAACGACTGGTAGTTCGAGAAGTTGATGTTGTGGTTGTAGTCGGTCGCCGTCTTGATGCTGGCGCCGCATCCAACGGCTGACAGTGCCACGGCGCCGGCGATCACCAGATGTCTTGCCCTCATGTCGTTCTCCCTCAATGCGCTCAGTTAATGAAGCGCGTCGTGGTGGAGCGCACCCCACGGCGTACTTGCGAGTTCACGTGGTCGCGTCAGCCATCCGCCGCTGGGCCGTCACGACACGCGAGTGAAGTAATAGGCCACGTGCCGGCCAGCCTCGTCGCTGAACGAGATGACGATTGCGGGTATCCGGGTCTCGACGCGGTCGACACTTGTGGCAGCGCCGGACACCGCGCGATCCGTCAGGCGAAAGGTCTCTCGCGTTCCATCCGCAAGCCGAATGACCATCGACTTCGCTCGCCAATCCACGTGAGTAATGACGCCCTTCGTCGCCTTCACGGCGTCCTCTGCGGCGCGACCAATGTGGCGCGTGGTCTTCTGATCCGCGGTCATCGTCTCGTGAACGACCGCGCGGCTGCCCTCTTCGATACCGCGCAGCGCCTGCTCTCCCGTCTCTGTCCGCTCGTGCACATCGGATCGCTCGGTGAGATGAAACAGGTGCTCGATGCCGTCGGCGGTCTTGATCG
The DNA here is from genome assembly GCA_025463215.1 of Acidobacteriota bacterium. Lineage (GTDB taxonomy): Bacteria > Acidobacteriota > Vicinamibacteria > Vicinamibacterales > CAVVIG01 > CAVQFC01. The sequence continues at coordinate 4,976 of JAOBWF010000363.1, read as the reverse complement.
CAACCGTGTTGAGTGCGTCGTGGGTTTTCTGACGGGTGTCCTCCGGCACGACGGTACCGGTGACGCCATCGATCGGCGGGGGCTGCTGGCCTGCGGATGCAGCCGTCTGAACGAGCAGGAGTGCGCCGGCCATCACGCCAACCGTCAAGTGAGATCGCATCATCATTCTCCTTGGGCTGAGCCGACCGTCACGCCTTCAGCGTTCACCGGTCACTCTGCCTATGTGAAGAATAGACGCGGCGCCATTTGCGCAAAACGACCCTACGGATGCCTTGACGACTGCTCTTTCGGGTAGGCGGGAAGGCACATCCTTCGGGGCGGACCACATTCGGCCCGTCGACGATCGGTTGCGTATCTATCTCCGCGGCGCGAGATATCCGGCGCGGGTCCTGACCGACAGGCGTTCCGGACCCGACACCGCGGCTACCAGAGTCGTATAGTCTGTCGGGATGGGGGTTGGATGCGCACCGTAACTCTATTCGCGGCGGCAAGCCTGGCTGTGGTGCTCTGCGACGATCTCGCGTTCGCTCAGGGGTCGACGCGTAAGGCTCTGCAGCTGAGCGACCTGCCATTCAACGTGCAGAAAACCGTCAAGGACACGCTAAAGGGCGGCACGATCAAGAAGATCGCGAAAGAGAAAGAAGATGGCATCGAGCAATACGAGATCGAAAGCACGCTGAACGGTCAGTCGCGCGATTTCAACGTCGCCGCCGACGGACGTCTGCTCGCGGTCGAGGAGTCGACGACGCTGGACGCGATTCCAACCGCCGCGAGGGCCGCCGTCCGGAAGAAGGTCGGTGCCGGCACGGTGACGATGGTCGAGACGTTCGCGAAGCCGGGCAAGCCGCTGCTGTACGAAGCCGCGTACACCGACGGGAAGGGCAAGCGACACGAAGTGCTCGTCGACGCCGACGGCAAGGAAGTCAAAGACTGACGTCCATATGAGGCGTCTTCGCTTACGAGCAGTGCTGAATCAGGTCTGACCCAAACCCCGTAAATCGGTACAGCGGAAAGGTGACAACGAGCGATCTGAACCGAGATCGCAGGTCGCTTTGTGACTATTTCGCCGTACTACATTCGCGGGGCGGGTCAAAATCCGAGGACATCGAGAAAGGGTTCGTCGTGCGCTCGTGGCTTGATAATGAGCCGCGCGGCGCGCCGCGCTCGAGTTCCTCAGGCCAGGCCGATTGGGCCGCAAAATCACGCCAGCGGGTCGGGAACCCGGAGCCTCAGGGAACCGACCGACGACTATTGATGCCGCAGCGCGCTCAGCGGATTCAGCCGCGCGGCGCGCCACGCGGGTACGAGCGTCGCGACAACGACGACCGACACGACGATCGCGAGCGCCCGCGCGAACGACCGGGCGTCGGTGGCACTGACGCCGAAGAGCGCGCTCGAGAGCAATCGCGTCACCGCGAGCGCGCCGATCAGACCGAGGCCGGCGCCAATCGCGCCGAGCCGCAGCCCCCGTTCAAGGAATCGGCGCACGACGGAGAGGCGCGATGCCCCGAGGGCCATGCGAATGCCGATCTCGTGCGTGCTCTGCTTCACCGTGTAAGCAATGAGGCCGTATGTGCCCATCGCCGCGAGCGCCATCCCGGCGACGCCGAAGACGAACAGCATCGACGCCGTGAAGTTGAAGACGAGCGTTGCGCCCTTCATCCGCTCGACCAGGGGGCGGCCGTACAGCACCGGCAGACCGGGGTCGAGCGCCGCGATGCGCGCGCGCGCCTCCTCGACGAGGACATCTGCTGAGGCGCGGCCGCGCGAATGCAGCACCATGTTCGACCGATAGAGCTGCAGGAACGGCAGGTAGAAGTAGGAACGCGGCGATTCGTTGATTTTGAGGTACTTGATGTCCGCGGCAACGCCGATGACGGTGCGCCACTCCCGTTCGCCATTCCGAATCCGTTTGCCGATGGCCTCCGCGGCGCTGCCCCAGAACCGCTTCGCGAGCGTGTTGTTCACCATCGCCACGGGCGTGGCGCTCTCATCGTCCTGGCTCTCGAAGGCGCGCCCGGCGACGACGTCGATCTTCAGTGTCCGGAAATAGTCTGGACCCACCGTGTTCGACAGAAACGCCAGATCCTCGCCCTGCCGCGGCGAATAGCCGTCGACCGAGAGGCGGCGCGACGGCGTGTCGGTGAACGCCATCGGCTCGTACGCGCCGATCGTCACCGACTCGGTGCCGGCGGCGGACTGCACCGCGTCCAGCAGCTTGCGATAGAACACGCGGCCGTGCGCCTCGTCGTAACCGCTTTGCTTCACGTCGATGGAGACCGACGTCACGTGGTTCGCGTCGTAGCCCGGATACGTCTGGCGCGCCGCCTCGAGGCTGCGGGAGACCAGCCCGGAGCCGACGAGCAGGATCAGCGAGACGGCGACCTGCGCGACGACCAGGCCAGCGCGCAGCCCTCCCCGGGTCGTGCCGCGCGGCGACGTCTCGCTCATCACCGACACGAGATCGACGCGCGAGCCTTGCAGCGCCGGCACGACGCCGAACACCACGGCGCTGCCGACCCCCACGAGAGCGGCGTACGCGATCACCAGATGGTCGACGGCGGTATTGAAGAAGAAGCGCTGGGGCGCCAGCAGTGCGCTCGCCTCGGAGACGAGCACTGGAATGCCGCGCGCGGCGAGCACAATGCCGAGGATGACGCCGGGCACCGCGAGCACCAGGTTTTCGACGATCAGCAGCCGCACGACCCGGGCGCGCGTCGCGCCGAGCGCCAGGCGCAGTGCGATCTCTCCGTGCCGCGACATCCCGCGCACGAGGACCAGCCCCGCGATGTTCGCGCACGCGATCGTCAGGACCAGCAGGCCGGTGGCGGCGAGTACGCCGACCATCGGCAGCAGCTGGGTCGGCGCACCGCCCGGAGTCTGCCAGAACGGCACCGTTCTGATGCGATCGGGAGTCTCCGCGAGCGGGCGATCGTGCGCGAGCGTGGCGCCGAGCGCGTCGATCTGCGCCGCCGCGCTGGCCAGGGTCGTGCCCGGCCGGAGATAGCCCTGCGGGATGAAGACCGTCGCGCGGGGATCCGACAGGATCCCCGACGCGGTCGTCTGCGCGCTGCCGAAGGTGAACCCGAGCTGCGGCGCCATCATGACGGGCAGGTACAGCTCGACGTCGTAGACGACGGTCGTGCCGTGAAATGCCGGATCGGTGATCCCGACAACCGTCATCGGATAGCTGTTGATCTCGATGCTCTTGCCGATGATCGCCGGGTCCGCCTCGAAGTCGCGGCGCCACAGGCTGTCGCTGATGACGACCACCGGATCTCGCCCGCTCTCGATTTCATCCGACGGCAACAGCGTTCGACCGCGCTGCGCGCGCACGCCGAGCACCTGGAAGTAGTTGCCGGTGACGATTTCCGCCCACATCGAGCGCGACGCGCGCTCCCGGCCGAGGCCGGCGGTCGTCACGATCGAGCCCATCAGGCCGTTGAACGCGCGATCGTTGTCGCGCAGGAACCGATAATCGGGATACGAGACGCGCAGAGGGCGGCCCGATCCAGTCTCGCGAAACACCGACACGAGCCTGGACGATCCTTCCACGCCGGCGATCGGCGTGAGCGCGAGCCCCTTCAGTATCGTGAACACTGCGGCGTTGAGCCCGATGCCGAGCGTCAGCACGCCGACGACGGTGAGGGAGAACGCCGGGTGTTTCGCGAGCGCGCGAACGGCGTAGCGGACATCACTGGCCTGATCGTGCAGGAGCTCCAGCCACCACGGCGTCCAGACCCGTCTCGCCGCTTCCCTGGTGTGCGCGACGTTGCCGAAGTCTTTCAGTGAATCCAGCTGCGCCGCGCGGAGATCGGCGCCGTCGGCCACCCGATCGTCGGCGGCGATCCGCAGATGGGATCGAATTTCTTCCTGAAGATCGCTTTCATCGAGACGGCGCCGCGTCCATCGCAGCCACCAGGGCATGAGCTACTCCTCGGAACCGCGCGCGACGGCCGGTCTCATCACGCGGCTGATCGCGTTGACGAGCTCCGTCCAGCGCGATTCCTCGCGCCGGAGCTGTTTTTTTCCTTCGGCCGTGAGGCGGTAGAACTTCGCCCGCTGGTTCGCGTCGGTCTGGCCCCACTTCGCGGTGACCCACTCTTTCCTGGCGAGCCGCTGGAGCGCAGGATAGAGCGAGCCGGCTTCGACCTGCAGGACCTCGGACGACTGAGCGCGGATGGTCCGTCCGATCGCGTAGCCATGCTGCGGGCCCCACTGCAGGGTGCGGAGGATCAGCATGTCGAGGGTGCCGTGCACCAGGTCGGCGCGCGCGTCGCGACGGGTCGAATGCAGGGCCATTGTATAGAGAGTCTATAGCCTTGGACGTTGCCAGTCGACAAAGTGTTCCTGCGCTGACCTGCCGCCGGCGCTCACCCGCCCCGAGGGGCGGCGGAACATGCTGTAGACTCCCTACGTCCTTAGGTATAGATAATCTATATCCACGCCAATGGACCGGACGTGATCGGGCCCGCTTCGACCGACAGTGGCTATGACAGGCACGCACAATGGAGCGAGGAGAATCTCACGTGAAGGACAACGTTCTGTTAACCATCGCGTCTCTGCTTTCGATCCTCTTGCTGACGCTTCACGTTACGGACGACATCGTCCGCGGGATATCGAAGGCCGAGCCCTCGAACACTGCGCTACTGGTCCTCGTCGTGTTCCTGTACGGGACGCTCGTGCTCGCCGAACGGCGATCGGGGCACGTCATCATGCTGCTCGTCGGGTTGTTCGCGGCAGGCATGCCCGTCATCCACATGAGGGGGGCACATTACGGCGAGATCGCCAAATCCCCCGGCGGCTTTTTCTTCGTGTGGACACTCTGGGCGCTCGGCGGGATCGGGGGCTTCACCTTCATCCTCTCGGCGCGCGGACTGTGGGGTCTGGGTCTGCCATGGCGCCGGTCCCCCAAAGTAGCCCAGGTCGGCCGCTGACTCGCGCGATAATGTGCTCGTGAGCAAAGAACTTGCCTG
>JAOBWF010000325.1 GCA_025463215.1 Acidobacteriota bacterium | reverse complement strand
GAGGCACCGTTCTGGCTGGTCAGCGTGTTCGATCTCGATCCGCAGAATCCGGTCGCCGACGTCGATTGGATGCCGGTGTGGGCCGAAGCGGGGGCGATCGCGCACGCGACCGCCATCCGCATCACGCGCGCCGGGTCGGTCGACCACGTGCTGTTCGCCGAAGAAGACCACTCGGCGGAGCTCGCCACGAACGCGGCGAAGGCGCCTGGCTGTGGACGCAAACTGTGGCGCGTCGGCGACGTCGAGACCGACGCGCGGATGCTGGCGTACCGCACCGAGGTCGGCCGCCCGCTCGTGTGCCTCGCCGCCGTCGATGCGACCACGGCACGGACCAGAACTCTCGAGCTCCTGAACCGACAATCCCCGGCCCCTGAACCCTCGAACCTTGAACCCGAGAACCTGACATGTGCGGCATCGCCGGTTTCGTAGAGTCCTCTGACACCCGCTCGCCGTTCAACACCGACAGCAGCCGGACGCTCGTCCACCGGATGTGCGATGTCATCCGCCATCGCGGGCCGGACGACGAGGGGGTGTGGGTCGCCGAGGGCGTGGCGCTCGGCATGCGGCGTCTGAGCATCATCGATCTCTCGACCGGTCATCAGCCGATCCACAACGAGGATTCGACGGTCTGGATCGTGTTCAACGGCGAGATCTACAACTTCCGCGAATTGCGCCAGGAGCTCGAAGCGGCGGGGCACGCCTTCTACACGGCGACCGACACCGAGGTCATCGTCCACGCCTACGAGCAATGGGGGAAGGGCGCGATCGCCCGGCTACGCGGGATGTTCGGGCTCGCGATCTGGGACACGACCTCGCGGACGCTGCTGGTCGCGCGAGACCGCATCGGCATCAAGCCGCTGCACTATGCGACCGTCGGCGGCCGCTTCTACTTCGGATCGGAAATCAAGTCGCTGCTCGAAGCCCCCGATCTGCCGCGCGAGCTCGATGCCGCGGCGCTCGATCACTATCTCTCGTTCCTCTACACGCCGCGCGACGGCTCGATCTTCAAGAGCGTGCGCAAGCTGCCGCCCGGCCACCTGCTGACGTGGACCGACGGCCGGATCGGAATCGAGCAGTACTGGCAGATGCCGGCGGCGGAGACGTTCCGTGGCTCCGAAGAGGATGCGGTCGAGCAGCTGCACGCCGTGCTGAAGGACGCCGTGCGCTCGCACATGATCAGCGACGTGCCGCTCGGCGCCTTCCTCTCCGGCGGCGTCGATTCCAGCCTCGTCGTCGGCCTGATGTCGGAGCTCTCCAGCGCCCGGGTCAAGACGTTCTCTATCGGTTTCGACGAGCCCGAGTTCGACGAGCTCGACAAGGCGCGCCAGGTTGCCGATCACTTCGGCACCGACCACCACGAGTTCGTCGTGAAGCCCGACGGCGTGGACATCCTCGACCGGCTCATCACCCATTTCGACGAGCCGTTCGCGGATTCGTCGGCGATTCCGACATGGTACGTGTCCGAGATGGCGCGGCGTCACGTAACCGTCGTGCTCTCGGGCGACGGCGGCGATGAACTGTTCGGCGGCTACGAGCGCTACCTCCCGCACCCGCGGGTGGTCGCCTTCGACCGCTACAGCCCGCGCGCGCTGCGCCGCGTCGCGGCGATTGCGGCCGCGGGGCTGCCCCACGGCATGCGCGGCAAGAACTTCCTGCGCCATGTCGCCCGCGACGAGCAGGGCCGCTATCTCGACGCGATCCGGTACTTCGGCACCGACGAGAAGCCGGCGCTCTTGAGCCGCGACGTCCGGAGCGCGATTGAGGGGCCTGATCCGGAAACCCGGCTCGCGCGCCACTTCGAGCGCTTCGCGCAGCTGCCGTGGCCGAGCCAGATGATGCGCTTCGACGCGGAGACCTACCTGCCGGAAGATGTGCTGACCAAAGTCGACCGGATGAGCATGGCGCATTCAATCGAGTCCCGCGTGCCGCTGCTCGACAACGACGTGGTCGCGTTTGCGTCGGCGCTGCCCGCGGCGCTGAAGATCAAGAACGGCCGCCGCAAGCACGTGCTCAAGGAGGTCGCCGCGACGCTGGTGCCGCGCGAGATCCTCGACCGCCGCAAGCAGGGGTTCGGTGTGCCGCTTGGCACCTGGTTCCGCGGCAACCTGCGCGAGCTGTTTGCGGATACGCTGCTGTCGCCCGCGAGCCTTCAGCGCGGCTATTTCCAGCCGTCCTTCGTCCAGCGCATCGTCGACGAGCACCTGACCGGCAAGCGCGACCACACGCTGCGGCTGTGGCAGCTCGTCGTCTTCGAGAAGTGGCAACAGCAGTACGTCAATTCGTTTCCACTCTCCGCACCTGCGCTTCCCAGCGCCGCGCTTGCGCAGTCGTCCTGAGGAACTTCAGGAGCGTTTTGTTGAACTCTGCTGGCACCTGCCTTGCTCAGGTGACACCCGTGCAGTCAGCCATTCCCGTTGCGGCCGTCGAGGTGACCGACATCGACTCGAACCGCGGCGCTCGGCCGGCGGCGGCGATGGCTGACGCTCCGAACCGGATCCTGTCTCTCACCGAGCTGGCGCGACGCGGCGTGGCGCCGGCCGCTCATTCCGAATTGGCGGTCTCCTGACATGTGCGGCATTGCTGGAATCGTGGCGGTCGACGGACTTGATCAGCATGCGCCCTCGCGGGCGCTGCGGATGCGCGACGTCATCACGCACCGCGGCCCGGACGAAGCGGGGCTGCACTGCGACACGCACGCGGCGCTCGCCCATCGCCGCCTGAGCATCGTCGATCTCAGCTCAGGGCAGCAGCCGCTGTCGAACGAAGACGGCACGGTGTGGGTGATCTTCAACGGCGAGATCTACAACCACGGCGAGGTGCGCAAGGAGCTCGAGGCGCACGGCCACGTCTATCGCACCAGGTCGGACACTGAAACCATCGTCCACGCCTACGAGCAGTGGGGCGAGGAGTGCGTCCACCGCTTCCGCGGCATGTTCGCCTTCGCTATCTGGGACGCGCCGAAGCGCCGCCTGCTGCTGGTGCGCGATCGCCTCGGCATCAAGCCGCTGTACTGGACGCGCACGCCGGATGCGCTGCTGTTCGGATCGGAGATCAAGGCGATCCTCGCGAGCGGCCTGGTCGAGCCGCAGGCAAATCAGGCGGTCCTCCCGGAAGTACTCAGCACCCGCTACACGTCCGGCAGCGACACGATGTTCCAGGGCATCCACAAGCTGCTGCCCGGGCATCTCCTCGTGTTCGAGGGGGGCGCGATCACGACGCGGCAGTACTGGGACCTGCCGGGTAGAGGCGAGCAGGGGGCCGGGGTCGCGGCTCACCGCTCCGGGCCGCACAGCGGTCAGCCCTCCGCCCTCCCCCCCGACTTCGTCGGCCAGTTCCGCGCACTGCTCGAAGAGTCCGTGCGCCTGCGGCTGATGGCCGACGTCCCATTGGGCATGTTCCTGTCGGGGGGCATCGACAGCAGCGCGATCGGCGCGCTGATGGCGCGGATGATCGACCGGCCGCTGCAGACGTTCTCCGTCGCCTTCAAGGATCGCGCGTTCAACGAGCTTGGCTACGCGCGCCAGGTCGCGACCGCGATCGGCGCGGTGTCGCACGAGATCGTGATCGACGACCAGGACTTCTTCGGCGCCCTGCCCAAGCTGGTGTGGCACGAAGACGAGCCGATCGCGCACACCTCCAGCGTCCCGCTCTATTTCGTCTCGGCACTGGCGCGCCAACACGTCACCGTCGTGCTGACCGGCGAAGGCAGCGACGAACTGCTCGCCGGCTACGGCAAGTACCCGCGCGTCGCGTGGAACTGGCGGGCCGGCACCGTCTACGAGCGGATGATGCCGGTCGCAGTACGCTCGTCGATCGCCCGCGCGGTGATCCCGATCCTGCCGGCAAAGCTGGCGCGCTATGCGCGCCGCTCGTTCCTGGCGATGGATCGCACGCCGGAGGCGATGTTCTTCGACAACTTCGCGTCGATCCGGCTGGCCGACCAGCAGCGGCTGCTCGCGCCCGCGCTGCGCGCGGCGGCAACGCGCGAGGCCGCCTACGGCTCGTCGCTCGGCTACTTCAACGCTCCGAATGGATCGAGCACGCTGCTCGATCGGCTGCTCTACGCCGACATCAAAACCTATCTCATCGAGCTCCTGATGAAGCAGGACCAGATGAGCATGGCGGCATCGATCGAGAGCCGCGTGCCGTTCCTCGATCACAAGCTGGTGGAGTTCGCCGCGACGCTGCCCGACGAGTGGAAGCTGAATGGCTGGACGACCAAGCGTGTGCTGCGCGAGTCGATGAAAGGGCTGCTGCCGGAGACGATCCTCAACCGGCCGAAGATGGGCTTCCCGGTGCCGTTCGCCAACTGGACACGCGGCGGCTGGAACGGCGTCGCGCGCGAGGTCCTGCTCGATCGCCGCTCGCGCGAGCGCGGCCTGATCGACCCGCAGGCGGTCGATCGCCTGCTGACCGACCACGCCGCCGGCCGCACCGAAGGGGGCGACCGTATCTGGAGCCTGCTCAACCTCGAGCTCTGGCACCGCACGTTCATCGATCAGGAAGGGATTCAAACGCTACCCCATGCGCATTCTGTGGCTGAAATCGGATCTGCTGCTGCCGCTTGATAAGGGCGGCAAGCTGAGAACGTGGCACCTGATGCGCCATCTGGCGCGGCGCCACGAGATCACGTATCTCGCGTTCAAGGAGCCGGCGCAGCCCGCCGCCGACGTCGACGGCATGCGTGAGGTCGCCGCGCGCGTCGAAACCGTCACCCGGTCGGAGCCGGTGAAGGGCACCTTCCGCTTCTACGTGGACGCGGCGATGCACCTCGTCGATCCGCTGCCGTACGCGGTCGGCAAATATCGGTCGCGCGAGTACCAGCAGCGGCTGAATACGCTGCTCGCGACCGAAGCGTTCGATCTGATCGTCTGCGACTTCCTGTTTCCGGCGGTCAACCTGCCGAAGCAGCTGCCCTGCCCCGCGGTGATGTTCACGCACAACGTCGAATCGGAGATCTGGCGCCGGCACGCGGAAACCAAGTCCGGCGCGATGCAGAAAGCGCTCTACAACGCGCAATACCAGCGGATGCTGCGTTACGAGCGCCAGACGCTGGCGCGCTTCGACGGCGTCCTCGCGGTGTCCGACGCCGATCGCGAGACGTTCGCGGCGCTCTACCCCGGCGCTATCCGGCAGCCGGTCCACGTCGTGCCGACCGGCGTCGACACCGACTACTTTGCGCCGGACGGCACGCCGCACCCCGCCCCGCGTGTCTCGCACGCCGCGCCCAGCACCTCGCACGACGCACCGAGCACCTCGGACGCCGCGCCCAGCACCTCGCACGGCGCACCGAGCACCTCGCACGCCGCACCCCGCACCTCGCACCTGATCTTCACCGGCTCGATGGATTGGCTGCCGAACGAAGACGCCATGCAGTACTTCTGTCGCGACATTCTGCCGATCATCCGCGCCGAGGAGCCGGGGGTGACGTTGTCGATCGTCGGCCGGACACCGACGCCCGCCGTGAAGCGGCTCGCCGAAGAGCCTGGCGTCACCGTCACCGGACGGGTCGACGATGTGCGGCCGTATATGAACGAGGCGGCGGTCTACATCGTGCCGCTCCGGATTGGCGGCGGCACGCGGCTGAAGATTTTCGAGGCGATGGCGATGGGCAAGGCGGTCGTATCGACGACCGTCGGCGCCGAGGGGCTTCCCGTGACCAATGGCGAGCACGTGATGCTGGCGGACGAGCCGCAGACATTCGCGCGCGCCGTCGTCAGCCTCCTCCGCGACGTCAGCCGCCGCGGCGAGCTCGAAACCGCCGCCCGCGCCCTCGTCCTCGAGCGCTACGACTGGTCCGCGGTCGCCGGCTCGCTCGAGCAGGCGCTCGTCAACATCGCGGATCGCGGATGGCGGCCTGCGGAGGTACCGGCCGGGGATGTGCCGGCTGCGGCTGCGCGAATCAATCTGAAGTCTGAATTCAGCCCTCTGAAATCTCAAGGAGACGCGTTGTGAGAGTGTCCGTATTCGGTCTGGGGTATGTCGGCTGCGTCTCGGCGGCGTCGTTCGCCGGCGACGGCCATGACGTGGTGGGCGTCGACGTCAACGCCGACAAGGTCGCGTCGATCAACGCCGGGTGCAGTCCGATTGTCGAGCCCGGCCTCGAGGATCTGCTCGGCGACTGCGCGTCGCAAGGGCGCCTGCGCGCCACGACCGACACGGCCGACGCCATCCGCAGCACCGACGTCTCGCTGCTCTGCGTCGGCACGCCGAGCCGCAAGAACGGCAGTCTGGACCTGCAGTATCTCGAGCGGGTCAGCGAAGAGGTCGGCCGCGCGCTTCGCGACAAACAGGACTACCACGTCGTCGTCGTCCGCAGCACGGTGCTGCCGGGGACGACGCACAGCGTGGTCATCCCGGCGCTCGAACGCGAGTCGGGCAAGAAGTACGGCGACGGGTTCGGCGTCTCGGTGAACCCGGAGTTCCTGCGCGAAGGCACGGCGCTGAAGGACTTCCGCAAGCCGCCGCTGACCCTGGTCGGCCACAACCACGCGGCGGACGCGAGCGGCACGATTGCGTTGTATCAGTCGATCGACGCGCCGCTCGTCAGCACGAGCATCCGGGTCGCCGAGATGATGAAGTATACGAGCAACACCTGGCACGCGCTCAAGGTGGTGTTCGCGAACGAGATCGGCAACCTGTGCAAGAAGCTGGATGTCGACAGCCACGAAGTGATGGACATCTTCTGCCGCGACGAGAAGCTCAACCTGTCGCCGTACTACCTCAAGCCCGGCTTCGCCTTCGGCGGATCGTGCCTGCCGAAGGACGTGCGCGCGCTGCAATATCGGGCGAAGGAGATGGACGTCGAGCTGCCGCTCATTTCGCAGATCCTGCCGAGCAACAAGGCGCAGATACAGCAGGCACTCGATCAGGTGCTCGAGACCGGCAAGAAGCAGGTCGGCCTGCTCGGGTTCAGCTTCAAGGCCGGCACCGACGACCTGCGCGAGAGTCCGATCGTCATCCTCGCCGAGGCGCTGCTCGGCAAGGGCGTGTCGCTGAAGATCTATGACAAGAACGTGTCGATGGCCAAGCTGGTCGGCGCCAACAAGGACTACATCGTCAAACAGATCCCGCACCTGTCCTCGCTGCTGTGCAACACGATCGCGGAAGTGATCGACGGTTCCGAGGTCATCGTCGTCGGCAACCAGGCGCCGGAATTCGCGCAGGCGGTGATGGACTGCCGCGCCGATCAGATCGTCATCGACCTGGTCCGGCTCCCGATTTACGGCTCGCTGGTCAAGGCCGATTACCGCGGCATCTGCTGGTAAGAGACACCGATGCGGACGTTACTCATCTGCCACGAGGACGCCGCGCTCGATCGTGAAGGTCTGGCGCGGTGGTTCGGGTCGTTCTCGACGTTCACCGGCACGGTCGTGATCCGCGAGCCTGGCGGGCGGCTGCGCAAGCGGATCGCGCGCGAGGTGAAGCGCGTCGGCTGGCTGCGGTTCCTCGATGTGCTCGCGTTCCGGGTCTTCCATCGCCTGTGGCAGGCGAGCGGCGATCGTGAGTGGGAGGCGCGGGAGCTCGATCGGCTGCGCGCGTCCTATCCACAGCGCGTCGATGCCCCCGAGGTGATCGTCTCGTCGCCGAACTCGCCTGACGCGCAGGCCTTCATCGCGGCGCAGCGACCGGACCTCGTGATCGCCCGCTGCAAGACGCTGCTCGCCGAGCGGGTGTTCTCGATCCCGGCGCTCGGCACGTTCGTCATGCACCCGGGCATCTGTCCCGAGTATCGCAACGCGCACGGCTGTTTCTGGGCGATGGCGACCGGCGATCACCGCAACGTCGGCATGACCCTGCTGCGGATCGATAAAGGCGTCGACACCGGCCCGGTGTTCGGCTACTTCCACATCGACGCCGACCCGCGCGAATCGCACGTGATCATGCAGCACCGCGCCGTGCTCGATCACCTCGACGCGATTCGCGACAAGCTGCTGGAAATCGAGGCTGGCCGCGCGGCGACGCTCGACACGACGGGACGGAAGTCGGCAGCGTGGGGCCAGCCGTGGCTCAGCGCTCACCTCGCGCTGCTTCGCCGCGCTCGGACGTTTGACGTACGAAGTGAGAAGTCTGACGGACAGGGTCTGAAGGCTGAAGTACGAAGTCTGAATTCTGAAATCAGAAATCTGAAATCTCAAGAAGGCCGCCCGTGACCGCGCTGATGTACCACGACGTCGTCGCCGCGGGCCACGAGGACACGAGCGGCTTCCCCGGGCGAGACGCCGCACTCTACAAAGTGACGCCCGAGACGTTCGCCGCACAGCTCGACGCGATCGATCGCCGCGCTCCGCGTTCTCCTGGCGATCCGGCCCGCCCTGGCCATCCTGCCGATCCCGGCGTGGCCATGGCCGCGATCACATTCGACGACGGCGGCAGCAGCGCGATGGCGGCCGCGGACATGCTCGAAGCGCGCGGGCGCATCGGGCACTTCTTCGTCACGACCAACTACGTCGGCACGCGCGGCTTCCTGGCGGAGATTGAGATCCGTGAGCTTGCGGCGCGGGGCCACGTCATCGGCAGCCACTCCTGCTCTCATCCACTCCGCATGGGTCATTGCTCGTGGCCGCAACTGGTCGACGAGTGGACGCGCAGCCGTTCGATCCTGTGCGACGTCATCGGCGGCGAGGTGCGGGACGCATCGGTCCCCGGCGGCGATTTCTCGCCGCACGTCGCCGAGGCAGCGGCCAAGGCCGGCATCACCCGCCTGTTCACCTCGGAGCCGACCAAGGAACCGAGGAATGCATCCGGGGTGACCCTGGTCGGGCGTTTCGCGATTCGGCGCTGGACCACCGCCGCGGCTGCCGCCGGTCTGGCGTCCGGGGAGTGGCTGCCGTGCGCGCGGCAGTCGCTGCTCTGGAACGCGAAGAAGCTGACGAAGCGCGTCGGCGGCGAGCGTTATCTGCAACTCCGTAAGCTGTTGCTGCGGCACGGCAACGACGTGCAGTGGGGGGATCAGCGGTAGGTATGGCTGATGGCTGATGGCTAGTCGCCATGGCCATCGCTGATGGGCTCGTCGCGCTTGGCTATAATCGGGTCATGATGCAGCGCCTTCGTCGGACGTTCCTCCTGACTTTCCTTCTAGCTTCTGCCTTCTTCCTTCTGACTTCTCCTGCGTCAGCCCAGGACACCACGACCGAAAAAGAAGCGGCGCGCGACGTCTTGAAGAAGATGGCGACGCTCGAGCAGGCGCTCGACGTTCCCGGCCTGGTGACGCGGATGACCGGACCGAACGCGACCCGCGATCAGGTGGTCGCGCGCGCCAAGGAGCTGATGGACAAGGAGCTCCTCGCGCTCGCCGACGACATTGCGACCCATCCCGAGATCGGCTTCGAGGAGAAGCGGTCGATCGGCAAGCTGACCGATTATCTGCGTCAGCACAACTTCACCGTCGAGACCGGCACCGCCGGCCTGTCGACCGCGTTCGTCGCCAAGTTCAAGCAGAACAACGGCAGCCCGGTCCTCGGCGTGATCCTCGAGTACGACGCGCTGCGCGGCACCAAGGGGGCGTTCCACGGTGACCAGCACAGCGCGCAGGGGCCGGTCGGCATGGCCGCGGCGATCGCGATGGCGGAGTATCTCGCGCGCACCAAGTCGCCTGGCAGCGTCATCGTCTACGGCACGCCGGGCGAGGAGATGATGCCGCCGGTGGCGAAAACCGAGATGCACCTCGCGCACGCGTTCGACGGCGCCGACGTCATCATCCGCAGCCACGCCTCGAGCGTCACGGCGCGGCCGGCGCCCGGCTTCGGCACCTGCTGCCTGAACATCGTCGGCACCAAGTACACCTTTTCCGGCGCGCCGACGCACCAGATGACGCCGTGGAACGGCCGCAACGCGCTGACCGCGATGAACCTGCTGTTCGGCAACATCGACGCGGTGCGCCCGAGCATCCGCCCCGAGGCGCGGATCCAGGGCTACATCCTCGAGGGCGGCACGGCGCCGAACGTGGTGCCGGATCGCACGGTCGCCGACTTCTACATCCGCTATCCCGACGAGGTCTATCTCGCGCAGGTCGTGGAGTTCGTCGACAACGCGGCGAAGGCGGCGGCGCTCGCGACCGGAACCAAGGTCAAGATCGATCACTACAGCCATCTCGTCGACGGCGTCAGCCTGGCCACGCTCGGCGACCTCGGGTTCGCGTACATGAAAAGCTTCGGCGCCACCGGCGTCACCGACGTCCCCGGGAAGCCGCAGGGGTTCGAGGAGACGGGCAGCGTGTCGCGCGACATACCGGGAATCGGCATCAGCGCGCAGACGTCGACCTTCTCGAACCATACCTATGAGATGGACGCGGACAACCTGAAGGAGATCGGCCACAAGGGCTTCACCGTCGACGCGCAGACGATGACCGCGGTGCTGTTCGACTTCGCGACGCACGCGGACTATCGCGCCGCGGTCAAGCAGGAGTTCGACGGAATCAAGGCGTTGTTCGGCGAGTACCAGAGCGCGCTGAAGAAGACCTACACGGTGCCGACGGTGCCCGATCCGAAATAGCGGCCGGTCCGCCAGGCCGGGCAGCCTGAAGCCCTGCACGCCGCCGGTGTAGAACACACGTCAGCGGACGTCCCGCCAGGTTCGGCCCGCCTGCATCTGTTTCGCGAAGCAGGCGCGCGCGCGGGCGTACGCGTTGCTCAGGGCGCCGACGGACACCGGGCGCAGCAGCTCGTTGTCGGACGGGCACGACGCGCGCGCTTCGGGTTTGAAGGCCGGCCGCTGCGGCGGCTCGCCGGGGATCATCTGCTCGCCGGCGAAATAGATCGCCGCGCCTTCGCGGACCCACACCGGCCGCGTCCCGAGCGCGGCATCGGCCATCACGTGCACCAGCTCGTGGCGGATCGTCCGTTCGAGGACGCCGCGATCGCGCAACACCGCGAGCGGCAGCAGGTGCAGTTCGCGGTTTACCACCGCGCCGGACGTGAACCACGCCTGACCGGTGACGCGCTCGTAGTCGTCCGTGGTCGGATGAAAGCGCAGCGTCACGCGCGGCGCCGCCACCCCGAGCGCACGCGCCAGCTCGTCGCGCGCCTTCAGCGTCTGCCTGACGATCGCCTCCCGCTCCCCCTCGTCGTCGTCCGGCAGTGCGACGAGGACTTCGGGGTCGGCAGAGGTGCGCGGTGCGGCGGTGCGAGGTGCCGCCGGGGTGGGTGCGTTGGTGCGAGGTGCGGTCGTGCGAGGTGCGGCGGCGGTCAGGGCGGGCTCGCCGCCGGAGATCTCGAGTCCAGGAAAATAGCGCGCGAGGATCTCGGCCGCGCTGACGCCGCGCTCGGCGAGGCGGGCCGAGCCGATGACGCACATGCCGACGCCGTGGCCCGAGCCGTGGCCGGTGAACCGGTACGCCGCCTCTGTTCGGCGCAGCTCGAACGCGGTGCTCTTGACGTGCTGCCAGCCGAGCGTCCGGCCGATGGCGACGCGAAAGTCCTGCCCCGAGATCTGATCCGGCCTGAGGCCGTCGAGCCGCAGCCGCGCGACGCGGCCGGAGGCGTTGCGCGACGCGATCGTCATGCCGCGCAGCTCGCCGCGGAACCCTGACGCCTTCAGCGCGCGCTGCAGATCGGCGTCGTGCAGTTCCGCCGTCCACGCCGGCGCACCATGGCAGGCGTCATCGTCTTTCGACGGCAGATAGGATGGATCCTCGGCGCCCGGCCAGACATCGGACGGCCGCTGCGTCCGGCCGCCGCACGACGCCGAGTAGTAGACGGATGCCGGCGCGCCATTGCGCAGCAGCAACCGTCCCCTGGTCGCCTGCGCGGCGCGCTCCGTCGCCGCGACGGCGGCGCGCAGCACCTGGCAGTGCGTCTGATCGCAGAGATCGAACCCGTCGGCGCGGTGACGGCCGCCGTTCGCGAGAGCGAACGTCCGGATCGTGATCGCGAGCGCGTCGAGCGCGGCGGGCTCACTCTCGCGCACCGCCTCCCCTGCCAGCACGCGCGCGACGTAGGTCTCGATCGGCATGTCGGAGACGGCATAGCCGCCGCCCGGTTTCAGTACGCCGACACGGAGCACGCGGCGTTCGACGTTCTCCGTTCGCGGCTCGCCGTTCTGAAGCGCCACCGCCGACGCGTGAACCACGAACCCGGAACGGACCCTGAACGGCATACCCTGAACGCCGAACCCGATCGGGATGGCGATCGCAATCGCGACGGTGGCGGTGAGCGCGCGAGCCGCGGTCACTCGTCGAGCCCGAGAAAGGCGCGGACGTCGGTCCACATGCGCGGCAGGCTGGCGATCAGTTGATGGTCATCGTCCAGCAGCGACAACGTGACGTTGCCACGCGTCTTGGCGAACGCCTCGACGGTGCGGTAATCGACCGACGCGTCGTGCAGGCCCTGGAAGATGATCGTCGGCTGGCGAACGGCGGCATGGAAGGCGTCGTAGCGGAGGCTGTCCTCGTAGAATGCGAACCGCAGATCGCGCTCCGCCTGGTCGGCGTGGTGAAAGACTGGCAGTGTGCCGCGGCGGCGCCACTCCTCCACTTTTTCCGGCGGCAGCAGATGGTGTCCCGGTTTGGCGAACATCACGGCGGGCGCCATCAGCACCAGCCGATCGATCTGCGCGCCAAAGCGATCGGCCGCCAGAACCGCGAGGGTGCCGCCCAGACTCGATCCGAACAGTGTCGCAGGCTCGCCGTCCAGGCGTGCCAGATCCGCCCCGAGCTGATCGAGCATCCGCGTGATCGTCAGCGTCGAGAAGTCCGGCTGGTTGAAGTCGGGGCACTGCACGTCGATGCCGTGCTGCCGCAGATGGTCGCGGAAGTAGCCGACCTTCGTCGACTGCGGCGACGAGGCAAAGCCGTGCAGGTAAAAGACGTGCTGCGGAATCAAATCAGGTGCTGACACCCGGGACGGCAGCGGCACTTGATCAGCCCTTCGCCGTCGGTGTTGTAGTGATAGGTCAGCTCTTCACCCTTGCGAATCCGGCGCGCGGCGCGGATCCAGATCGTGCCGCCGTAGATGTGGATGTAGCAGTTCGGCCTGCACGCGTGGTTGATGAACCGGGCGTCGTTGCCGCCGACACCGGCGTCAATCACCGTCCGGTTGGTCAGCTTGAAGCACCAGATATGGCCGTTCTTGATGTAGCGCTGCTCGCGCTTGAGGCTCTCCTGGTTGGAGATCTTCTCGCCCGCGTAGTCGATGATCCGCGTGTTCTTGTTGATCGCCTGCGTCGCGTAGACGCCCCAGCCCTGAATCTTCGATCGCCGCTTTTCGATCATTGTCTTTAACATTACCTCATGTCGTGCGCTGAATCGCCTCCGTCCGCGCTGCTCGAGGGCATCGCCCAATTCAACCGCGGCGAGTACTTCAAG
Source organism: Acidobacteriota bacterium (assembly GCA_025463215.1). Lineage (GTDB taxonomy): Bacteria > Acidobacteriota > Vicinamibacteria > Vicinamibacterales > CAVVIG01 > CAVQFC01. The sequence continues at coordinate 48,519 of JAOBWF010000325.1, read as the reverse complement.
CAGCACGAGACCCTCGAACTGCTGTGGCGCGCGGAACAGCGCGACATCCGCTATCTGTATCAGGGCATCCTTCAGATCGGCGTCGCGTTCCATCACCTCCGCAAGTTGAATCACCACGGCACGATCTACATGCTGACGCGTGGACCGAACTATCTCCGGCCGTTCGCGCCGGTCTGTCAGCGCGTCGACGTCCAGGCGCTGCTCGACGACGCCGCGGCCGCCCGCCGCGAGGTCGAGCGGCTGGGGCGCGATCGCCTCGCCGAATTCGACTGGACCCTGGCGGTAAAGGTGCGCCTCGTCGGATAGAATGGCGCCTTCTGAAGGAGCCATCCATGCGCCTGTTTGCCATCCTCGCCCTTTCCCTTGCGGCGGTGTCCATGACCTTTGCCCAGTCCTCCTCGAAGCAAGTCTTCCCCGGTGCCAACCCGGCGATGCCGTTCAGCGCCGCGGTCAAAGCCGACGGTCTGATCTACGTCTCCGGCACGCTCGGCAGCACCGGCGACGTCAAAGCGCAGACCAAGCAGGTGCTGGACACGATCAGCGCCACGCTCAAGACCGCGGGCTCCAGCCTCGCCAACGCGGCGAGCGTCACCGTCTACTTGAAGAACCAGTCGGACTTCGCCGGAATGAACGAGATTTACCGCGGCTACTTCACCAAGGATCCGCCGGCGCGGACGACGGTGATGGTGCCGCTGCTCAACCAGGGGCTGGTCGAGATCGCGGTGGTCGCCGTCGCCGACGGCGGCGAGCGCGTCGTCGTCAACCCGAGCGAGTGGGCCGGATCGCCGAACCCGTACAGCTACGCCATCAAGAGCGGCAACACGCTGTTCCTCTCGGGGCTGATCGCGCGCAACGGCAAGGACAACACGCCGATCAAAGGCGACATGACCGCGCAGACCAAGGCGGTCCTCGACAACGGCGCCGCGGTGCTGAAGGCCGCCGGGTTCAACTACGGCGACGTCGTGGCCTCGCGCATCTACATTTCCGATCAGGCGGCGTTCCAGGACATGAACAAGGTCTACCAGACCTATTTCCCGAGCGACCCCCCGGCGCGCGCCACCGTCAAGGCCCTTCTCACGTCCCCCGACTACAGCGTCGAGATCACGATGGTCGCGGTGAAATCGTCGAACCGCACGGCGCTCACCACGCCGAATGCCGATGGCACCGCGGGCGCGAGGAACCCCAACCTGAGCGCGGCCATCCGCGCCGGCAACCGCCTCTATGTATCGGGCGTGCTCGGCAACACCGCGGATAACAAAGGCGATGTCAAGGCGCAGGCCGCCGAGGCGATGGCGCGCATCGGTCGGACGCTGAAGGGCGCCGGCTTCGACTGGAAGGACGTCGTCGACGGCGTCGTCTACCTGCCGGACCTGACCAAGTTCAACGACATGAACACGGCGTATCGCGAAGCGTTCGGCAAGGACTTCCCGGCGAGAGCGACAGTCGGCGCCGGGCTGATGGGCGCTGATGCGGCGGTCGAAATCATGTTCACCGCAGCCAAGTAGAACCGCGATCATTGCAAATTGCTAATTGCTAAATAAATTTGCAATTGGCAATTTGCAATCAGCAATTCCGTCACCCCCTCGCGATCTCCTGAGCGGAGCGAAGCGTGAGCGCCACGAACGTGAGCGTTCCATTTGTGCAGCCGCCGGTCGGCGTGGTCGGCGCGCCGACCACGAACAGGTTCTCGTGGTCGTGTGTGCGGCCGAAGCTGTCGCAGACGCTGGTCGCCGGGTCGCCGCCCATGCGGCAGCCGCCGCCCGGATGATCGAGGTAGTCCCCTTCGCTGGTGTTGACGATGCGGCCGTTGCTGGCCCTCGCGAGGGTGGTGAAAACGTCGAGCACGTGCGCTTTCGTCGCGGCTTCTCTCGATAACGTCGCAGCTTCGACGTGGTGTTCGATCTTCGGCATTGGATCGCCGTAGCGATTCTTCTTCGCCGGATCGAGCGTCAGCCGGCTGTCCGCTGACGGATGGACGTCGACGTACGCGCGCAGGCGCACCGAACTGCCCTTCGTCCTTGCGCGCCAATCGGCCATCAGCTCGTCGCCGAGCAGCAGCCTGCCGTCGGCGGCGCGCAGCCGCGGATCTCGTCCGGCGGAGCTCTCCCAGACGCGGGTGTCGTGCCGGACAAACGGCCTGTCGGTCGCGCAGCGAAAGTACTGCCGCGAGATCAGGCTGTGCGTCATGTTCTGGCCGGGGAAGGTCTGGTCATCGATGTTCGCGGTCGCCTGGATGAACCGGTGCCCGTTCATGTAGCGCCCGACCAGCCCCGACCGATTGGCGAGCCCGTTCGGAAACCGCGTGCTCGCGGACAGCAACAGCAGGTGCGAGCTCCAGCAGTAGCCGGACGCAATCACGAACGTTTTGGCTCGGAACTCGATTGCATCGTTCGGCCGATCCGGATGCACCGCCTGTGCGGCGACGATCGTGCCACGCGTATCGTCGACGACCAGCCGGCGGACGAGCGTCTGATCGTGCAGCACGATCCTCTTCGGCGTGATCAGCTGCTTGAAGGTGAAGTCCGGCGAGTAGCGCGCCCCCGACGGACAGACCTCACCGCATGTGTCGTAGACGCAGCAGCCGCCGCGGCCACCGAACGGCGTCAGGTTGCGCGCCATCGGCAGCGGTGAAAAGGGAATGCCGCTCTGCTCGGCCCACGACTTCAGCGTCTGCAGGTTGTAGGAGAGCGGAATCGGCCCTTGCGGATACGGTTCGGTGCGCCGATCTTCCGGATGCGGGCTCGGCTCGCCGCTGACGTTCAGGCGCCGCTCCGCTTCACAGTAATAGCGCTCGAGCTCCTGCCACTCGAGCGGCCAGTCGGTCGCGAGACCGAACATTGACTTCAGACGCAGATCTTCCTCGGAGAAGCGGTTGCATGCGCCGCCCCAATGCAGCGCCAGGCCGCCGACGGCCATCGTCATCGAGATGTTGCCGGTGCCCTGCTGATCCTCGATGTAGTCGCCCGGCCAGGGGTGCTCGCCGTAGTCGATCGCCCGCTGGCGGTAGCGGCCGCGGTTCTGCGCGTCGAAGATCGAGCGTCCCGCTTCGACGACGGCGATCCGGACGCCTGGGCGAAGCTCGGACAATCGCTCGGCGAGCATCGCGGATGTGATGCCGCCGCCGATAATGCAGATGTCGCTTTCGTGAACAGCCATATTGGTGTTGTATTACCGCGGAGCACGCGAAGACCGCAGAGCACACCTTCGTTGCGGTCTCAGCGGTCTCGGCGGTTACATCTTCGTGAGTGCCTCCGGCCGTTTCGTCGTGATCGCGATCGGGCGGCACACTTCGCGGTTGATCAGGGCGTGATAGCAATCGTCGTTCGCTTCGCTGCTGCGGAAATAGAACGCCATCAGATCGGCGATGACGTGCTGGCCGACGGGTCGCGGCGGCAGCGCGCGCACTCCGGCTGTTGCGAACGACGCATCCAGCAGCGTCCGTCGCGTCTCGAGGTCGAGCGCAGACCACGCCGCGCCGCGGGCCCTGGCCTCACCCTCGAGCGCGGCGAGCTGCGCGACATACGCAGGCGCGGGCGACGGCCCCGATTTCTGCAGGCGCGGATGACCGTAGCCGTGCGCGAGCGCGATGCCTTCACGATATCCGCGCACCCACGCGACAAATTTGTCCGTCACGGCGCGCACGCTGTCGCCACGCATCGCCGGCAGCACCGTCGGCGCGATGTCATGGAGCGCAGCAATGGCGGCTGGTGTCAGGTCTCGCGGCTGCGCGAACAACAGAACGTCGCGAAATGGTACGGCCATCGGCGCCGCGGCAATCAGCTGCAAGAGCGTGCGTCGTTTCATCGCGCATCCACCTCGGCTGGAATGCTACCAGACCGCTGCTATAGTTGAGACATGGAATGGATTATTCCTGCCTGGGGTCGCATCCTCACGGGTTACGTTCCCGCCCTTTCGATCGAAATCACACGCGAGTGTCCGCTCCGGTGTCCCGGCTGCTACGCCTACGGCGACGATCATCTCGGCGGCGATCTGACGCTTCGGCAGGTTCGCGATTTCAAAGGTGAGGAACTGATCGACGGCGTGATGGCGCTCGTCGATCGTCATCGCCCACTGCACGTCTCCATCGTCGGCGGCGAACCGCTGGTGCGGCATCGCGAGCTGACGACGATCATCCCGCTGCTCTCGAAGCGCGGCATCCACGTACAGCTGGTGACCAGCGCCGTGCGCGAGATCCCGGCGGCGCTTCGCGGCATCCCGCGGCTCTCGATCGTCGTCTCGATCGACGGCCTGCAGCCGGAGCACGACGTCCGCCGCACGCCGGCGACTTACGATCGCATCCTCAAGCACATCGAGGGGCACTCGATCACCGTCCACTGCACCGTCACGCGCCAGCAGGTGAACCGTCAAGGCTACATCGAGGAGTTCCTGCAGGTCTGGTCGGCGCGGAAGCCGGTCGAAAAGATCTGGATCAGCCTTTATACGCCGCAGCTCGGCGAAGTGTCGGACGAGCGGCTGCTGCCGGCGGATCGCGAGAAGGTCATTGCCGATCTGCTCGCGCTGCGGCAGCGCTATCCGAAGCTGACGATGCCGAAGGGGCTGATCGACGCGTACGCGCATCCACCGTCCTCACCTGATGAGTGCGTCTTCGCACGGACCACGACGACGATTTCGGCGGACCTGACGACCAAGATCACGCCGTGCCAGTTCGGCGGCGCGCCCGATTGCGCCAACTGCGGCTGCATCGCGTCGGCCGGACTCGCCGCGGTCGCGCGTCACCACGTCCTGGGCTTCATTCCCGTCGGATCGCTGTTCACCGGGTCGCTGAAAATCGGCGACCGGCTGCGGCGGATGCGTCCGGCCGAGCCTTCCGCGGCCTGATGTTATAATTCACGCTTGTCCCTGAGCAGCGTCAGCCGTAAAGCGCGGTCGCTACGGGAGTTTGCGCGCGGGCTCGTCCATACGGCCCACCCGCTGCTCGTCCAGATCGTGCCGATCCGCAAGTGCAACATCGACTGCGGCTACTGCAACGAATACGACAAAGTCTCGCCGCCGGTTCCGACCGAGGCGATGCTCAGCCGGATCGACAAACTCGCGGACCTCGGCACGTCGGTGGTGGCGTTCAGCGGCGGTGAGCCGATGCTCCACCCGGATCTCGACGTGCTGATCCGCCGGATCCGCAGCCGCGGCATGATGGCCGGCCTCATCACCAACGGCTACTTCCTCGTGCCCAAGCGGATCGAGGAGCTCAATGCCGCCGGCCTCGACTTCCTGCAGATCAGCATCGACAATCTCGAACCGGACGAGGTCTCGAAGAAGAGCCTGCGGCTGCTCGACAAAAAGCTGCAGCACCTGCACGACCACGCGACGTTCGACGTCAACATCAACTCGGTGCTCGGCGGCGGGATCAAGAACCCGGAAGACGCCCGCACGATCAACACGCGCGCGCGGGAGCTCGGGTTCTCGACCTCGATCGGCATCATCCACGACGGGTCGGGACGGCTGAAGCCGCTCGCGCCGCTCGAGCGCAAGGTCTTCGACGAGGTCTCGACCGCGATCAGCGGCGCCGGGCAGGTGCTGAAGAATCTGTATTCCGGGATCCGCAGCTTCCAGGACAACCTGGCCGACGGCCAGCCGAACGAGTGGCGCTGCCGCGCCGGCGCGCGCTACCTGTATATCTGCGAGGAGGGGCTGGTCCACTACTGCTCGCAGCAGCGCGGCTATCCCGGCGTGCCGCTCGAGTCGTACACGATCGCCGACATCCGCCGCGAGTTTTCGACGCCCAAGTCGTGCGCGCCGTACTGCACGGTCGGCTGCGTCCACCGCGTGTCGACGATGGACTTCTGGCGCTCGCCGCAAGCGGTCGTCAGTCACCAGTCGTCGGTCGTCAGCCACGACTGAGACTCACGACGAACGAGCGACGACTACGAGGCCTTCGCGAGCTTCAGTTCCTTTTTCTCCGCCTTCTCCTCCTTCTTCCGCTTCTTCTTGCCGCTCGGCGTCAGCAGCCAGTCCTTCTCGAACACCTCTTCCATCTGCTTGACGACGATTTCGTCGGTCACGATGACGCCGACCTCGCGCCGCTTTTCGAGCTCGAGCCGGCGCAGGCTCTGGCTGCCGAGGAAGGCGCGCTTGCCGTCGCGGATGATGGCGCGGATGTGGAGGCGCTTGCCCGGATAGCGCTCGTTCTTGATGGCGCCGGCCCACTTCGCCTCGAGCCGCCCGATGATCCGCACGTCGACGCCGGCCTTGACCCGCTCCGTGATCAGCCGCAGCATCGCGTCGTCGGTCGCCTGCGGATCGTAGACCAACAGCTGCTTGCGCGCACCTTCGATGAAGCGCGCGAGGCGCTCGCGCGCGTTGTCGGGGCTGACGACGAAGCGCTCGTAGCCGGAGGAGTACGGCAGGCGATCGAAGTCGGCGGTGAACAGCCGGTTCGCCTCGTTGATCAGTTTCTCGTTCTTGCTGATCACGCCGAAGCTGCGGCTCTTGGCGATGTCGAGGCCGGTGAAATTGAAGCCGTAGACGTGCAGGAACTTGTTGTCGACGATCATCATCTTGCCGTGATAGCGCACCAGGTCGTCGGCGGTGCGCGAGACGGTCACGCCGGCTTCGAGCAGCGACATCTCGAGCTTGCGCAGGCTCTTGGTGCCGCCGCGGTTGGTGTGCGCGGTGAGCGCCCGGACCCGGACGCCGCGGGCGACGGCGGCGGCGAGCGCATGGGCAATTTCAAACCGATCGAGCCGGAAGATGAGGATGTCGATGCTCTTCTTGGCCTGCTTGATGGCGGTCACGGTCGGGGCAATGCCGGCGTCCGGCTGCACAATCAGTTTCATAAGGCCAGTTTCATACGGGTCATTGCGCCTCAACATGCAAGGGCACGGGACTTGAAGCGCTTCCACTCATGACCTTATCCCTGTCCAGCAAACTGGCGGCCATCTCTGCCGTCCAGCTCATGTGTATGATCGCCGCTGCCGGCCAGGAGCGCGTCAACCCGCAGGCCGAGGCGCTGGCCGGTTTCTCGAAGCGTGTGACCTCGTATCTCTCGCTCCAGAAGAAAGTCGAGGGCACACTCGCGTCGCAGAAAGAGACGAACGACCCCGAGAAGATCAAGCAGCACATTACCAGTCTGGCGACCGGCATCCGCGCCGCGCGAGCCGATGCCAAACCGGGGGACATCTTCAACGGTGCATCGGAACAATTCAGGCACATCATCAAGGAGGACGCTCACAACCGTTCGGTCCGCGACGCCTTCGCCGCGATGCAGGAGGTCCCGAAAAAGAACGCGGCGCGGGTCAATGCCGACTATCCGGAGACCGCCGCCCTGGCCACGGTGCCGCCGCTGATTCTCAACCGGCTGCAGCGTCTCCCCGACGGGCTCGAATACCGGTTCATGGGGCGCGATCTGATCCTGCGCGACACGAAAGCGAACTTGATCGTCGACGTGCTGCACGAAGCGGTGCCGACGGTGGGACGATAACCGATGCGCCGCCTGCTTGCGAGCGTTCTTCTCGGCCTCACGATCGCCGCGTCTGCTCCGACCGGCACCGCGCAAACGGCGCAGAACGCGCCAGCTGCGCCGGCCGCCGCCGCCGGCGTGCCGAACCGCAAGGACTCGCTCAAATTCGCCGCCATCGGCGACAACGGCACCGGCGACAAGGCGGAGTACGAGGTCGCGGCGCAGATGAATAGCTGGCGCGCCAAGTTCCCCTTCGACATGGTCATCATGCTGGGCGACAACATGTACGGCAGCCAGCGGCCGCAGGACTTCGTCACCAAGTTCGAGAGCCCGTACAAGCCGCTGCTCGACGCGGGCGTCAAATTCTACGCGGCGTTGGGCAACCACGACAACCAGACCAACCGCTTCTACAAGCCGTGGAACATGAACGGCGAGCGCTACTACGCCTACGCGAAGAAGAACGTGAAGTTCTTCGTCCTCGACAGCGACTACATGGATCCGAAGCAGCTGCAGTGGATCGACACCGAGCTGAAGAACGCGCGCGACGACTGGAAGATCGCCTACTTCCACCATCCGCTCTATTCGAGCGGCGGCCGCCACGGGTCGGAAGTCGATCTGCGCGTCACGCTCGAGCCGCTGTTCGTGAAGTACGGCGTCAACGTCGTCTACTCCGGCCACGATCACATTTACGAACGGGTCAAGCCGCAGAAAGGGATCTACTACTTCGTCTCGGGCTCGGCCGGCCAGCTGCGCGACGGCGATCTGAAGAAGTCGGCGATCACCGCCGCCGGCTACGATCAGGATCAGACGTTCATGCTGAACGAAGTCGACAAGGACGAACTGTTCTTCCAGGTCATCACACGAACCGGGAAAACGATCGATTCCGGCGTCATCACCAGACAGCCCAAACCGAAGCCGACCGACACACCCGGAAGATGAAAGCGCGAAGATCTCGGCGGTTCCTTCTCATCGGCCCGAGAAGCGCACCCTCACGCCCCCGTTGACCAGCCGCGGCGAGCCGATCGTCGTCGGCAGGGTGCCGACGATGTAGGCCTGGTCGAAGAGGTTCTGGACGCCGGCGAATGCTTCGAGATACCTCCCGAAGGTGCGCGACACCGAGAGATCGGCGACGGTGTAGCCGGGCAGCCCCGGGGTCGCCGACACGGAGTAGCCGAGCTCGGCGAGCGCCGCAGCGGGCACGGCGCGGACGTTCTGGTCGTCGTCGAACTGCGCGCCGAAGAACTGGACCGAGAACGCGACGCTGGCGAACTTCGGGTTGAAGTAGGCGGCGCGGACGGAACCGCGGTGCTTCGGCACCTGCGGCAGGAACTTGCCGACCAGGCTCGCGTTCGCGGCGCCGCCGTCGGTGACTTTCGCGTCGTTGTAGAGGTATCCTGCCGCGAACCGCAGGAACGATCCGACGCGATATTCGGCGTCGCTCTGCAGCCCCTGGATTCGCGTCGCGCCGAGGTTCTGCCGCTGCTGCGTGACGGTGGCGCCGACCGTCGTCAGCGTCACGTTCGACACCGGGTTGGTCACGCGGTTGTCGTACCAGGTGAAGCGCAGGGTGACGTCGCGCGTCGGCGCCAGGCTGACGCCCGCTTCGCCGCCGACGAGCCGCTCGGGTCCGAGGTTCGCGTTGGCCGTCGTCAGCACGGTGCCGACGCGGAACTGGCGATACAGCTCGTTCAGCGTCGGCGCGCGGAACCCGGTGCCGAGGTCGCCCCACACGCTGATCCAATCGGTGAGCTGATACCGCGCCGCGGCGCGCGGGCTGACGACCGTGTCCGTCCGATCCGGCAGGCAGGCAGGCGGTACGCCGGCGGAGACGCCGCACGACGGCACATTGTTGACGACCGTACCCGCGATCACCGGCGTTTCGAGGTTGTGCGCGTCGTAGTTGCGCCAGTGATCGAGCCGCGCGCTGAGCGTCATCGACAGCTTCGGCAGCGGCGTCAGGATGTCCTGGACGAAGGCCCCCATGCTGTTCTGCGTGCCGCCCGACACGCGGTTGAACGCGAGAATCGCGTTCTGCGTCGGCGGCGTCACGACGCCGGGCGCGGCGTTGAACGACGCCTCGTCGCTGTCGCCGTCGACGTAGTGCCAGTCGGTGCCGGCGCTGAGATAGTTCTTGGCCCCGAGCGCCTTCGCCCATTGCACCATGCCGCCGACGCCGGTCGTCGGCACCTGCTGGTCGACGGTGAGCCGGACGATGCTGCGCGCCGCGACGGTCGCCGATGGCGCGGTGACCGCGAGGAACGTGCTGTGGAAGTTCTCGAAGTCGGAGTAGACGCTGGCCTGGAGATCGCTTTCGTCCGGCAGCCGCAGCCGAAGGCCGCCGCTCGCCGACTTCCAGCGGGTGTCGTTGACCTCGCCGACCTTGCCGTTGACGCGGTCCTCGCCGAAATAGCCGGCGCGCGCGAACACGCTGACGCGATCGGTCGGGGTGAATTCCATCTTGCCGTTGAAATTGCGGAACTTGACGGTGGCGTTGATGTCGATCAGCCCTCGCTCGCTCGACGTCACGATCGGGAAGCCATCGGTGTCGAAGATGCTGCCGTCGGTGGTTATCCCGAGCTTGCCCCACACGTCGCTCGCGGTGTAATCGACCTTCGGGCTCTGATGATTGCCGTACTGCGGCTTGAAGTCGAACGACCGCCGCGCCGGATGTGCGCTGACGATGTTGATCACGCCGCCCATCGCGTAGTTGCCGTAGAGGCTCGAGCTCGAGCCGTCGACGACCTCGATGCGATCGACGCTCTCGAGCGGGACGCGCGTCCAGTAGACCCAGCCGCCGAAGGGATCGTTGAACGGCGTGCCGTCGACGAGGACCAGCGTCCGGCTGACGCCGCTCGGCCCGATGCCGCGCAGCGATACGCCTTGGGCGGTCGGGTGCGACGAGAGGCTGCTGGTGCGGCGGAAGAGGCTGAACGTCGGGATCTGGCGCAGGACATCGTCAGCCACCACCGCCGGCGACTGGCGAATCTCGGCGCTCGTCATGACGCTGACGCTCGCCGGGACGTCGCCGAGCCGCTGCTCGCTGCGTCCCGGCGTGACCGTCACGGTTTCCAGCAGGCCGGCCGGTGCCAGCGTGATGTCGAGCGGCCGCGACGGGTCGGTGACGCGCTCCACCTTCTCGGCGAAGCCGCCGGCGAGCACCGTGACGGTGACGGTGCCGGTCGCCGCCGTCTCGACCGCGAAGCGGCCATCGGGGCCGGTGGTCACACGGACGTCCGCGCCCGAGCCGGCGCGCACCACCACCGCCGCCCCCGACACGACACCGCCGCTGCTGTCATGGACGATCCCCGAGACCGACGCTGCCAATGCGAATATGAGTGCCGCGATCACTGTCTTCCTCCAGTATGAACGTTCGTATCCAACGCGAACGCCACGAGCGCCGCATCGTCTCCGCTGCCGGTGGCGACGACGACGAACTGCCGTCCGCCGCTCGATCGATAGGTCATCGGTGTGCCGTTGACGCGACGCGGCAGCGCGGCGTGCCAGACTTCGGCACCGGTCGCGCCGTCGATCGCGTGCAGCGCGAGATCTCCCCCGCCGCCGATGACGAGACCGCCGGCGGTCGTGATCACGCCGGGCGCGCCGGCGGCGCCGAGCGCGGCCGGCAGCGCGACGCCCGCGAGCGACGGATGGCGGCGCAGCGACGGCGTGTCGCCGAACGGCACGCGCCATTTGATGGTGCCGCGATTCAGGTCGATGGCCACGAGGTGCCCGTACGGCGGCTTGAGCAGCGGCAGGCCGTCCATGAACTCGGCATTGGTGTCGCCGACGCGCGTGAGCTCGGCGTCCACTTCTGCCGCGCGCGGATTCGCGGCGGACGTGTCCGGCGTGCCGACCCGCGCGATGTTCGCCTGGTTCGACGTCTTCACGAACAGCAGGCCGCTCGACGGATCGAAGGCGCCGCCGCCCCAGTTCGCACCGCCGATCAACCCCGGCCGCTGCACCGTGCCCTGGACACTCGGCGGCGTGAACACCGGACCGATGCGGTATTTCGCGAGCTCCTTCTGCGCCGCCGCCTTCAGCGCCGGCGTCCAGTCGATCGCATCGTCCAGCGTGACGCCCTGTTCGGAGATGGCCGGCGGCTTCGTCGGGAACGGCTGCGTCGGCCAGGCCCGCTCGCCGGCGACGTCGCTCGCCGGCACGGCCCGCTCTTCAATCGGCCACACCGGGGTGCCGGTGACACGATCGAAGACGAAGGCGAACCCTTGCTTCGTCAGCTGCACGACCGCATCGATCGTGCGGCCGCCGACCCGAATGGTGACGAGGTTCGGCGGGGACGGGTTGTCGTAATCCCAGAGACCGTGATGCACGAGCTGCGCGTGCCATTTGCGCACGCCGGTGACGGCATCGAGGCACACGAGCGATTCGGCGAACACGTTGGCCCCCGGCCGGCGGCCGCCGTAGAAGTCGTTGCTCGGCGTGCCGAGCGGCACGTAGACCAGACCGCGCGCGGCGTCGAGCGTCATCGGCGCCCACGCGTTGGTGTGGCCCGTATAGCTCCACGAATCGGCGCCCCAGGTGTCGTTGCCGAATTCGCCCGGTTGCGGAATCGGCCGGAACGACCAGACCTGCCTGCCGGTGTGCGCGTCGAAGGCGCGGATGTCCCCCGGCGGATCGTTGCGATAGACCAGCCGATCGCCGACGCCGTTTCCGAGGATCACGAGATCCTTGTAGACGATCGGCGGCGACGTGTTGGTGTAGTGCGTCTTGTTGATCTCCCACACCAGCCCTTTGCTCAAGTCGAACACGCCGTGCGTGCCGAACGCATCGACGAGGTGGCCGGTGGCGGCGTCGAGGCAGATCAGGTGATAGCGGCTGTTGATGAAGATGCGCAGCCGGTTGCCATCCGCGCTGTCGCGCCACGCGGCGACGCCGCGATGGACGAACCCGGTGCCGTTCGGCGGCTGGCCGTCTTCGTAGGCCTTCGGGTCGAACGCCCACCGTTGCGCGCCGGTGTCGGCGTCGAGCGCGACCACGCGGTTGTACGGCGTGCTCAGATAGAGCACGTTGTCGATCATCAGCGGCGTGGCCTGGAAATTTCCCGGGCGCGTGCCGAACGCCGGCAGCGCCTTCTCTTTCGGCGACCACTCCCACGCGACCGTGAGCCGCGACACCGTGGCGGCGTTGACGTCGGTCAGGGGCGAATATTTCATGCCGCCCTGATCGCCGCCGTAGAACGGCCAATCCTGTGGGCGCGCATCCGGCGCGAGGGCGACGGCTCCGGCCACGAGCAGAGCGGCGACGGCAGGTTTCAGCATGGCGCGAATGTGTCGAGGATTATAATGCGCGCCATGACGTTGAAGGTCGCTTTGTTTGCCATGTTGCTGACCGCGCCCGCACTGCTGGCGCAGAACCAGACCGTCCGGATTCATGCCGCCACCGTGCTCGACGGTACGGGCAAGACGCTCAGGAATGCGACGGTCGTCGTCCAGGGATCCAAAATCACGTCGATCGAAACCGGAAATGCGGCGAACGCCACCTACGAGCTCGGACAACTCACCGTGCTGCCCGGCATGATTGACGTCCACGCCCACGTCGGCTGGCACTTCGACAAGGACGGCCGCTACGCCGCGCGCCCGGGCACGCCGGCGCAAGAGATTCTTTACAGCGCCGAGAACGCCTACGTCACAATGCTCGCCGGCTTCACCACGATCCAGAGTCCCGGCCAGGCAAACGACGTCGATCTCCGCGACGGCATCGCGCGCGGCGTCTTCCCCGGCCCGCGCATCCTGACCTCGATCCGCCAGATCAACGAGCGCAGCGGCACCGGCGACGAGCTCCGCCAGAAGGTCCGCCAGCTGAAAGCGGACGGCGCCGACGTCGTCAAGATCTTCGCGTCGGCGAGCATCCGCGACGGCGGCAAGCAGACGATGACCGACGAACAGCTGGTCGCGGTGTGCGGCGAGGCGAACGCGCAAGGGATGCGCACGATGGTCCACGCGCACAGCCCCGAGTCGATCAAGGCGTCGGTGAACGCCGGCTGCCAGCAGATCGAGCACGGCGTGTTCGCGACCGACGAAGTGCTCAAGCTGATGGCCGACAAGGGGGTCTACTTCGATCCCAACGTCGGCGTCGTGCTCCAGAACTACCTGAAGAACCGCGACAAGTACAACGGCATCGGCAACTACAACGACGAAGGCTTCGCCTACATGGAAAAAGGGCTCGGCCTGAACAAGACGATGATCCAGAAGGCGGTCGCCACGCCCGGGCTGAAGATGGTGATGGGGACCGATGCGGTCGCCGGCGCGCACGGCCACAACGCCGACGAGCTCGTCGAGCGTGTCCGCCAGGGGGGCCAGAAGCCGATGGACGCGATCATCTCGGCGACGTCGATGGCGGCGAAGTCGCTGCGGCTCGACAAGACGATCGGCACCCTGGCCGCCGGCTACGACGCCGACATCGTCGCGCTCGACGGCGATCCGCTGACCGACATCACCGCGCTGACCCGCGTCGCCTTCGTGATGAAGGGGGGCACCGTCTACAAGTTCACCGCGGGGACCGCTCGCGCGACGGGCGCGCGGTAAGACGCGCGACCAGGTCCGCCATGTCCTCCGGCAGCGGCAGCTCGAACGCCATCTCGCGGCCGTCGGCCGGATGGGTGAAGGTCAGCCGGTGGGCGTGGAGCGCCTGGCGCGGAAACGCGATCGGCCGGAGTTCGTCCGGCCCGTAAATGTAGCGGACTTCCCCCACCAGCGTGTGCCCCCGCAGCCGCGCCTGGATGCGGATCTGGTTGCGCTTGCCGGTCACCAGTTTCACTTCGATCAGCGACGCGCCCGCGAGCGGCTGGAGCACGCGGTAATGGGTGATCGCTTCCTTGCCGCGCGGGTCGCGCGGCGACGTCTCTTTCTGAATCAGCGCCTTGAGATCCCAGACGAGATGATCCCGCCACGTCCCGGACGCCGGCGACGGCGCGCCGTACACCACCGCCTGATAGACGCGCTCCGGCAGGTGGCGCTTGAACTGCTCTTTGAGCGTGAGCTGCGCCGGCTCGGACTTCGCGAACAGCACGAGCCCGGACGTGTCGCGATCGATGCGATGGACGACGAAGGGGCGGCGGCGGCCGCGGCGGCTCAGATAGATCTTCAGATCCTCGAACACCGAACGCGCGTCATTGCGGCGCTGGAGCGGCAGCGGCACCGCCAACAGCCCCGCAGGCTTGTTCAGCACGATCACCGTGTCGTCCTCGTAGACGATCGGCAGGTCGTGTTCGGCGCCGAGCGACGATCGGCGCTTCGCGCTGCCGGGCCGATCCGCCCACAACCGGACGAGGTCGCCGGCGGCGACGCGCGCGGCGGCATCGGCCAGCGTCATCTCGCGATCGTTGACGAAGACCTTGCCGCGCTCGAGCGCCATCGCGGCCTTCGGCCTCGAGCCGGCGCGATCCGGCGCGGCCAGGTATTTGTCCAGCCGCAACCCGGCTTCGTCGGCGTCGACCGTCCATTCGGGCATAGCGCATGATACGTGTGTACAATTCCGTATGCCTTTGCCACCCGACCACGCGCTTGTGCTGCGCGACAGCGCCGTCCGATCCTACAGGTCCGAACAGCCGCTGACGCAGCGCGTCATCGAAGCCATTCCGCTCGACAAAGGGGATTTCAAGATCGACCCGGTCGGCATGACCGCCCTCGATCTCGCCTGGCATATCGCCGGCGCCGAGCATCGGTTTCTCGATTTTGTGGTCACTGGCGCATTCGACATGACGGCGACCGGCCGGCCGGCGCACCTCGACAACTCCGCGGCCCTCGCGCGCTGGTATGCGGAAACCGCGGCCGCCGACCTCGACCGCGTCGCCACGCTGTCGGCGGACGCCCTCGTCACCGTCGTCGACTTCCGCGGCATCTTCAAGTTGCCGGCGGTCAACTTTCTGCAGATCGGGCTGAATCACTCGATCCATCACCGCGGCCAGCTGACGATGTTCCTGCGGCCGATGGGGTCGAAAGTGCCGGCGATCTACGGCGAGAGCTACGACAGCAAGCAGGCCAGGGCGGGCGCGTGACGCGCGTCGCGCTGATCGCGATCTGCGTGGCGGCAGCCGCGTGCTCGAAGCCGGAGCGGCCTGTGCCCGCGGCGGCGACGCCCACGCCGGCCGCCACCGCCACCGCAGCCGGATCGTCGGCGGCGACGATGGGCAGCGTCGACGGCCGCGTCCACGGCGGCAGCACCGCGGTCGTCGTCCTCGAGCCGAAAGCGACGAGGACGTTTCCGCCGCCGGCCGAGAAGCCGGTGATGGATCAGGCCGGGCTGATGTTCGGTCCCGAGCTGCTGCTCGTGCGCACCGGCTACCCGGTCGAGTTCCGCAACAGCGACGACACCCTGCACAACGTGCGCGTCAGCCACGAAGAGACGCGGACGTCGGCGTTCAACGTCGCGATTCCGACCGGCGAGTCGTACACCTACACCTTCGAGCGCGACGGGTTTTATCGCGTCGGCTGCGACATTCATCCGGCGATGGCGGCGTCGGTGTTTGCCGCCGCATCGCCGTTCACGGCGCTCGCCGATGCGGACGGCCGCTTCACGTTCGCCGATGTCCCCGCCGGCGCGTGGACGGTGACGGTTTACACGGATGGCAAGCGCCTGCACAAGGACATCGACATCGCGAGTGGCGCGACGAGCGTCGCGATCGAATAGCGCGCCGGGTTACGGCAGGCGCGGCCGCTTCAACAGCAGCGTCATCCCGTCCGGCCTCACGAACGTGACGCCGGTCGCCTCCCAACCGGCCGCACCGGGCGCGGTCAGCGCGGCGGCCGGATCCTGGCCATTGGTAACGACAATCGTGCGGTAGTCCCACGACTGCTGCACCAGGCGCGCCTGGATCGGACCGTCGGTCCCCTTCGGATCCTGCAGGTTGACGACGCGGACGCGCAGCGGCGTGTCGAGCGCCGCCTCCTGAATCGAAATCGGCACCGCCTCGGCGCGGCCGTGGTTCTGGATCCAGACCCGCGGCTGCGTCATCTGACCCGGCTGCGCGGTCTGCTCCGGCGCGGCGAGGATCGATGTCCCGGCGACGATGAGGACGAACGCGGCGGCGCGGGCGATGATGTGAGCTCGCATATGACCCTCAGAATTTCCACTCGAGCGACGCCGACTGGCCGGCGACGTAGAGGGACGTGTTCCACTCTTGGACGAAGAACCACCAGGAAAAGACGCCCGCGGGCGGCACCGGCAGCGTGGGCGGCGTCTCGAGGTCGGAAACCGGACCGGCGTCGATGCGGAAGCCGCGCGGGTTCGGCCGCAGAATCGTGTCGGGCGGCGCGATCACGCACCAGGCGAGGCCGCCGATGCGGATGCGTCCCGGCTTGTAGCGCTCGCGATCGTCCTGCGTGCGGCCGTCCGGCGTCCCGATCCACAGGTTCAGGTCGAGCGACAGGGTCGCTTTGGCGTAGTCGACGGCGAAGCGCAGGAGGTAGGCGTCATGAAATCCGTTCGGCAGCTGGCGGTCGACGTCGGTGAGCGTCATCCCCGCATGCTATCGGAAATTGGCCGGCAGGTTCTTTCTGGTATCGCGGAGGATCGCGACGATCGCGCGGCGCTCGGTCGCCGGCGTTCCGCGGTGAAACAGGCGATCGCCGGATCGCGCACGGGATCGGCGGAGACGCCGGCGAACCGGCACGGTCACACCGCTGCGCGTCAACCAGGCGCGCGCGGTCTCGGGATCGGTGAACACCCCGATTTGCAGGGCGCTGCCGACCTCTTCGGCGCGCACCTCAGTAGAAATCATGGGCGTCGAAGTTGATGTCGATCCCCTTCATGCCGTGGACCTGTTCGGCGCGGATCGAGGTGACGCCGTCCTGGCTTTGCAGCACGCCGTCCACGATCAGGAAGGGCTCCTCGACGATGACGAGGCGATCGCGCGCGAAGAGATCGGGGCGGACGATGATGTTGGCGATGCCGGTTTCGTCCTCGAGCGTGAGGAACACGAATCCCTTCGACGTGCCGGGACGCTGGCGGGTGATCACCATGCCGGCGACGCGGACGCGGCGGCCCTGCCGCGCCGCCGGGAGATCGGCCGCGCGCAGGATGCCGCGCATCGCCAGCTCGTCGCGCCGCAGCGCCATCGGATGGCGCCCGGCGGTCAGCCCCATCCCGGCGTAATCGGCCACCAGGCGCTCGGCCTCGGTCATCGGCTTCAATGGACACGGTGACTCACGATCAGATGGAACCGCAGAGAGCGCGGAGTTTTCGTCGTCAAAATAAATCTCTGCGGACTCTGCGGGCTGCGCGGTTCCTTCTTCTCGGAACAAATCGCCGGACGGTCGAATCGCGCGCTCGGCTTGCCATAACGCGGAGCGGCGGTCGTAGCCGAAGCCGTTGAGCGCGCCGACGTCCGCGAGGGTCACGAGCTCGTCGCGGCGCAGGCCGGCGCGCGCGACCAGCTCGTCGATCGATCGGAACCGCGGCGCGCGGCGGCGCGGCGTCCAGTCGTGCGAGCAGTTATTGCAGAACCATTTCGCCGCATCGATCGATTCCAGCATCGACTCGTCGTCGCAGCCGCACTTCGGACAGACCGGCGATGGCTGATGGCTGATGGCTGATGGCTGATGGGATTGATGATTGCCGGCTGACGGCTGATCATTGCCGCCTGACGGCTGCTGACTGACGACTGACGATTGACGACTGGCGATAGCGCGCCCCGCCTGTTCGCGGAGGCCGGTGACGTAGCGCAGGCCGAGGCGGATCGCGCCGTCGGGTTCGACGGTGCACTCCCAGTTGGAGATCTGCACGTCGACCGGATGGAAGCGGACGCCGCGGCGCTGCGCGTCCTTGACGAGCGTGGCGGGATGGTAGAACCCCATCGGCTGGTTGTTGAGCAGCGCGGTGTAGAACGCCGCGGGGAAATGCAGCTTGAGATACGCGCTGGCATACGCGAGCAGCGCGAAGCTCGCGGCGTGCGACTCGGGAAAGCCGTAGAGCGCGAACGAGGCGATCGAGGTGATGATCTGCTCCGCGGCGACGCCGGTAATGCCCTGGCGCGCCATCCCCTCGCGCAGCTGCACTTCGATCTGTTTCATCCGCTTCTCGGATCGCTTGAACCCCATCGCGCGGCGCAGATCCTCGGCCTGGCCGCCGGTGAAGCCGGCGGCGACCATCGCCATCCGCAGCAGCTGCTCCTGGAACAGCGGCACGCCGAGCGTGCGCGCCAGGATCGGCTCGAGCGACGGGTGCGCGTACACCACCGCCTCGCGGCCGGCGCGCCGGTTCAAGTACGGATGGACCATCTGGCCGACGATCGGCCCCGGCCGGATGATCGCCACCTGCACGACCAGGTCGTAGAACACCATCGGCTTGAGCCGCGGCAGCGTCGCCATCTGGGCGCGCGACTCGACCTGGAACAGGCCGATCGTGTCGGCCTCGCACAGCATCTTGTAGACCGCCGGATCCTGCGGCAGATGCGCCAGATCGACGATCTGCTCCCGGGAACCAACCGCGGAGCGCGCAGCGCTCGCGGAAAAACACTTCTCTCCGCTCTCGGCGCTGCCGGCGGTTGCGTGTTCGCCGTTGATGAGCGCGAACGAATCCTGCAGCACCGCCATCATCCCGAGGCCGAGGAGATCGACCTTGACGATCCCCATGTCGGCGCAGTCGTCCTTGTCCCATTGGACGACGACGCGTCCGGGCATGCTGGCGTTTTCGAGCGGCACGCAGGCGTCGAGCTGCCCCTGGCAGATCACCATGCCGCCGGAGTGCTGGCCGAGGTGGCGCGGCAGATCCTGCATCTCGTGCCACAGCCGCGCGAACTGGCCGACGCGCGACGTGTTGAGGTCGAGGCCGACCGCCGCCATCTGCTGCGGCAGCGAGTCCCCCGGGTCGGTGAACTCGAAGTTGTTCATGATCTTGGCGAGGCGGTCGACCTGCGCCGGCGCGAAGCCGAGCGCCTTGCCGACCTCGCGCGCCGCGCTGCGGCCGCGATAGGTGATCACGTTGGCGGTCATCGCCGCGCCGAGCCGGCCGTACTTTTCGTAAACGTGCTGGATGACCTGCTCGCGCCGCTCGCCGCTCGGCAGATCGAGATCGATGTCGGGCCATTCGCCGCGCTCCTCCGACAGGAAGCGCTCGAACAGCAGGTCCATCCCGACCGGATCGACCGCGGTAATCCCGAGGCTGTAGCAGACGGCGCTGTTGGCCGCCGAGCCGCGCCCCTGCACGAGGATGTCGTGCTGCCGGCAGAAATTGACGATGTCCCAGACGATCAGGAAATAGCCGGCGAGCTGGAGCTTCTCGATCAGATCGAGCTCGCGCGCGATCTGGGCGCGTGCCTTGTCGTGATACGGCCGGTAGCGCTCGCGCGCGCCGACGTCGGTGATGCGGCGCAGGAACGAGCTCTGCGTCTCGCCCGGCGGCACCGGATACTCGGGAAAGCGGTAGCCGAGATCGGCCATCGTGTACTGGAGGCGATCGGCGAGCTCGCCGGTGCGGGCGACGGCATCCGGATGATCCGCGAACAGCGCGGCCATCTCGGCCGGCCCCTTCAGGTAGCGCTCGGCATTGGGCGCGAGCCGCCGGCCGGCAGTTACCAGATCGGTGCCATGGTGAATGCAGGTGAGGACGTCGAACAGCGGCCGCGCCGACGAAGTGTCGAAGCGGACGCCGTTGGTCGCGAGCGTCGGCACGCGGAACGCCGACGCCAGGCTGACGAGCGCCTCGTTGTCGCGCTCCTCGTCGCGGCGCAGGTGCCGCTGCAGTTCGACGTAGACCTGGCCGCGGCCGAAGATGCCGACGAGCCGATCGAGCAGCCCGCCGATGCCGTGGCGGCGGCCATCGAGCGCCGCGCGCCCGACGAGCGCGACGAGCCCGGTGGTGCAGCCGTCGAGATCCTCGAGCGTCAACGCCCCTTCCCCCTTGGGCGCGCGCAGCTTCATGCGGGTGATCAGGCGGCAGAGGTTTCTGTAGCCGTCGGCGCTTTCGCAGAGGACAGGGAGCAGAAAGTTAGCAGTTTGAAGTGAGAAGTGAGAAGTCGAAGTAGAAGTAGAAGTTGAAGTTGAATTTGCAGTTCTAAGTTCTGACTTCTGAGTTCTAACTTCCCGAAGGGTCAGCTCCGCGCCGATGATCGGACGGAGACCTGCCGCCTTCGCCGCCTTGTGAAACCGCGGCGCGCCGTAGACGCCGTCGCGATCGAGCAGCGCCAGCGCCGGATAGCCGAGTGCCGCCGCGCGTGCGACGAGCGCTTCGGGCAGCGACGCGCCCTGCAGAAAGCTGAAGGCCGACGCCATGTGGAGTTCGACGTACATCGGGGAGGAATGCGGATTGTGGATTCTGTCGACGTTCAGTCGACGATCGCGTCGATGAACCAGCGGTCGGCATCGCGGTCGCGAAACACGCGGTAGACCGCGCCGTCGCTGAGCGACACGTCCCACTCGTCCCGGTTCCAGGGGCCGGCGCCTGCGGCGCCGGACCTCAGAACTGTGAACTCAGAACTGTGAACGTGCACGTGTAACTTCTCACTTCTCACTTGTAACTGTTCTTCGTCCGTCCACCACTCCCCGGACGTGCGCCACGGCCCGGCGCAGTGGGTCACGGCGCCGCCCGGAAATCCGCGGCGATCGGTGGTGACCCGCACCGGCCGTCCCGCGGCGACCGCAACGCGCGCCGCCACCGGCTGACGGCATCTGCGCAGCGCGGACACGACGCAGGGCGCAGGAGTCAGGGCGCGATCGCCGCGGTGGTTCCCGGTGCGGTGATCGACGGCGAACGGCTTCATCGCGAACGCGCCTGGGCGATCGGTGTCGACCAGCGCGGCGGCGCCGAAGCGGTCGGCGCCCATCAGCGCGCCCAGCCGCGCGAGCAGCGTCGAGAGCTGCTCCGGCGTCGGCTGCGCCCGGGTGTAGAGCGTGTGCTGCATGACGCGCCCCGGCGTCGGATCGATGACGATCGTGACGCGATCGATCGCCGCCTCCGCCGGATGGGCCTCGAGGTCGAGCAGCGCCAGGGTCCGCAGCGCGCGCACGTCGCGCATCGGCGTCGGCAGCTCCAGCCGCCGCGCACAGGTCTCCCGCCCTGCGCCTGTCGCAGGGTCGCGCGTGACCAGGCGCAGCAGGACGTGCAGCACCGCGGCCCCCCGATCGCGCCGCTCCAGCCGCGTCGACAGCGGTTCGAGCAGCCGCGTCAGCACGAACGACAGCGGCTCCAGATCCGAAATCGGCCACTCGAGATCGAGCGACGCCTCGAACCGTTCCTCCTCGAGCATCGGCACCAGCGGCCGCAGATCCTCGCCGCGCGCCATCGCCTGCCACACCCGCGCCTCCCGCCCGAGCCGCGACACGAGATCCGCCGCCGGCAGCGACGCCAGCTCCCCCAGCGTCTTGAGCCCCCAGCGTTTGAACGCCAACACCGCCACGGCGGCAGCGTCTTTTCGATCAGGAGTTGTCCGCACGCTGTGCGGACGCTCCGTGCGATCGTCATCGCCCGCCTGTTCGAGGATGCCGAGCGGGAGCGGCGCAAGCGCCTCGGCTTCTCCGCCGGGGGGGACGATGGTGAGCCCCGGGCGCGCGATCGCGAGCAGCATCGCCGCCATGCGCGTGCCGGCGACCGCGACATGCACGCGCACGCCGCGTCCGGCGGCGTCGCGCCGCATCTCCTCGCCAATCGTTTGCGCCGGCCCGAGCAGGCGCGTCAGCCCGCTGACGTCGATCGACACCAGATCGTCGCGGTGCCGCTCGAACCGCGGCGAAAATTCCTGCGCGATCGCGGTCAGGGAAGCAACCGCGGAGTTCGCCGCGCCCGCCGAGAGAGGATCTGCGCTGCGATCGTCGCATCCTCTGCGGTGGCGTTCGTCGGATCCGTCTGGCGCAGGCGGTCGGTAGAGACACGCGTACACGGATTGCGGATTGCTGATTGCTGATTGCGGATTCGCCTGATTATCCGGGTGATGCAGATTGCGCCGATTCGGCCGGTTCGGCGAATTAGGCGGAGGTGCTGAGGGCAACGCACGCCTCCTCTTGTTCACGCGCGCGTGCGCGGACGACGCGCGCGTCGATGTCGATGCCGTCGAACAAACGCGCGCTGAATCTGAGCCCTGACCCCTGGGCGCCGAGTCCTAACCGCAACGTGAGGCCGGCGGAGCTCCTGGCCATGGTCTCGCTCCCGACCAGCACACAGGCGGTCTGACTCCCTTCGACCATCCGCTGCAGCCGCAGCCAGGTCGTGAACGGCAGCCGGCGGACGGCATCGGCCGGCGCTTCGGCGGCGTCGAACACCACGAGGCCGAAGTTGCCGGCCTGGAGGACGAGGGTGAACGCGCGGATCGCCTGCTCGATCGCGCGCTGATTGAGCTCGCGGCAGAGCCCCTGGTTGGTGACGAGGTGGCCGCGGATCCAGAGCAGGCGATCGAGATCGACGCCGGCCGCGGCCGCCGATCCCGCGTCGAACATGTCGAGCGCGTCGACCAGCGCGACCAGTTCGCCGCGCGCCGTCGCCGCCGCCATCATCTGGAGGAGCAGGCTGGCGCGGCCGGACGAGCGCGGACCGACGACTTCGGAGAGCTGGCCGCGCGGAAACCCGCCGCCCAGACGCGCGTCTAAGGCACTGAGGCCGGAGGCGGCGACCGCCTGCTCGTCGCGGGGGTCGGTCTGCGGAATCGCGGTCGTCAGCGTGCGATCCAGCTGGCGGGCGCGGAGGAGCGATTCGAGGTCAGCGCGTGCAAGGGCCATACGTTTCGCCTTATCTTCGCCTTTCCGGCGCAGTATATGGCAGCCCCGGCACGGGATCAAGTGATGTAAATTAATAGCCTTTTCATTGGCCGAACCTAGCCCCGCGTCACCCAGCACCACCCCGGCCGAAGCGGCGCCCTCTTCCATGAGCGCGCGCGCGACCCGCCGCATGTTCGCGGCCTTCACCTACCGCGACTTCCGCGTCCAGTGGTTCGGCGCCTGCACCTCGAGCATCGGCACGTGGATGCAGATCGCGGCGCAGAACTGGCTCGTCATCACCCTGACGAAGTCGCCGCTCTACCTCGGGCTCGACGCCTTCCTGCAGCAGCTGCCGATCATGCTCTTCACGCTCATCGGCGGCGTGCTCGCGGATCGGCGTGATCGCCGGCGCACGCTGATCGCCTCGCAGTACGTGCAGATGGCGACGTCGGCCGCCCTCGCCGTCCTGATGTACCTGCACGTCGTCCAGATCTGGCACATCCTGGTGCTGTCCTCGGTCACCGGCTTCGCGCAGGCGTTCGGCGGCCCGGCCTATCAGTCGCTGATTCCGTCGCTGGTCGACAAGAAAGATCTGCCCAACGCAGTCGCGTTGAATTCGATCCAGTTCAACGTCGCGCGCGTCATCGGCCCGCTGCTCTTCGGCCTCACGCTGACCCTGTTCGGCCAATGGGGCTACGACGAAGCGCAGGCGATGAACGCCTGCTTCGCCCTCAACGCCCTGTCGTTCGTGGTCGTCATCAACACGCTGATGATGCTGCACGTCAAGCACATCCCGCCGGCGGCGTCGAAAGGGATGCGCGACGATCTGCGGATCGGCCTGTCCTACGTGCGCAATCACTCCAGCCTGAAGGCGTTCATCGTGCTCGCGGCGGCGACGACCTTTCTCGGCTTCTCGGTGCTGACGTTCCTGCCGGTGTTCGCGCAGCAGGTCTTCCATGCAGGCGCCGGCACCTACAGCCACCTGCTGGCGTTCTCGGGGATTGGATCGGTGGTCGGCGCGCTGATCATCGCGTGGCTCGGCAAGTTCAACCGGATGGGGCTGACCGCGCTGATCGTGCAGGCGATCTACGGCCTGCTGATTGTCGGGTTCGCGATGTCGCGGGTGCTGTGGCTGAGCGACATCCTGCTGTTCTTCACCGGCGCGGCGCTGATGATCGTGTTCTCGACCGTGACGTCGCTGATCCAGCTGATTGCGCCGAACGAGATGCGCGGCCGCGTCATGAGCATCTACATGCTGGCGTTTCGCGGCGGCATGCCGCTCGGCAGCCTGATCAGCGGTTACTTCGCCACCTTGATTGGCGCGCCGATGGTCATCAGCATCAACGGCGCCCTGCTGGTGGTCGTCGCCGCGTATTTCCTCGTCAGAAGCCACGGAGTGAGGGAAGCATGACATTGCGGATCGCGGATTGCGGATCGCGGATCGGCGGGATCGCCGCGGCCACTGTGCTCGCGTCCGCGGCGCTGTTCGCGCAGGCGCGGCCGCAGCCGGGGACCAAGCTGCCGCTCGATCAGATCAGCGGTCAGATGTTTCACGTCAGCGCCGGCACGCGGCTCAAGCCGGCGGCGTGGCCCAACGGCGCGCGGGTCGCGGTCGGCCTCAGCTTCGACGTCGACAACGCGACCGCGGATCTCGCCACCGGCAACCTGATCTCCGAGTCGATCTCGCGCGGCGAGTACGGCGCCGTCGACGGCCTGCCGCGGATCCTGCGGCTGCTCGACAAGCATCAGATTCCGGCGTCGTTCTTCATCCCCGCGGTCAGCCACCTGCTCCACCCCGGCATGATCCCGGCGATCCAGAAGAGCGGCCGCCACGAGATCGGCGTCCACGGCTGGATTCACGAGCACCTGCCGTCGATCAACGACGCCGCCGCCGAACAGGACATGCTGAACCGCGCGATCGACGTGCTGACGAAAGCGATCGGCAAAAAGCCGGTCGGCTATCGCGCGCCGTCGTGGCAGTTCAGCCAGTGGACGATCGGCCAGGTCAAGAACGCCGGCTTCCTCTACGACAGCAGCCTGATGGCGAGCGACGATGCCTACGAGATCCTGCTCGACAAGCAGCCGACCGGCCTCGTCGAGC
Organism: Acidobacteriota bacterium; assembly: GCA_025463215.1. Classification (GTDB taxonomy): domain Bacteria; phylum Acidobacteriota; class Vicinamibacteria; order Vicinamibacterales; family CAVVIG01; genus CAVQFC01. The sequence continues at coordinate 23,360 of JAOBWF010000325.1, read as the reverse complement.
TGCCGATCGAGCGGATCGTCGACGACTTCCCGTACTTCGGCGGCGCCACCAACGGCGGCATGCCGAACCCGGACGAAGTCGAAAAAGTCTTCCGGTCCGAGTTCGACGTCGCCTACGACGAAGGCGGCCTCTTCATCCTGACGATGCACCCGCACATCACCGGCCATCGGTCGCGGGTCGCAGGGCTCGAGAAGCTGATCGTGCACATGAAGTCGAAGCCGGGCGTCTGGTTTGCGACGCACGAGCAGATCGCGCGCTACGTCAAGAGCAACGGGAGGAGCTAGGCGCTGGAACTGGGTGCTCGGTGCTAAGAGCGTGGCGACGGGGGCTCGGGGCTAGGCGCTCGGTGCTGGGGGCCAGGCGCTTCGGGCTCGCTGGCCGGACGGGATCGGTCCTTGTCGCCGCGCTGGTCGGGACGGCCGCTGCCGCGATGGGTCAGCTGACGGAGCGGCCGCTCGCCGGCGCGCTCGCGCATCCGGCCATCGGCTACTACACGCGGCCTTCCCACGATCTCATCGCCGACCTCAATCACCGCATCGAGGACGGCACGGCCCGCATCGCGTTCGACGACACCAGCGGCTATCTGACGTCCGTGCTCGCGGCGCTGCGGGTGCCGGCCGAATCGCAGATGCTGGTGATGTCGAAGACCGGCGTGCAGGCGCTCTACACCAGCCCGGCACATCCGCGCGCGATCTTCTTCAACGACGCCGTCAGCGTCGGCTACATTCGCGGCGCGCCGCTGCTCGAGCTCGCCGTCCACGATCCCGAGCAAGGCGTGCTGTTCTACACCATCGAACAGAAGCCGCAGCCGCGGCCGCTGTTCGAACGGCGGCCGGCCTGCCTCAGTTGCCATCAGAATTACAGCACGCTGCACGTCCCGGGACTGCTGGTGCGCAGTGTGTTCATGGCGCCGGACGGCCTGCCGCTGGCCCAGTTCGGCAGCTACGACGCCGACGATCGCACCCCCTACCGGCGGCGCTGGGGCGGCTGGTACGTGACCGGGGCGGACGCGGCTCTCGGGCACATCGGCAACGCATTCGTCACCGATCGGGAAAAGCGCGAGGCGGTCGTCGCCGACGACACGCTGCACCGGATCGCGCCGGACGCGGTGTTCGACGGCCGCGGCTATCTGTCGGCACAGAGCGACGTCGCCGCGCTGATGGTGTTCGCGCACCAGGCGCACATGACCAACCTGTTGACGCGCCTTGGATGGGAAACGCGGATCGCGGTCCACGAGGGGCGCGCCGGCTTCGACGCGCCGCCGCTGCGCGACACGGTCGACGAGCTCGTCGATTACCTGCTGTTCGTCGACGAGCCGCCGCTGCCCTCGCCGATCGGCGGATCGCCGGTGTTCGCCGCCCGCTTCGCCGCGTCCGGCCCGGCTGATAAAAAAGGACGGTCGCTGCGACAACTCGACCTCGATCGGCGTCTAATGCGCTACCCGTGCAGCTACATGGTGTATTCGGCCGCGTTTGTCACCCTTCCACCCGACGCGCGCCGCGCCGTTTATGTCCGCATGTGGGACGTCCTGTCCGGCCGCGACACGAGCCCCAGATACGCGCGCCTGTCGGCGGCGGACCGCGGCACCGTGGTGGACCTTCTGCGCGAGACCGTGCACGATCTGCCCACCGAGTTCAGGTAATCTTCTCTGGAGGTCACTGTATGAAACGTACTGCTCTCTTCGTTCTGGGTCTGCTGGCGGTTTCGGCCGGCGCGTTCGCGCAGGCTCCGGCCGACGCCATCGAGAAGGCGCTGACGCCGGCGCCGCGCAACATGAAAGAAGGCGCCGCGGTCATCAAGTTCAAGGCCGACGGCACCTACGACACACTCAAGCCGGGCACCAACCGCCTCGTGTGCTACGACCGTTCGGGCGAGCCCGGACAGCAGCCGTTCGCGGTGCAGTGCACCAGCGTCGCGAACGTCGCGCGCGTCGCCCAGAACAAGAAGTTCGAGGCGATGACCGACAAGGCGGCGAAACAGGCGGCGCTCGACGCCGCGGAAAAAGACGGCACCCGCGCCAAGCCGGAGTTCGGCTCGGTCTGGTACACCATGAACGGCGCCGACAAGGACCATGCCCGCATCCACACCACGATCGCGGTGCCGGGCGCGACGACGCAGTCGATGGGGCTGCCGAGCGACAACAAGCAGGGCGGCGTGTGGATCATGAACGCCGGCACGTCGACCGCTCACCTGATGACGCCTGGGAGCTAGGCGCCAGGGGCCCGGAGCTGGATACGGGGGCTGAGGCGGCGGTGTGCCTCGAGCCCCCGTTTTTTTTGAGGGCTCACCAGCCGAGCAAGAATACCGGCGCGGCGGCGGCGAGCGCGGCGCCGACTTGCACGCCGAGCACCAGCAGTGCCGATCGCGGCGCCTCGGGCAGCCATTTGACCGCATACACCAGGATCACCGGCACCTGGCCCGCCATCAGCAGCTGCCAGATGTGCGCGGCCGCGCCTTCGTCCGGCTGCGGCGCGATCCCGAACCGGGCGATGTGCCACCCGATCGCGGTGAGCGCGCCGAGCGACATGGCGACGGGAATCAGGGCGGCGGGCTGCTTGATTGGCGACACGGGCATGTTCACCTCCATGCACGAGGCTCTTTCTATCAAATAGGGTGCCAGTCGGCGCCTGGCGCTTGGAGCGCTAGATTTCTAGCAACTAACAACTAAGAACTCAGAACTCAGAACTCAGAACTAACAACTCACAGCTAACAACGACACCAGTGCGAACCTCGCTTAGTTGAGGGCGAGGCCGAGGCGGTAGCCGCCCCAGACCGCCGCCAGCCCGAGCGCCGTCTGCAGCGCGACGTTCCAGAACGCCAGCGCGTGATGACCGCCGTGGCCGAGGGTGAAGGTGTCGAGCATGAAGCTCGAAAATGTCGTGAAGCCGCCGAGGATGCCGACGAACATGAACGCGCGCATCCCATCCGACACCTGCAGGCGGCCGGCGGCGACGAGCGCCGCGAGCAGTCCGATGACCACGGCGCCGGCGAGATTGACGCACGCGGTCGCGTACGGCACGGCGCGCCCGAGAACGTGCGCGAACAGGACATTGACGCCGTGCCGCGCCAGCGATCCGAGCGCGCCCCCCGCGCCCACTGCCAGCCAGATCATGATGAACTCCTGAGATACAATATCAGCGCCTCGCATCATGCCCGTACTCGAACTCATGACCAGCTCGGGCCTCGGCTCGCTGCTCGGCATGCGCCACGCGCTCGAACCGGACCATCTCGCCGCCGTGTCGACGCTCGTCACCGGCGAGCGCAACAGCTACAAGGCGGCGCTGCTCGGCGCGTGTTGGGGGCTCGGACACACGGTGGCGTTGATCGTGGTCGGCACCGTGCTCGTCGTGCTCCGCGCGGAGATGCCGGTGCGCGTCGCCGACGGTTTCGAGTTCTGCGTCGCCCTGATGCTGGTCGGGCTCGGCTTGCGCGCCATCTACCTCGCCGCGCGGCAGGGACCGGCGGGGCCGGCGCACGTCCATCAGCACGGCGGCACCGTCCACGTGCACCACGGCGCGCCGGCGCACATCCACATCGGCACGTGGACGCTGGCGCGGCGGCCGCTGCTGGTCGGCGCGGTTCACGGCCTCGCGGGCAGCGGCGCGCTGACCGCGCTGGTGCTGACCACGCTGCCGTCGACCGCGGCGCGACTCACCTACATGATCGTGTTCGGGTTGGGATCGACGCTCGGCATGGCGGCGCTGTCTGGGCTGCTCGGCTGGCCGCTCGCCCGCGCAGGCCGTCATCGCGGCGTCGCGCGCGCCCTCTCGCTCGCGGTCGGCTGCGCGTCGACCGTGCTCGGCTTCGTCTGGGGCTATCCGCTGGCGGCGAAGATGCTAGGATTCTGAGTTCTGAGTTCTCAGTTCTGACTTCTCAGTTCTGAGTTCTCACTTGACCACAACCGTCCAGGTCACCGGAAACGATTCGGGCGCGTAGCAGACGCGGTCGTCGCACGCCTGGTAGTTCACCGTCCCCGACACCGTGACCGTCGATCCCGCCTTGGCCGATTTGTCCAGCGTGACGTCCTGCGTCAGGCGAAACGGCTTCTGAAACACCGGCACCTTCTCGTCGGCGAAGGTCATCATCTCCGATTTCGGGTACGCGATCTTGCCGGCCTTGATCTCCGGCTGCGCGTTCAGCTTCACCGTAATCGGGATGTAGTCCTTCGAGCCGGGGGCATAAACGTGAATCCCGGGCTTCGGCGTGACGTCGACAAACAGCGCCAGCTTTCCGCCGGCGGCGCCGTTGACTTCGACCGGCGACGGCTGGATCGTGGCGTGCCCCGGCTTGGCCGGAGCGGCGAGCTGCGCGAGCAGGGCGGTCAGCACGGTGATGCGCATGGGAGTGATTCTGCCATGGCTAAATGGCTAATGGCTAATCGATAGGGCCATCAGCCATCAGCCATCAGCCATCAGCCATGATGATGGTCAGCGCTTTCTCACCTCGAACAGCGTGCCCGCGCCGCCGCCGATCGCTGCGCCAATCAGCGCCCCCTTCTTGCCGCCGAAAATCGCGCCGAGGCCAGCGCCGGCCGCGCTTGTGCCGCCGATCACCATTGCGGTCCGGGTCCAGTCGCGCCCAGCCGGGCGCGCGGCCACGCGAACCGGCGACGTCCGTGCGGCGCGGATGGGCGCCCGGCGCGGCGCGTCATACATGTCGTACGCGGCCGGGAGCGCGCGCGCGTCGTTGACGCGGTACGCCATCGGCTGGCGCGGCGTCAGGTCTTCGATGTCGCCCATCCGCTGGCCGGCGGGCATCGGACGGGCGGTCGGATAGATATCCGCCGCAGCCACGCGAGGACTGAGCAGCCCATACGCGATCAACATCACGCCCACCGCGATCACGCTCAACACCGCCGCGAGAAAATTCCTCATCACTCCACCTCCGCTGCACGGTGATACCGCATGCCCGATGCCATCGTTCTCATCCGTATTTGTCGAGCGTTTGTAACGACTTGTCTGGATCACGTACAGACGAGATGGCCTCGTTACAGGACAGTCGCGCCTTCACCGGTAGAATGACTCATGCCGACGCGCATCCTGGTCGTCGAGGACGACCCGGACATCGCCGACCTCGTGGCCCGCTATCTCGACAAAGCTGGTTTCGTCACCGAGCGCGCCGCCAACGGGCGCGACGCGCTCAAGGCGATCGCGGCCCGCCCCCCCGACCTTCTCGTGCTCGACCTGATGCTGCCCCAGGTGGACGGCCTCGAAGTCTGCCGGCAGGCCCGTGCCAACGCCGCCACGGCCGCGATTCCGATCATCATGCTCACCGCCCGCGCGGAAGAATCCGAGCGCATCGTCGGTCTCGAGCTCGGCGCCGACGACTATCTCGCGAAGCCGTTCAGTCCGAACGAGCTCGTCGCACGCGTCCGCGCCTTGCTGCGCCGCATCCATCGGGTCGCGCCAGCCGCCAAGACGCTCGCCTACGGCCCGATCGCGCTCGACACCGAGCGCCACGTCGTGTCCGCCCACGGCCGCGACGTGACGCTCACCGCCAAGGAATTCCTGCTGCTCGAGTACCTGCTGCTCCACCCCGGACGCGTGCTGTCGCGCGACCTGCTGCTCACCGACGTCTGGGGCTACCGCTATACCGGCGGCACGCGAACGGTCGACGTCCACGTCCGGCGCCTGCGCGAAAAATTGCCAATCCTCGCCGATGGCCTGGTGACGGTGAAACAGTTCGGCTACAAGCTTGTCGATCCGACGACGTAGCCCGATGACGCGCGCTCCACTCCGCCACCGCTTTCAAGCCAAGTTCTTCTTCGCCGCGCTCTCGGCGGCGATCATCGCGCTCGCCGTCGCCGGCGTGCTGTTCGCGATGACGATGCGGCGGCAGATGGACGCGCGGATCGAGGCGACGCTGGTGGCGGAAGCGCGGATGGCCGCGGAGCTGCTCGGGCGCGGCGTCCCGCTGACGTCGATCGCCGGGCTGGACGAAGAAGCCGATCGGCTTGGCGGCGTGATTGGTGCGCGCGTGACGTTCATCGCGGGCGACGGCACGGTCGTGGGCGATTCGTCCGAAACGCTGGACGGCCTCCGCACGATGGAGAACCACGCGCAGCGGCCGGAGATCGTGGAGGCGGGAACCAGCGGCGTCGGGCGATCGCAGCGCCATAGCGACACGCTCGACATCGACATGCTCTACGTCGCCGTACCGGTGCGCCATCCGGCGATCGCGTTCGTGCGCGTCGCGCTGCCGCTGACCGACATCACGCAGCAGCTGCGGACGATGCTGACGGCGACGCTGACGGCGCTCGGGGTGGCGCTGCTCGGCGGCGTCGCGATCGCGTGGATCTTCTCGTCGCGGATCGGCCGGAGGGTCCGTCTGATCGCCGGTGTCGCCGAGCGCTACCGCCGCGGCGATCTGACGCCGCCGCAGCTTGGCTTCGGCGACGACGAGCTCGGCATCGTGGCCCGGGCGCTGGACGACTCGGTGCAGGAAGTCGGACGCCGCCTCGCCGAGCAGGCGCGCGACCGCGCCCGGATGGAGGCGATCCTCGCCGGCATGGTCGAAGGGGTCATCGTCGTCGATCCGCAGGCGCGGCTGCAGCTGGTGAACGAGGCGGCGCGGCAGATGCTGAAGCTCGACACGGGGGACGCGGGCATCGGCCGGCCGTATATCGAGACGATTCGCGTCCCGGCGATCGCGGAGCTGGTCGCCGGCGTCCTGCTCGGCCGCGCCCCGGACGCGGTGCAGCTGTCGCCGCCGCGCGATCCGGCGCGCACGGTCATGGTGTCGGCGGCGCCGGCTGCCGGATCGGCGGCGCACGGCGTCATCCTCGTGCTGCACGACATCACCGAGCTGCGCCGCGCCGACCAGATCCGCCGCGACTTCGTCGCCAACGTGTCGCACGAGCTGCGCACGCCGCTGACCGCGATCCGCGGCTACGTCGAGGCGCTGGCGGAAAGCGACGTCGAGGAAGACGAGCGCCGGCGGTTCCTCGCCATCATCGCGCGCCATACCCAGCGCATGGAGCGGCTCGTCAAGGATCTGCTGCGCCTGGCGCGGCTGGATGCCGGCCAGGAGACGCTCGATCTCACCGCATGCGACACGCGCGGCCTGGCGGACGCGGTCGTGGCGGACGTCGCGCCGGGCGCCGCCGAGCGCGGGCAGCGCATCGAGGTGCACGTCGGCGCCGGCGCCGAGAAGGTGCGCGCCGATCCCGCGAAGCTGCATGACGCGCTGCGCAATCTGATCGCCAACGCGATCACCTACGCGCCCGAGCGATCGACAATCCGCATCACCGCCGAACGGACCGGCAGCCGCATCGCGATCGCCGTGTCTGATGAAGGTCCGGGGATCCCCGACGAAGACGTGGCGCGTGTGTTCGAGCGGTTCTACCGGGTCGACAAGTCGCGCGCACGCGATCCGGGCGGCACGGGACTGGGACTCGCGATCGTCAAGCATCTCGTCGAGCTGCACGGCGGCACCGTGCGGGCCGAGAACACGGCGGCTGGCGGCGCGCGCTTCACGATTACAATCGCCGCAGCATGACGACGTTTCAACGCGGAGCCGGCCGCGCGCGCGACCGCCTGGTGCTGCTCGCCGCGTGCGTGTTCCTCGCCTCGTGCCACGGCTCGCCGCCCACGCCGGCGGCGGCGTGGACCCTTCAGCTCCAGCCGCTGCCGTCGCCGGCGGCGGACGCGAGCGCGCAGCCGCAGCTCAGCGCGTCGGCCGACGGCGTCATTTTGAGCTGGCTCGAAAACGCCGGCTCGCAGACGGCGCTCAAATTTTCGGAACGGACCGCGGCCGGCTGGTCCGAGCCGCGCCTGGTCGCATTCGGCGACGATTTTTTCGCCAACTTCGCCGACATCCCGTCCGTCGTCCGGCTCGCCGATCGCACGCTGGTCGCGCACTGGCTGCGGATGAACGGGACGTCGGGCTACGACCTGCGGCTGGCGCGATCCGTTGACGAGGGGCGCGCCTGGTCGGCGCCGTTCTCACCGCACCACGACGGCACCAGCACGGAACACGGGTTCGCGTCGCTCTTCGACACGGGCGCCGGCCTCGGCGTCATCTGGCTCGACGGCCGCGCGATGAAGCCCGGCGCCGGCCCGGGCGACGAAGGGACCGGCGACATGGCCCTGCGCGCCGCGCATTTCGATCGCGCCTGGACGCAGCACGCCGAAGCGGCCGTCGATCTGCGGGTGTGCGAGTGCTGCCCGACCTCGGCCACCGTCACCACCGACGGCCCGATCCTCGCGTATCGGAACCGGTCGGCCGACGAAGTGCGCGACATCTACGTCTCGCGCTTCACCGGCGAGGCGTGGACGGTGCCGGCGCCGGTGCATGCCGACGGCTGGAAGATCGAGGGCTGCCCGGTCAACGGTCCGGCGATCGCGTCGCACGATCGCAAGGTCGCCGTCGCCTGGTTCACGGCACCGAAGGACGAAGGGCACGCCTTCGTCGCCTTCTCGCTGGACGCGGGGCGGACGTTCAGCGCCCCGGTGCAGGTCGACGACACGGAGTCGCTGGGCCGCGTGGATGTCGAACAGCTCGCGGACGGTTCGGCGGTGGTGGGGTGGATCGAGCTGGGCGGCGGGAAGACGGCGTTCAAGGTGCGGCGGGTCGAGGCGAACGGTCAGCGCTCGGCGGCGTTCACCGTCACCGACCTCGGCGATCGGCGCAACAGCGGCTATCCGCGGATCGCCCGCCGTGGACACGAGCTGATTTTCGCGTGGACCGGCACCGGAGATCACCTGCGGGTCGAGACCGCTGTCGCCCGGCTGCCGTAAAAGGCGATCGGAGCTCGTCGCAGCCCTTCAGGGCTGCCGTTGGGCAGGCCCAACGCGGTATGCTACACGAATCTCCAACCAGCGCTGAAGCGCTGCGCTACGTCGCGCCGCCGAGGCGCAAGAGCATGTAGACGGCGGCGCCGATCGCGCCCGCGGCGGGAATCGTCAAAACCCACGCCCATACGATTCGCGTCGCCACGCCCCAGCGCACCGCGGACAGCCGGCGCGTCGAACCGACACCGACAATCGATCCGGTAATCGCGTGCGTCGTGCTCACCGGGATGCCCCAGTGCGTGCCGACGAGCACGGCGACGGCGGCGCCGGTTTCGGCGGCGAATCCGCCCACCGGCTGGAGCTTGGTGATCTTCGATCCCATGGTATGGATGATTCGCCAGCCGCCGCCCAGCGTGCCGAGGGCGATCGCCGCGTACGAGGCGAACTGCACCCACAACGGGACGTGGAACGTCGCGATGTATCCCGAGCTGAACAGGACCGCGGTGATGATGCCGGCGGTTTTCTGCGCGTCGTTTCCGCCGTGATTCAGGCTGAAAAACGCCGCGGACAGGAGCTGCAGCCGCCGGAACCAGTGGTCGACCCGCCCGGGCGGCATGTAGCGCAGCAACCAGTAGATCGCCACCATCAACAAGTGCCCGGCGATCAGGCCGATCATCGGCGACAGCACGATGAACACCAGAATTTTCGGCCAGGCGGTGCACTCGGCGCACATCACCCCGGCCAAGCCCGCTTTCCCGACCGCGGCACCCGAGTAGCCGCCGATGAGCGCGTGCGACGAGCTGGTCGGCAGCCCGGCGAACCACGTGAACAGGCTCCAGATGATCGCGCCGAGCAGCCCGGCGAAGATCATCGGCAGGGTCACGATCCTGATGTCGACGGTGCCTTTGCCGATCGTCTGCGCGACGGCGGTGCCGAAGACGAATGCCGCGACGAAGTTGAAGACGGCGGCCCAGATGACTGCCTTGCCCGGCGACAAGACGCGCGTCGACACCACGGTCGCGATCGAGTTGGCCGCGTCGTGAAATCCGTTGATGTAGTCGAAGATCAGGGCGACGAGTACGAGGCCGCCAACCGTCCAGAGCAGCATGCGGCGGCTATCCGTGCTTGACCATGACGCCCTCGATCACATTCGCCACGTCCTCGCATCGATCGGTGGCGTCTTCGAGGAAGTCCAGGGTCTCTTTCCATTTCATGACGATGATCGGGTTGGGCTCCTCGTCGAACAGGCGGCTGACCGACTGCTGGTGAGCACGATCGGCTTCGTTCTCGAGGCGGTTGATCTCGACCGCGTGGATGCCGACGCCCTTGTTCTGCTCCAGCGCGGCGAGCGCGAGGCGGACTTCCCCGGTGCACGCCGAGATGATCTTGGCGAGCTCGCGGGCGCCGAAGCGTACCGAGTCGAGCCGGTAGAGGCGGATCAACGTGGCCGACGCGTCGATCGCGTCCATCACGTCGTCGAGCGACCGCGCCAGGGCGTGAATGTCCTCACGGTCGATCGGCGTCACGAATGTCCGGTTGAGGCGCTGGATGATGTCGTGGGTCAGGAAGTCGCACTTGTGCTCGACCTCCTTGATTTCGTCGGCCTTGTCCCAGTTCGGCCGGTCGGCGCTCAACATGTCTTCCAGCATGCGCGAGCCCGTGACCAATTCGTCGGCGAGACAGAGAAAGTCGCTGTAGAACTTCTCTTCTTTCGGAATCCATCGAAACGCCATAGGCCCGTGAAGTGTAGCAGATCCGTTCGGGACTACGGTTTGCTTGAAGACTGCCGATGAACAAGGACGTCCTCGCGGTCATTCTGGGCGGTGGACAGGGTTCGCGCCTGTTCCCCCTGACGCACCACCGCTCGAAACCGGCGGTCCCGATCGGGGGCAGTTATCGCCTGATTGATATTCCGGTCAGCAACTGCCTGCACGCGGAGATTCGTCGCATCTTCGTGCTCACGCAGTTCAATTCCGCGTCTCTCAACCGGCACATTTCGCAAACCTATCGGATGGATCCCTTCAGCCAGGGGTCGGTCGAAATTCTGGCGGCCGAGCAGACGCCGGACAATCCCAACTGGTTTCAAGGGACCGCGGACGCGGTCCGGCAGGCGGCGCGCCACCTCGTCCGCTACGACGCACACTATTACCTGATCCTCGCCGGCGACCATCTGTACCGGATGGATTACTGCGAGCTGATCGAGGCGCACGTCGAACGCGGCGCCGACATCACGATTGCGGCGCAGCCGGTATCCGTCGAGGACGCGTCGGCGATGGGGATCTTCCGCTTCGAACGGACCGGCCAGATTGTCGCCTTCGAGGAAAAACCGAAGCGCGACCGCCTCGAGCAAATCGGCCAGAGCATTCCCGCGGGGGCGGCGTTCGCCGGTCACGTCGCCGACAAGCCGTTCATCGCGTCGATGGGCGTCTACGTGTTCTCGCGCGATGTCCTGCTCGAAGCGATCGAAGAAGAAGGCGCGACCGATTTCGGCCGCCAGATCATCCCGGCCGCGCTGGGACGCTATCGCGTGAACGCGCACCTGTTCCGCGGCTACTGGGCCGACGTCGGCACCGTGGCGTCGTTTTACGACGCGAACATCATGCTCACCCACCCCGGCGCACCGTTCAAACTCTATGACCCGCGCCGCCCCATCTTCACGCACACCCGCTACCTGCCGGGGGCGCGGCTGAACGACTGCACCGCGCGCGACGCGATCGTCGCCGAGGGCTGCTATATCGAGCAGTCGACCGTCGACAGCTCCATCGTCGGCATCCGAACCAACATACAGGCGGGGTCGACGATCCGCCGGTCGGTGCTGCTCGGCGCTGACTTCTACGAAACCGACATGGCCGCGGCGGTCGACCGGGGGGTGCCCCGCCTCGGGATCGGACGCGGCGTCGTGCTCGATCGCGTCATCGTCGACAAGAACGCAAGGATCGGCGACGGCGCTCACCTGGTCAACGAAGCCGGCGTACAGCATGCCGATGGTGACGGCTATTTCATACGCGACGGTGTGATCGTGGTGCCGAAGGACGGTGTGGTGCCGCCCGGCACTCGCGTATAAAGACGGCGTGAATTGAATCGGAACTGAACTGTTCGAATTAAATTCATCTTTTAAAGGCATTCCGTACGAGCTGTGTAACTCCTGCGTAACGGCTGAGTAGCCTCAGCGGTCATGCATTGAGATGAGTTCTCCACTTCAGCAAAAACAGGCCTGAATCTACTCGGAATCAGGTTGGCGGCACCCTTGCGCTGCGATCGATCGATTACCCAGCAGGAGTGTCCGCAATTGAAGAGATTGTTTCCGGTCGAACTGTGTCTCGCAACCGTGCTCGCCGCCGCGACGTCAGCGTCTGCCGCGACGCTGACGGTCAAGGCTGGCGGGGATCTGCAAGCGGCGATCGAAGCCGCGCGTCCCGGCGACACGATCATGCTGCAAGCGGGCGCGACCTTCAACGGTCCGTTCAAGTTGCGGGTCAAGAACGGGACCCTCCCGATCACGATCCGCTCGTCGAGCGCTGACAGCCTGCTGCCCGCGGCGGGCCAGCGCATCACGCCGGCGGCGGCGCCGCTGCTCGCGAAGATCACATCGACGACGGCCGGCTCGGCGATCAGAACCGATCCCGGCGCGACCTATTGGACGCTCCAGTTCCTCGAATTTCTGCCCACCTCCGCGACAAGCAGCGCCAACCTCGTCGAGTTCGGCGGCGCCGGGACGTCGCAGGGCACGCTCTCGACGGTACCGCAGCATCTCGTGATGGACCGCTGCTATCTGCACGGTGACGCCGGCTTCGGTCAGCGCCGCGGACTGGCGCTGAACAGCGGCGACTCCAGCATTCTCAACTCCTACTTCGCCGACTTCAAAGGCGTGTTGCAGGACACGCAGGCGATCATGGGCTGGAACGGGCCCGGCCCCTACCTGATCGAGAACAACTATCTCGAGGCGGCTGGCGAGAACATCATGTTCGGCGGCAGCGACTCGAACATCCCCGGCCTGGTGCCGTCGAAGATCACGATCAGGCGCAACCTGATCACCAAGCGGTTAGCGTGGATGTCGCAGAACTGGACGGTCAAGAACCTGATCGAGTTCAAGAACGCGCAGGACGTGCTGGTCGAGGGCAACACGATCGAGAACAACTGGTCCGCCGGTCAGTCGGGGTATTCCATCGTGGTGACCCCGCGCAACCAGAGCGGCAACGCGCCGTGGGCGGTCACGCGGAACATCACCGTCCGCAGCAACGTCATCCGGCACGTCGCGGCCGTGTTCAACATCTCGGGGTGGGACGACCTGCACACCGCGCTGCAGACCGAGAACATCTCGATCGAAAACAATCTGGTCTACGACGTCAGCACCGCTTACAACCTGCCGGGCCATGCGGCCAACGGCTGGTTCGCGATCCTCGGCAACGCGCCGAAGAACATCACCTTCGACCACAACACGGTCGACTCGAACGGCAACAACCTGATGCGGTTGTACGCCGGCGTCGCCCCCGGCGGCGCGACCCACATCGTTGGCCTCGTGATGACCGACAACAGCTGGCGGACCAATACCTACGGAATCGCCGGAGATCAGCATACCGGCGGCACCGATTCGCTCAATTTCTACGCGCCAGGGGCCACGGTCGTCGGCAATGCGTTCGCCGGCGGCGCCGCCAAGGCGTATCCGACCGGCAACGACTTTCCAGCGCTCGCGGCGTGGCTGGCCGATTTCGTCAGCGTCGCGGCGGCGAACTATCAGCTCCTGGCGATCAGCCCGCTCAATAACCGTTCATCTGACGGCACGGACACCGGCGTCAACTTCACGACGCTGAACGCCGCTCTGGCCGGCACGTCGACGGCGACGCCGCCCCCCCCGCCGCCGCCCCCACCGGTACCGACCCCGTCGCCGGTCGGCGTGTCGACGCCGTACTCCGGAACGCCGGTGGCGCTTCCCGGCACGGTGCAGTTCGAGAACTACGACAACGGCGGCTCGGACGTCGCGTATTTCGACACCACCGCGGCGAACAATGGCGGCGCATACCGGTCGAACGCGGTCGACATCAACACCACCAACGACACCGGCGGCGGTTACCGGGTGGGATACACCGCGGCGCGCGAATGGCTCAACTACACGGTGAAGGTGGCCGCTACCAAGATCTACGCCCTCGACGTGCGGCTGGCGTCGGCCGGCGTCGGCGGCACGTTCCACATCGAAGTGAACGGGGTCGACAAGACCGGCCCGATCGCGGTCCCGAACACCGGCAGCTGGACGACGTGGAAGACGATCACGAAAACCGGCGTCGCGCTCAGCGCCGGGACGCAGATTCTGCGCGTCGTGATGGACACGATCGGCGCGAGCGGCTCGGTCGCGAACTTCAACTGGTTCGCGATCCGCTGAGGCGATCAGCCGGCGGCGGCGATGAGGGGGGCGTCATTCGTGCCGCCCCATCGCCGAGTCGTGCTTGGTGTCGCGCATCGACGCGTAGACGATCAACGACGTCGCGATCACCGCGGTGAGATAGTACGCAAACCACCCTTCGTGTCCGATCGACTTGAACCAGAGCGCGAGCGACTCCGCGGTGCCGCCGAAGATCGACACCGTCACCGCGTAGGGCACGCCGACGCCGGTGGCGCGCACCCTGGTCGGGAACAGCTCCGCCTTGACCACCGCGTTGATCGACGTATACCCCGCCACGATCAGCCAGGCGGCCGCGATCAGCAGCCACGCCACCAGCGCGCTTCGCGTCGCCTGCAGCGAGCGCAGCAGCGGAATCGTGCACAGCGTCCCCATCACGCCGAACCAGATCAGCAGCGGCTTGCGCCCGATGCGATCCGACAGCGCGCCGTAGATCGGCTGCAGTACCAGCGCGAAGATCAGCGACGAGGCGGTGACCAGCGTCGTCTGGGTGTCGTTGAGGCCGACCGACAGCTTGAGGAACTTCTGCATGTAGGTCGTGTAGGTGTAGAACGCCGTGGTGCCGCCCATCGTCAGGCCGACGACGACCAGCACTTCGCGCGGGTATTTGGCGAGCGCGGCGATCGAGCTGGTCTTCCGCGTGGTCAACTTCTTCAAGGCCATGAAGTCGTCGGTCTCGTGCAGGTTGCGCCGCATCAGCAGCGCGACGATCGCGAGCAGCGCGCCGACGACGAACGGGATGCGCCAGCCCCACGCCTTGAGCTGCACCGGCGTCAGAAACACCTGCTGCAGCAGGAGCAGCACCAGGATCGCGCACAGCTGGCCGCCAATCAGCGTCACGTACTGAAAGCTCGAATAGAAGCCGCGGTGCTTCTCGTCGGCGACTTCGGTGAGATACGTCGCGCTGGTGCCGTATTCCCCGCCGAGGCTCAGCCCCTGAATCATCCGCGCGAGCCCGAGCATGATCGGCGCGCCGATTCCGATCGACGCATACGTCGGGGTCACCGCGATCATCAGCGACCCGAAACACATCAACAGGACCGACAGCATCAGCGCGCTGCGCCGGCCGTAGTGATCCGCAAGGTGGCCGAACAGCCAGCCGCCGATCGGCCTGACGATGAACCCGAAGGCGAACAGAATCGCCGCGTTCAGCTGCTGGACGACCGGGTCGGTGCCGGGGAAAAACGCACTCGCGAAATAGAGCGAGAACGCCGCATAGGCGTAGAAGTCGTACCACTCGACCAGATTGCCGATCGATCCGACGAAGATCGCCGACAGGCGGCGCCTGACGTCGGCGAGCTCGAGACGGCCGTCCTCCACATGGGTCATGACGCGGCTTTCACGGCGGCGAGATATTTGCGGATGCGCGCGGCGTTGGCGCCGAGGTCGCCGACGCCGACGCGCGACAGCGATCGGACGTCGATCCGGCTGCCGGTCGGCTGCGGCGTCACCCGGACGACCACGTCGTCTTTGAAGCCGAACCAGAACGTCGTGTCGGTCGCCTCGATGCGTCCGGCGGCCGGATCCGAGGCGACCAGTTCCCATCCCAGCGTCCGCGCCGCGGCGAGCGCGCGATCGAACGCGGCAGCTGGCGCGACGTCGAGGAGCAGCGGCGCCAGATCGGGAAAGGCGGCGCGCTGTTTGGCGGCGACGTCGGCGCCGCCGTAGTCGACCGGATTCACCGCGTCCGAGCGAAGCGGAACAATCGCGAGAAACGGCGGCGGCTGCAGCGTGTCGGTCGTGACGTCGTGAATCGCCGGCACGCGGGAGCCCTTGAACGCGAGCACGGCGACCGATCCGATGACGATCAGCGACATGACCAGCGCCGTCTTCGCCGCGGCCGTCGACGTCCGGCGGCCGGCGGCGGCGACGATGCCGCCGATCGCCAGCACCAGGCTGGCAAGCGCGCCGTAGACGGCCCATTTCAGCATGCTGAAGGCGCCGGTCACGCCGACCCACCCGAGATGATGCAGCGGCCCGGTGACGACAAACGCCAGCAGCGCGATCGTGCCGAGGGCCGCCGCCAGCCGGGAGGCGCGGCTGGTGCGTGGTTCGTCATACATCCGTAGTCACCCGACGATATAATCCGCTCACTGTGACCACCATCATACGATCGCCCTTTCTGTTCGCCTCGGCCCTCGTGATTGTCGCGGTGGTCGCCGCCGCCGCGCCATCGGCTCAGCCGGCGGCGCGCAAACAGGCGATTGCCCACCGCGGCGCCTCGGGCTACGCGCCAGAGCATACGCCGGCGGCGTACACGCTGGCGATGGCACAGAAGGCGGACTTCGTCGAGCCGGACCTCGCCGTCTCGAAGGACAACGTGCTCTTCTGCATGCACGACGACACCCTCGAGCGCACGACCAACGTCGCCGAGGTATTCCCGGATCGCGTGTCGGCCGGCTACGAGACGCGCCAGCCGGGCAAGCACTGGCTCGCCAACGACTTCACGATGGCGGAGATCAAGCGGCTCGACGCCGGCAAGTGGATGAAGCCGGAGTTTGCGGGTCAGCACCTGCAGACGTTTCAGGAAGCGATCGACCTGGTGCGCGGCAAGGCGGGGCTCTATCCCGAACTGAAGTCCCCGGAACTCTACAAGTCGCGCGGCGTCGATCAGGTCAAGCTGTTCGTCGACATCATCCGCAAGAACGGCCTCGAGACACCCGAGTCGCTCAAGACGACGCCGGTGATCATCCAGTCGTTCGACGAGTCGGCGATTCGCCGGGTGGCGGTCGATCTGCCGACGGTTCCGCGTGTGTTCCTGACATCCAAGGACGAGGACGTCACCGAGGCGCGGATCACCGAGCTGGCGAAGTTCGCGACGGGGATCGCGCCGGAGAAATTCGTCATCGCGCGCCACCCCGAGATGGTCGCGCGCGCGCACGCCGCCGGCCTGACGGTGACGTCGTGGACCTTCCGTGCTGACGACAAAGAGATGGCGTTCCCGAACGTCAAAGCGGAGATGGCGCATTTCCTCTACGACCTCGGCATCGACGCGCTCTTCACGAACAATCCCGACCAGTTCCCGCGGCGATGAGCACGATAACAAGAAACCGCGAAGGTTTCTTCCGGACGTCGGCGTACACACCGATTTAACACGTCCGTCACAGCAGTACTACTTCCCGCCGCTATCGTCGTCCCGTCGCGCTGCAGTCCAGCGCATTGAGGGAGACGATGGTTCAATTCGCAGGATCGCTTCGAGGGATACGCGGCGTGTTCGCCGTGCTGGTGCTCACATGCGCGCTGCCGGGCGCGACGCCGCGGGTGCGGGCCGCGGCCGCCGCGAGCGGCGTGGACGGCACGGTGATGGATCCGGACAGCAAAGCGGTGGTGAATGCCGCGGTCGTCATTCGCAACGAGGCCACCGACGCGGTGCTCACGACCGCGACCGACGGGCGCGGACGATTCGCGGCGCCCGGTCTGCCGCCCGGGTCCTATGCGGTGGAAGTGTTCGTCCCCGGCTTCGAGGCGATCCGGCGAAGCGGCGTGCGCGTCGCGCCTGACGAAGCGACCACCGTCGCGATCCTGCTGAGCGTCGCCAACATCAGCGAAAGCGTAACCGTGTCGGCGGCACTACCGGCGGCCGCGGTGGCAGCGCCTTCCCAGGCGTCGCTGACGGCCCGATCGGCGCAGTCGCTGATCAGCGCCGAATACATTCAGAACTACACGTCGCCGGTGTCCGACTACAGCCAGGTGCTGCAGATGGCGCCGGGCACGTTCAGCGTGAGCGCGAACGGTCCGGGCCTGGGCGACACCAAGACGTTCTTTCGCGGCTTCAAAGACGGCCAGTACAGCATGACCTACGACGGCATCCCGTTCAACGACACCAACGATCCGACCCACCACTCGTGGGCGTTCTTCCCGGCGCAGACGATCGGCTCGACGGTGTTCGATCGCAGCCCGGGTTCCGCCGCCACCATCGGACCGTCGACCTACGGCGGCTCGGTCAACCTGCTGTCGCGATCGCTCAACGCGGATCGTCTGCTCAACGGCACGGTGTCGTACGGCTCGTTCAACACGCGGCTGCTCGACGTCGACTTCAACACCGGCCGGTTCGGCGCGGCGGGCAAGTCGCGCCTGATGGTCGACGCGCACGAGATGCGGGCCGACGGCTACCAGACGTTCAATTACCAGAAGCGCGACGCGTTCTCGGCGAAGTATCAGTATCAGGCGACCAGCGACACCTCGGTCACCGCCTTCAGCTCGATCATGCACCTGGCGAGCAACACGCCGAACCAGAAGGGGGCGACCCGCGCCCAGGTGGCCCAGTTCGGCGACAACTTTCTGATGACCGACAATCCCGCGTCGCCGCTCTACTACAAGTACAACTTCTACTCGATCCCGACCGACTTCGAGTACATCGGCGCGCGCACGCTGCTCGGCGGCGGCTGGTCGCTCGACAACAAGACCTACACGATGCGGTATTACAACAAGCAGAACTACAACGGCGTCACCACCATCACGCCAACCAGCGCCACCGACAAGCTGAATAGCTACCGCAAGTACGGCAACAACCTGCCGCTGACCTACGTGTCGAACGCGGGCGTCTTCCGCACCGGGCTGTGGTCTGAATACGCCGCGACCGACCGGTATCAGATCCCGTCGGATCCGCGCACCTGGGTCGACGCCGCCCTGCCGAATTTCCACGAGATGTTCGGCACGACCACACTGCAGCCGTACGCCGAATACTCCTGGCGCGCGCTGCCGAACGTCACGATCACCCCCGGCGTGAAATACGCCTACTACCGGCAGAACCTGACCCAGTTCGCGGACAACGGCAAGACCGTCGGCAGTCTCAACGGCGCGGCGTCGGTCGACCACGTCGCCGAGTACCACTCGTGGCTGCCGTCGCTCGACGCACACGCGCTCGTCCAGCCCTACTGGTCGATGTATGCCCAGTACGGCAAGGGGCAGAATGTGCCGCCGTCGAGTGTCTTCGACGTCAAGAACGCGCAGGTCGGGACGCTGCCGAAGCCGATCCTCACCGACACCTATCAGGTCGGTTCGGTGTGGAAATCGCATCGCGCGACGCTCGACGTCGACTACTACCACATCACCTATCAGAGCGATTACTCGTCGACCTTCGACACGGCCACCGGCGACACGCAGTACTTCCTGAACGGCGAGTCGGTGACGCACGGCGTGGAAGCGGAGAGCACCCTGCTCGTCGGCGGCGGCCTCGCGGTCTACCTCAACGCCACCGCGGGGTCGGCGAAGTACAGCGATTCCGGCCTCCGGGTCCAGAATGCTCCGGACGACACCGAAACCCTCGGACTGACCTACAACCGCGGCAGCTGGAACGTCGGGCTCTTCAGCAAGCGCGTCGGCGAGATGTTCAACGACAACGGCAGCGTGCACCAGGCCGTCGCGATCGACCCGTTCAACATCACCAACCTGTTCCTGAACTACACGGTTCGGGGCACGTCACGGCTGTCGGCGTCGCGCATCCGCCTGGCGCTGAACAACCTCACGAACAGTCACGCCATCACCGGCGTCAGCCCGGCGGCGGCGACGTCGAACGCGCCGGCCGCGGGCGATGTCCTCACCCTGATGGCCGGCCGCAGCGTCTCGGTCGCGTTCACCGTCGGTCTCTCATCGGCGCGGCCGTGAGGGGCTTTCTTTGCGGTGTTTGCGTGCTGTGCGGTTTCGTCTTGGCCGTCGCGGCGGCGCCGCCGCGCACCGTCCGGTTCGTCTTCACCTCCGATGCGCACTACGGCATCACGCGGCCGCACTTTCGCGGCCGCGACGATGTCGACGCGCAGGTGGTCAACCGCGCGATGGTACAGGCGATCAACCAGATTGGGCCACTCGACTTCGTCGCGCAGGGCGGCGATCTCGCGAACCGTGAGGAGGACACGGCATCGGGCGCGATCCAGCCCGCCGCCGTGTCGTGGGCGCAGTTCAACCGCGACTACGTCGAGGGGTTGACGGCGACGACCGCCGGCGGCAGCCAGGCGCCGCTCTACATCGTGCCGGGCAATCACGAGGTGTCCAACGCCGTCGGCTTCTACAAGCCGATGCGGCCGCTCGTCGACCGGACCGCACTGGTCGAGATCTACAACCGGATGATGACCCCGCCGCGTCCGAAGACGACCGCGACCTACGACTACGCCGCCGATCGCGTGCTGTACTCGCACACGATCGGCGGCATCCACTTCGTCTTCGTGACCGTCTGGCCCGACTCCGTCGCCCGCGCCTGGCTGGAGAACGACCTGCAGCGCGTCGACCGCTCGACCCCCGTCGTCCTGTTCGCCCACGATCAACCGGAGGCCCAGGCCAAGCACTTCACCAACCCGAACGGCGGCCACGACATCAACGCCGTCGACCGGTTCGAAAACCTGCTCGCCGAGCGTCTCGCCGACGGCACCACCATCGACGCGCCGACGGTGGCCGAACAGCGCGACCTCGAGCGATTTCTCGCGCGCCATCGCAACGTCACCGCCTATTTTCACGGCAACTCGAACTGGAACGAGTTCTACGACTGGCACGGTCCCTCGCATCTCGTCACCATGCACACCTTCCGGGTCGACTCACCGATGAAGGGCGCGGTGTCGGCGGACGACGAGACACGGCTGTCGTTCCAGGTGGCGACGATCGACACCCTGACGCACGATCTGACGGTGAGCGAATGTCTGTGGAATGCCGATCCGATGAAGCCGGCGGTCAGCTGGGGCGAATCGCGGACGGTCTCGTTGTCACGACAATAACAAACCTGCTCCGCGGTTCCTTCTTCCTACGTTTACGAACGCGCGTGCATGCGTTCGAGGCGACGGGTCGCGAGCCTCGCCAGGAGCGAGCAGATCAACACGATCGACACCAGCACCAGCGCACCGGCCCATGCCTGGCGGTGCCAGTCTTCGTACGGGCCGGTCGCGTAGGTATAGACCTGCACCGTCAGCGAGGAGATCGGCTGATTCAGTCTGGTCGAGAAGAACCGGTTGTTGAACGCGGTGAACAGCAGCGGCGCCGTCTCCCCCGCGATGCGCGCCAGCGCCAGCACTACGCCCGTGACGATCCCCGGCAGTGCGGCCGGCAGGACAACGCTGAACACCGCGCGAGCTCGGGTCGCGCCGAGCGCCAGCGCACCTTCGCGCATCGTCCCCGGCACCAGCAGCAGCAGTTCCTCCGTCGTTCGCGCGATGATCGGAATCATCATCACTCCGAGCGCGAAGCCGCCGGCCAGCGCGCTGAACTGCTTGAACGGCAGCACGGCGACGACGTAGGCGAACAGCCCGATGACAATCGACGGGACGCCGTTGAGCGTGTCGGCGGCAAAACGGACCGCTGACGCCAGCCGGCTGCCGGCGTACTCCGACATGTAGATCCCGCTGATCACGCCGATCGGCACCGCCATCGCCGCCGCCAGCCCGCTCAGGATCAGCGTGCCGACAATCGAGTTCATCATCCCGCCGCCGGGTTCGCCGACCGGCGTCGGCATGTGCGTGAAGAACGCCAGGTTGAGCGAGCGGACACCCTGACTGACGACGAAGAACAGGACGAAGGCGAGCGGAATCAGCGCCAGCAGCACCGCGCCGGCGCAGGAGGCGACGAACAGCGACGACACGACCTTGCGGCGGCTGGTCGCGGTCATGCCGCGGCCTCGACATCGACCGGCTCCGGCGTGAACGTATCGCTGCGCGCCATGCTCCAGATCAACATGCGCGACGCAGCGTTGATCGCCAGCGTGATGATGAACAGCACCAGGCCGATTTCGACCAGCGCCGACAGGTAGAGCGCGTCGGCCGCCTCGGCGAATTCGTTGGCGACGACCGCGGCCATCGTGTACTGCGGCGCGAACAGCGAGAGCGACACCTTCGGATTGTTGCCGATCACCATCGTCACCGCCATCGTCTCGCCGAGCGCGCGGCCGAAGCCGAGCATCACCGCGCCGATGATCCCGGTGCGCGCGTAGAACACCGCGGCGCGGATCGCCTCGAAGCGGGTCGCGCCCAGGGCGTAGGCGCCTTCACGCTGCGCCGCCGGCACCGACTTGAGCACCTCGCGCGAGATCGACGAGATGAAGGGGATCACCATGATCGCGAGGATCAGCGCCGCCGAGAGCAGGCCGAGGCCGAGCGGCGGGCCGGAGAACAGCGGCAGCGCCCGCACCGAAGCGGGCAGCGACGTTTCGACCCAGCGCACCGCGGGCACCAGCACGAAGATCCCCCACAGGCCGTAGACGATCGACGGAATCGCCGCGAGCAGCTCGGTCACGAACACCAGCGGCTGCCGCAGCGCCGCGGGACAGAGCTCGGAAATGAAAATCGCGATACCGAGCGCGACCGGTGTCGCGATCAGCAGCGCGAGCACGGAGGAGTAAAGCGTGCCCCAGATAAACGGCAGCGCGCCGAACTCCCCCGCTACCGGATCCCAGATCTCGGTCCGCCAGAAGCTCAACCCGAACTTCTGAATTGACGGCAACGACTGGTACGCCAGGGTCGCGCCGATGCCGCAGACGAGGGCAATCAGCACGAACCCGAACGCACCGGTCCCGATCCGGAACGCGATGTCGCTACGAGACTTTGATTTTGACAAGAGCCGCCATCTCGAGTTTGACGACCGCGTCGGGCAGCGGCGCGTAGCCGAGCTCCGGCGCGAATTTCTGGCCGTCGGCCAGCGCCCACTTCATGAAGTCGACCATCGCCTTCGCCTGGGTTTTGTCCTTGGCGTTTTCGTAGAGCAGGATCCACGTGAAGGACGAGATCGGATAGACGCCTTTGCCCGGCGCGTTGGTGATCGAGACGCGGAAGTCGGGCGGCATCGCCTTGGTCGCTTCGGCGGCGGCGGTCGTGACCGACTGCACCGACGCCTTCACCGCTTCGCCGGCCGCGTTCAGCACCGAGCCGTAGGCGATCTTGTTCTGCAGCGCGTAGATCAACTCGACGTAGCCGATCGCCCCGGGCGTCTGCTTGACGAGTCCGGCCACGCCTTCGTTGCCGCGGCCGCCGACACCGGTCGGCCAGTTCACCGACGTCGCGACGCCGGCCTTGCTCTTCCACTCGGGCGACACCTTGGCGAGATAGTCGACCCAGATGTAAGTCGTGCCGGAGCCGTCGGCGCGGTGCGCGACGGTGATGTCGGTGGCCGGCAGCGTGACGCCGCCATTCAGTTTGGCAACCGCCGGATCGTTCCACTTGGTGATCTTGCCGAGGAAGATGTCGGCGAGCACCGGGCCGCTGAACTTGAGCTCGGCGGTCACGTTCGGGAGGTTGTAGACCGGGACGACGGCGCCGAGC
>JAOBWF010000391.1 GCA_025463215.1 Acidobacteriota bacterium | reverse complement strand
TGGACGTCTCCCGCACATTGACGCGCCCGCCGTTGAGCCAGATTACCCCGGTGCTCAATCTGGGTACCGGCCAGCGTGTCGGCGCGATGACGGCATCGGGCGGCAATCCGAATTTGATGCCCTATCTGTCGGACAATCTCGACCTGAGTGCGGAATGGTACTACCAGCCCAATTCCTATTTCTCGGCCGATGTCTTCAACAAGAGCGTCACCAACTTCGTCGTTCAGGGATCAACCCAGCAGACGATAAACAGCGTGATCGATCCCACGACGGGAAATCCCGGCATCTTTACTGTATCCACCAACATCAACGGGCCCGCGGCAAGCGTGTATGGCGCGGAATTCGCGCTGCAGCATGTGTTCGGGGACACCGGCTTCGGCTTCCAGGCCAATGCCACGCTGGCATGGACCAACAAGCCCTATGACCGCAGCGACCTCACCATGAGCGGTTTCGCGATCACGGGCCTGGCCGACTCCGCCAACCTGGTCGCCTTCTATGACAAGGACGGCTTTCAGGCGCGCATCGCGGCCAACTGGCGCGACGAATATCTCGATCGCTTCGGCCAGCAGCAGAACAATTCCATGTTCGGCACCGAGCCGACCTTCGTGAACGCCACGACGCAGGTCGACTTCAGCACCAGCTATGACATCACGCCCCAGCTGAACGTCTATTTTTCAGCGCAGAATCTCAATAACGCCAACTACAGCACCCATGGGCGCTATTCCGAACAGTTGCTGGACATGGTCGATTTCGGCCGCCGCTTCACGCTGGGCCTGCATTTCAAATATTAGAATCCGGCAGCCCACCGGATCGCCATCAGAACAAGAAGTTTTGAGCGACGGTCCGCGAGCCCAATGTCCTGCGTCGCTGGCTGGATAAGTCGGAAAAGGAAGGCCTTGACGCTTTTGGCGGCCGATACTGTGGCTATACAACTATTGAGGGCGTCAAAACCGCGTTGCAGGCACTCCGAGATCGCCCTGGGGTGAGTCTTCCCGCTCTGTCGACCTGCAGTTTCCGCCACAAGGTCATCAGTGTGCGAATGGGACCCCAGCTTCCTCAAAGAGGCCGCTGCCGCGATCGACAGCTGGTTCGCTAAACCGCAGAACAATGCAGCCGGCCGCTAATATCCCACGGGCGTTCGCAAGCGGAACACCCGCACTGCTTAGCCATTGAAATCATTGAATAAACCTGGAGCGGGCGAACGGATTCGAACCGTCGACCCTAACCTTGGCAACGTAATGCTTTCGCGCAAATTCGGCCCCAAACTTGGGATTTCCAGCTATTTGGCGGGCGAACGCATGCCGAACACACCCTGAACAGGGTAGGACGTACTCCCGGGGTACTCCCGACTTGTTATCGGGTTCGGCAGCGGCGGCGGCCAGTTCGCTTCGGCGCCCAACCGCAACACGCCATCGACCAGTGCATCCAGATCGCTTGGCCTAGTCCGATGATTGAACAATGCCGCGCGTATGGCAAGTTTGTCCCCCACCATGGTGGTTGACGGCGCGGCTATGCCGCGTTCCTGCAAGACAGTAACGATATCCGCATTGACGCGGTCGTCAGCGCGGTAGCGAAAACACACAATGTTCAGTTGAACCGGCGCCAGCAGTTCCAGCGCCGGTTCAGCACAGATCCGTCGTTCCAGGTACTGCGCCAGCCCACAGCTTCGTGTGATGGATGCGCCAAGCGCGTCGGCGCCGTGCACCTTCAAGGTGAACCACGTCTTAAGCGCGCGAAATCCGCGCGAAAGGTCGGGGCCAAAATCGCACGGCCATGGGCTTCCCGCAGCCATGCCGCGCGCTTCCCGGCGCAGATAGGCAGCAGGAGACGCGAATGTCTCGAAATGCTGCTGACCGTCCCTTACCAGCAGGAAGCCCGCGTCATAGGGCACCTGACCCCATTTGTGAAAATCAAAAGCAATGGAATCGGCAGCGCCAATGCCGTCCAGCCTTGGCGCTACAGTAGGCGACAGCATCCCTAACGCGCCATAGGCGCCATCAATATGAAACCACAGTTTATCATCAATGCAGGCCCGCGCGATTGCGGCGAGATCGTCCACCGCGCCCACATCCACTGTCCCCGCCGACCCAACAACCAAAAAGGGACGCAGCCCCGCGGCCCGATCATGCGCAATCATATTACGCAGGATCGCGACATCCATTCGCGAAAAGGCATCCATCGGAACGAGTCGCAACGCATCTGACCCGAAACCCGCCAGGTCCATGGCCTGAGCGACACAACCATGGGCGCCCGTGGAAGCATATGCGCGCAATGTTTGCCCTGCGGCTCCAATGCCCTCGGTGCGGGCCAATTTTCCGAGCTCGGAGGTACGGGCGACAAGCACCGCCAGCAGGTTCGCCATGGATGTGCCTGTCACGAAAAGGCCGCTGGCGCTCCCTGGAAAGCCGAAAAGGTCGCGAACCCAGCTCACGATCTGGCGCTCGACTTCGATCGGCGCATGGTCGCGCCCGCCCAGGTTCGCATTAAGCCCGCCCGCCAGCATTTCAGCCAGCATGCCGGTTACAGTGCCGCCACCCTGCACCCAGCCCATGAACGCAGGGTGTACGTTGCCGCCGGCATAAGGAAGCACATAGTCCAGAAACTCCCGATGCACGTCCTGTAGCGGCGTCGCAGCCCCACCGAGGCCGGCCCGAAAGTGGTTCCGAACTGCGTCGGGCATGGGGACCCACACGGGTCGATTTGGGATATCGGCCAGATAGTCCAGCATATCATC
>JAOBWF010000253.1 GCA_025463215.1 Acidobacteriota bacterium | reverse complement strand
ATGAGCGCGGCTAAGCCCTTTTCCGTTTCTTCTCTTCCGGCGCCTGTGCGGCGGCGGCGGGTTTCTTCCTGTTCCCGATTGAATCGAGGCTCTTGCGCAGCGCCTCCATCAGGTTGACCACCTTGGGCGGCGCCTCGACTTCGGGTGCGACGACCTCGCGCCCTTCGATCTTGGCGTCGATGATCTCGCGCAGCCCGACCTGGTAATCGTCGCGGTACTCCTGCAGGTCGACCTCGCCTTCGAACGTCCCCATCACCTGCTTGGCGAGCTTCACTTCCTCCGGCTTCACCGTGGCGGGCATGTCGGTGAGCTCCTCGATCGCGGCCATGCTCCGGATCTCGTTGGCGTGGCGCAGCGTGTACATCACGAGGCCCTGCTCGCGCGGCTGCACCTTGACGAGATACTCGCGGCCGTAGAGCGCGACCTTGCCGATCCCCGCCTTGCCCTTCATCCCTTCGCGAATGACCGCGAACGCTTCGCGCGCCACCGGACCGTCGGGCGCCAGGTAGTAGGGCCGCTCGAGGTAAATCGGATCGATCGACGTGTCGTCCGTGAATTTCTCGAGGTTGATCACGCGCGTCGAGTCGACCCGCACCTTCTCGATGTCGTCCTCGTCGACGATGACGTAGCGGCCCTTTTCGAACTCGAAGCCCTTGACGATGTCGGTGTTCGGGACCTCACGCTCGCACTTCGGGCACCACCGCTTCTGCTGAATACGCGTCTGACACTCGCCGTGCAGCTGGTTGAAGCTCAGCGTCGCGCCGGCGTCGGTGGCCGGGAACACCTTGATCGGGATGTTCACCAGGCTGATCTTGAGATACCCCTTCCACGTCGGTCGCGCGGCCATATCTATGTCACCTTCCTCATTGATCTGTGACGATCGTCGCCAGCTGCTCGTCGCCTCGTACCTGGAACTGCCGGCCCGGGCATGCCGCGGTTACTTGACGGTTTCATTCACCGTCACCTGATAGCGGCGGAACGTCGCGTAGGTCGCCTTGCCCTCGATCGTCGAGCCGTCCTTCAGCGCGTACTTCTCGCGCATCTCCCGCGGCACGAACATCCCGAGCGCCTGATCGAGCGCATAGGTGACGTCGATCTGCGCGCGCAGCGAACCATTCTCGGCGACGAGCTCGCTCGCGAGCACGCGGCCGGCCGCCAGATCGATCGTGAAGCGTCCGTGCGACGGCATCGCCTGGTCGCCGCTGGTGCGGATCAGCGTGCCGCCGCGCTCCTCGCGGAACTCGAGCTCGAACAGGCCGCCGGGCTTGCGGCTGCCCTTGAACGAGTACCAGGCGCGGTTCTGCGGCTCGAGCACCGTCAGCGCCAGCACCGGCAGATTGATGTCCCGGCTGACGCCGCCGATGTTGTAGCGCGCGCTGGCGGCGGCGATATCGTCGACCTGGCGCTGCGCCGACGCGGATGGCTGCAGGAACAGCTTCACGAGCCGCTCGGCGCGATCGCGCACCGGCTTGCCATCCACTTCGAAGACATCGCGGAATTCGATCCAACGGTCGCCGGCCGGCGGCCGGACGAGGAGCAGATCGGATCGCAGATCGCGCCGCTGCCGCGCGGCTTCGGTCGCGAAGCCGCGCGCGTCGGTGCCGGACCGGCCGCGCGCCTCCTGCCGGTAGGTTTCTTCGGCGACGACGCCGACGAACGTGCGTTCGTATGCCGTGACGTAATCCCCGGCCCTGTCGAGCACGGTATCCACGTCGGGGGGCTGCGCGACCGCGCGCAGGGCGACGAGCAACAGGGCGAATACGCGCAGGAATGTCATCGACTGAGCCGTTGATCGTCCTCCCGGAACCCGCGAGGGGTCAAGGGCAGAATCCGGCTGGTGCTGCGGCGTTCCTCGTTTTCGGCCTAAATTTCGCCGACGATCGCATTCGCGACATCCGTGGTCTTCGACGATCCGCCCAGATCCGGCGTCCGCACGGTGCCGGTCGCGACGACGCGTTCGATCGCGCTGAGGACCCGGTCGTGGAGATCGCGGTGGCCGAGATGCTCGAGCATCAGCGCGCCGGCCCAGATCGCGCCGATCGGATTGGCGATCCCCGTGCCGGCGATGTCGGGCGCCGAGCCGTGGATCGGCTCGAACATCGACGGGTGGGTCCGCGTCGGGTTGATGTTCGCCCCGGGCGCGATGCCGAGGCTCCCCGAGATTGCGGATCCGATGTCGGTAAGGATGTCGCCGAACAGGTTCGACGTGACCATGACGTCCAGCGTCTGCGGGTGCGTGATCATCCGGGCCGCGAGCGCATCGACGTGATACTTGCGGTACTCGACGCCGGGATAATCCTGGCGCACGATCTCGGCGACCTCGTCCCACAACACCATCGAGTGCGTCAGCGCGTTCGACTTGGTCGCGCTCGCCAACATCCGCCGCGGCCGCGTCGCGGCGATCTCGAAACCGTAGCGCAGGATGCGCTCGATGCCGTTCCGGGTGAACACGCCGACCTGCTGCGCGACCTCGTGCGCGGTGCCGCGATGGATGCGGCCGCCGACGCCCGAGTACTCACCCTCCGAGTTCTCGCGCACGCAGATCATGTCGATTTCGGCGGCACCGCGATTCGCCAGCGGCGAGCTCAGGCCCTTCAGCAGCCGCATCGGCCGCAGGTTGACGTATTGATCGAACTTCTGGCGGATGCCGAGGATCAAGCCGGCCGACGCCGCGTCCGATACGCCCGGCGCGCCGAGCGCGCCCATGTAGAGGGCGTCGAACGCCGCCATCCGCTCGTAGCCGTCCTCGTCCATCATCCGGCCGTGCCTGGTGTAGTACTCGCAGCTCCACGGCAGATCGCTGAACGATACCGACACGCTGCTGCCGCGCGTCGCTTTCTCGATCGCGGCGATGCCCGCGGGGATCACTTCCTTGCCGATGCCGTCGCCGGCAATCACTCCGATACGATGCGTTGTTGTCATGGCTGATGGCTGATGGTCCTGGTCGATGGTTACGCGCCTGGCGCCGCAACCGCCGGGCGAAGCAGCATACAACGATGCGGTATCATCGCCGGCATCTGTCGGACGCGGCCGCTCGATGGCGGTCGCACGGAGGCCCCACGATGACTCAGCGTTGCCTGCGCGCCGTCGCCATCTTCGTCTGCGGCATTCTCGTCCTGCTGCATCCTGCCGGCGCCGCGGCGCAGGCCACCGGTCAGGTGACCGGCGTGATCACCGATAACAGCGGGGCGGTCGTGCCCGGCGTCACCGTCGAGGTGACGAACCAGGCGACCGGCTTCACACGGAATGCGGTGACGGGGATCGACGGCATCTACACCATTCCGCTGCTGAACCCTGGCGTCTACGAGGCGAAAGCGAGCCTGTCCGGGTTCCGCACGACGGTGCGCGGCGGGGTCGAGGTCGTCGTCAACGGCACCGCGCGCGTCGACTTGCAGCTGCAGGTCGGTGCGGTTGCCGAGCAGGTCACGGTTGCGGCCCAGGCGCCGCTGGTCGAAACCAAGAACGCGACCCTTGGGGTCGTGATCGACCAGAAGAAGGTGGTGGACCTGCCGTTGAACGGCCGCAACTTCACCCAGCTCGGCACGCTGATCCCTGGCGTCGTCGCGCCGCCGAGCGGCCTGGGCGGCGCCGACGGCAACGCCACGCCGGGCGGCTTCGGCAACGTGACCGGCGGCTTCAACGTCAACGGCATGCGCAACCAGTCGAACAACTTTTTGCTCGACGGATCGCCGAACAACGACTCGTTCAATACCGGCTTCGTGCTGCGGCCGCCGCCGGATGCGATCGAGGAGTTCAAGATTCTGACGCACTCCTACGACGCCGAGTACGGCCGCAACGCCGGGTCGGTGGTCAACGTCGTCACCAAGTCGGGCGCGAATACGTTCCGCGGCGGCGCCTGGGAGTTCAACCGCGACGACTCGTTGCAGGCGACCAATTTCTTCGCCACCGCCAAGCCGGCGCTGAAGCAGAACCAGTACGGCGGCGCGCTCGGCGGTCCGCTGCAGAAGAACCGGACCTTCTTCTTCGGCTACTACGAAGGGTTCAACAACCGGCAGGGGACGACCGACACGCGCGTGGTGCTGACGCAGGCGCAGCGCGCCGGCGACTTCTCGGGCGGCGCGGCGATCCGTGATCCGCTCACGGGGCAGCCGTTCCCAGGCAACGTGATTCCGGCGGCCCGGATCAGCCCGATCGCCGCAGCCATGCTGACGCAGTACATCCCGCTGCCGAACAGCGCCGGCAACCGCGCGGTGCGGTCGCCGGACGTGCTCGACACCCGCGGCCAGTTCGGCCTGCGCGTCGATCACAAGCTGAGCGACGCCCACACCCTGCTCGCACGCTATATGTACGGCCACACCAACAACGTCAACCCGCTCGTCGGCTCGAACTTCTCGCCCGCCGGCAACACCGCGGTCGCGACGCTGCAGGACGTCATGGGGTCCGACACCTGGGTGGTGCGCTCGAACATGATCAACGTCGCGCGCGCCAACCTCAATCGCATCGACGCCAAGCCGAACGTGACGAGCGGCCTCGATCTGTCGTCGCTCGGGTTCAAGTACAGCGGCACCAATGCGACCGCCGCGGGTCTCCCGTTCATCACCGTCAACGGCTTCTTCACCGCCGGCGACGCGCAGCAGCCGTTCGCGAGCCGGACCAACAACGTGTTCAGCGCCAGCGACGACATGACGTGGGTGACCGGGCGGCACTCGTTCAAGTTCGGCGGCGAGATCCGGCGCGATCAGATCCGCGTGTCCTTCATCAACCGGCCGAACGGCGACTTCACGTTCACGGGGCAGTACAGCGGCAATGCCGCCGCCGATTTCCTGCTCGGCCTGCCGGTGCAGTTCCGTCAGGGCAGCGGGGATCCAAACCTCGACGGGGCGTCGTGGACCTACGCGCTGTACGGCCAGGACGAATATCGTGTCGCGCCGCGCCTGACGCTCAACTACGGCCTGCGCTACGAGGTGAACCAGCCGTTCGCCGAAAGCCAGAATCATCTCAACGCGTTCCACCCCGGCCAGCAGTCGACGGTCATTCCTGGTGCGCCGACCGGCTTGGTCTACCCGGGGGATACGGGCGTGCCCGCCGGCACCTACCCAACCGACAAGAACAACGTCGCGCCGCGCCTCGCGGCGATCTGGGATGCGAGCGGCGATGGCCGGACCAGCGTCCGTGCGGCCTGGGGCCTGTTCTACGACACGCTGCCGGGGCAGGGGGACTTCTTTCAGAACGGCACGCTCGCGCCGCCGTTCCAGCCGCTGACGCAGGTCGATTTCCCGGCGACGATTCCATTCGCGTCGCCGCTCGGCGGCGCGTCACCGGTCGGCTTTCCCGCCGGCCTGATCTTCATCGGCTGGGGACCGGACTTCAAGACGCCGGTGGTGCAGCACTACAACCTGACGGTGCAGCGGCAGATCGGCAGCGCCTGGGGCGTCGAGGCGGGCTACGTCGGCTCGCGCGGCTACAACCTCCCGATCTTCATGGAGGTCAACCCCACGATCCCGATTCTGACGCCGACACCGACCGTCGGCCCGCGCCTGTTCCCGGCGTTCAGCCTCGTGCGGCCCACGTTCTCCGCCGCCGACTCCTGGTACAACGCGCTGCAGGCGAGCGCGCGGATGCGTCCGTGGCACGGCCTGAACATGCTGGCCTCGTACACGCTGAGCCATGCGATCGACGATGTGTCGGGCCTCAACATCGGCGGCGAATCGCGGCCGATTCTGCCGGTGACGATCGGCGATCAGGGGTCGATCGACGCGGCGCTGGCGCGTGAGAAGGGCGACGCGCTGTTCGATGCGCGGCACCGCCTGGTGCTCAGCTTCGGCTACGAACTGCCGCGGCTCGCGGATCGCCGCGCCGTCACGCGGTTGGCGCTCGGCGGCTGGCAGGTGAACGGCATCATTCAGGGACAGACCGGCTTCCCGCTGACGGCGATTGAGCCGAACAACGTCTCCCTGACCTCGCTGACCAACCGGCCGAACATGACGTGCGACCCGAACGAGAACGCGCCGCGCACGGTCGCGCAGTACTTCAACACCAGCTGCTTCACCCGGCTGACCACCGCGGCAAACGCCGGTCAGGTCGGCAACGAACCGCGCGACGCGATCCGCGGGCCGGGCTTCTCACGCACCGACGTGTCGTTCTTCAAGAACTTCGCCGCGGCGAGGACGCAGCAGCTCCAGCTGCGCGTCGAGTTCTTCAACCTGTTGAATCAGGAGCGCTTCGGCCAGCCGGGCAATCAGATCGGCTCGCCGACCTTCGGCGTGATCACGACGGCCGAGGACGGCCGGATCGTGCAGCTGGGGATCAAGTACACGTTCTGATCACGCTGGGCCCGGGCCCATGAAGAAGGAATCGCGGAGGGGGCCGAGCCGCAGAGAAGACCGCGGAGAACCTTTCTGTCGGCGGCCTCACCGCTCTCTGCGGTGGCCGTCTACTTCAGTGCGAACATCGCAGAGGACGCATCAGTGGCTCAGGACATCTTCAGCCTGAAAGGAAAAATCATCGCCGTCGTCGGCGCCGGCAGCGGTATCGGCGAGGCGATTGCCCTCGGCGCCGCGGATCAGGGTGCGGCGTTCGTGGCGTGCCTCGACGTCAACCAGGCGGGCGCGGCAGCGGTGGCCGGCCGGATCGCGGCGCAGGGCGGCAAGGCGAATGCGGCGGTGATGGACATTGCCGACGCCGACGGCACCCGCGCGTGCCTCGAGGCGTTGGCGGCTGCGCATGGCGCGCTCGACGGCCTCGTCTGCACGCCGGCGATCAACGTGCGCAAGCCGATCCTCGCCTACTCCGGCGAGGAGTTCGACCGCGTCGTCCGCGTCAACCTGCGTGGCAATTTCAACGTGCTGCAGGCGGCCGGGCGGATCATGACCGCACAACGGCGCGGCAGCATCGTGCTGTACTCGTCGATCCGATCGATCGTGACCGAGCCGGGGCAGTCGGTCTATTCGATGACCAAGGCCGGGATTCTGCAGCTCGCCAAGACCGCCGCGACGGAGTGGGCGACGCTCGGCGTCCGCGTCAACGCGGTCGGACCCGGCGTCGTCGAGACGCCGCTGACGGCGCAAATCAAGAACAACCAGGATTGGTACGACGCCTACGCCAACAAGAGTCCGATGCGGCGATGGGCACAGCCGAGCGAGATGGTCGGGCCGACCCTGTTCCTGCTGTCCGACGCCGCGAGCTACGTCACGGGAACGATCGTCTATGCCGACGGCGGCTGGCTCGCCGCCGACGGCCGTTTCACCCCGCCCGGCATGTAAGACGTCCCGTTGTGGGGTCTGACCCTAGTCTGACCCCAGTCTGACCCTACACTGACCCCGGTCCTCGATCGCAATCCGCTGCGGGCGCCGAACACAATGACGAAGAGTGACCCCCGCCACCCGGGGTCTGACCCTACTCTGACCCCAGCCTGACCCCACTCCGACCCTACACTGACGCCGGCCGTCAGACTGACCCCGGCCGTCAGGCGGCGGACGCGCGCCTGTCTGCGGCCGATCGCGATCCGCCGCGTGCGCCGAACACGACGAGGAATGCGGTGGCGGCGGCGAGGATGCCGGCCAGTGCCGGCGTCACCCCGAGCACGCCCCGGCCGCCGGTCGCGAAATGGACGCCGACCATATGACCCCAGCCTGACCCCACTCCGACCCCACTCCGACCCTACACTGACCCCGGCCGTCAGGCGGCGGACGCGCGCGTGTCCGCTGACGATCGCGATCCGTGCAGAACTCCGAACACGACGAGGAATGCGGTGGCGGCGGCGAGGATGCCGGCCAGTGCCGGCGTCACCCCGAGCACGCCGCGGCCGCCGGTCGCGAAATGGACGCCGACCATGGCGACGACGCCGCAGACGATCGACGCCAATGCCTCGGGCGTGCGCGCCCGCGGCACATACAGTCCCGCGATGATCGGCACGAACAGGCTGGCGGTCAGCAGGCTGTAGAAAATCGTCAGCAGCGTGACGATGCTGGCCGAGGTGATCGCGAGGCCGACGCCCATCACCGCGCTCGCGAGCGTCGCCCAGCGCGCGACCCGCAGCACGCTCGCGTCGTCCGCATCCGGCGCGATGAATCGCTTGTAGAGATCGCGCGACAGCGACGTCGTCAACATCAGGAGCACGGCGTCCGCGGCGCTGATCTCTGCCGAGAACACCGCCGCCAGCCCGATCGCGCCGACGAGAGGCGGCAGCGCTTTCATCAGCACGATCGGCAGCGCCTGCTGGCTGTCGGCGAGCGGCGCAAACATGCCGCGACAGGCGATGCCGAGCAGCACCGGGACGCCGGCGTAGAGCAACAGGCCGAGCGCGTTCAGGCCGACGCCGACGCGGACGGCGCGATCGTCGCGCGCGCCGAGCACCTTCTGCAGCAGCCCCGGCGACACCACGAACGCCGGCGCGAACGCGAAGAAATACTGAAGCGCGACATCCGCCCGCCAGAACGTCCAGTACGCCGCATCGTCCGCTCGCACGTGGCCAATGGCGGTCCATCCGCCCGCCGCGCCGAGGACCAGCGGTACCGCGACCGCGAATCCCGCCAGCTTGACCGCGAGCTGCACGACGTTGACCCGCGCCGACGTCAGCAGACCGCCGGCCATGAAGTACACCGTAATCACGGCGCCGCCGACGCCGCAGCCGATCGGCGTGGGAATGCCAGCGACGACGTTGAGGATCCAGCCGAGGCCGATCAGTTGGGACGCGAGGATGAATATCGATCCGACCCACAGCAGCAGGGAGATGATGCCGCGCACCGCCGCGCTGTAGCGGAACTCGAGGTAATCGCCGACGCTGCGCAGGTCGTGCTGCGCGGAGACGCGCCGCATCGCCGGACCGATCCAGAACGCCAGCACCGTCGATCCGATTGCGGCCGATCCGACCCACCACCACGTCGCGACCCCCTGGAGATATCCCTGCGCGGTCGCACTGACCGTCGAGCCCGCGCCGATGTTCGCCGCCAGCATCGTCGAGAAGATGAGGCCGGGCCCGAGCTGGCGGCCGGCGACGAGGAAGTCGGAGCTGCTGCGGACGCGGCGCCCGATCCAGAGGCCGAGCAGCATCAGCCCCGCGGAGTACGCGGACAGCACCGCGAGATGTAGGTTCACTTCTTCAGATCCCGCACCGCGGGGATGTTCGGGAGCCCGGTCGCCTGCGTGACCGCCTGGACCAGCGCTTTGGCCATCACGTCGGCGGCAAGCGCACCGATCAGCGAGACGTCCGCCGTCCCGCTCCAGCGGCCGGTGGCCAGCGAGAACACCGTATCGCCGTCGCCCATGGTGTGCGACGGATAGATCGCACGCGCGTAGCCGTCGTCTCCCATCAGGGCGAGACGGCTGACTTCCGCTTTGGTCAGTTTCGCGTTGGTGGCGACGAGGCCGATCGTGGTGTTCTCCACCGCGCGCGGCGCCGCGCCGCGCCGC
The DNA here is from genome assembly GCA_025463215.1 of Acidobacteriota bacterium. Taxonomy (GTDB): domain Bacteria; phylum Acidobacteriota; class Vicinamibacteria; order Vicinamibacterales; family CAVVIG01; genus CAVQFC01. The sequence continues at coordinate 14,885 of JAOBWF010000253.1, read as the reverse complement.
TGCATCATCGCGCCGCTGCGCAGCAGCTCGCGGGCGTCGGCGAAGGTGCCATCGGCGTTGCGCGCGCCCGCGATCACCTTGCCGGTATCGGGATCGAGGATGTCGCCGGCGGCGTTGACCGCGACGATCGCGGCGACGACCAGGCCGTTCGGCATGCGGAGCGCGGCGCTGCCGAGCCCCCCCTTCATCGACATGCCGGGGCCGCCCATCTTGCCGACGGTTGCGCCGGCGCCGGCTCCGACGCTCCCCATCGTCACGGCCGCCGTGCTTGCCGAATCGACGGCTTTATAGCCGCAGTCGGGCCCCGGGTGGTTGGTGGCGTTGTGGCCGATCGGCAGATCGAAGAGGATTGCCGCCGGGACGATCGGCACCTTCGTCACGCGGACGTCCCAGCCGATGTGATGCTCCTCGAGCCACTTCACGGTGCCGGTCGCGGCGTCGAGGCCGAAGGCGCTGCCGCCGGAGAGGACGATGGCGTTGACCTTGTCGACCATATTCAGCGGGTTGAGCAGGTCGGTTTCGCGGGTGCCCGGGGCGCCGCCGCGCTGCGAGACGCCGCCCGGCACGCCTTCGCCGTCGACCAGAATGACGGTGCAGCCAGTGGTGCCGCCCGGGAGCGTGAAGCTGCCGACTTTGAGGCCGTCGACCGCGGTCAGCGTGCTGTTCGCCGCAGACGCCTGTGCTGCGCCGGCTGGCCTGAACGCCTGCGCCACTCGAGATGTCGTCTGGACCGGCACGTCCGGTGTCCTCTCGGGTGTGGTGCCGATCTTCAGGTTCGCCGTGACCACGCCGGACAGCGCGGCGACGCAGGCGAGCGATAATCCGAGGCGTTTCATGCCGCTACAATAGCGCATCGTGGACAGCGCGATTGTCGATCGTATCGCCGCCGAGGTTGACCGCCTGACTGGCGAGATGGTCGCCTTCACCGCGGATCTCGTACGGATTCCGAGCGTCAACCCGCCGGGGGAGGAGTACGAGGCGTGTGCGCACTTCCTCGGCGATTTTCTGAAACGGCGCGGCTTCGCCATCGAATACATCGCCGCCGACGGCCGCCCCGAGCACACCGTCCGCCATCCGCGGGTGAACGTCGTCGGCACGCGGCGCGGCGGCCCAGGACCGGTCGTCCACCTGAACGGCCACATCGACGTCGTGCCGGCGGGCGACGGCTGGACCGTGGATCCCTTCGGCGGCCTGGTGCGCGACGGCAAGATCTACGGCCGCGGCGTCTGCGACATGAAGGCGGGCATCGCGGCGGCGGTGTTTGCCGCCGAGGCGATCGCGCGGGCCGGCGTCACGCTGCCCGGCACTATCGAGATCAGCGGCACCGTCGATGAAGAGAGCGGCGGGTTCGCCGGCGTCGCGCATCTCGCCGAGCGCGGGCGGATCGCGAAGGGGCGCACCGACTTCGTGATCATCCCTGAGCCGTTGAACGTCGACCGGATCTGCATCGGCCACCGCGGCGTGTACTGGTTCGAGGTGACGGCGCGCGGCCGCATCGGCCACGGCAGCATGCCGTTTCTCGGCGTCAGCGCGATCGACGGCATCGGGCGGCTGCTGCAATCGGTCAGAGAGGATCTGATGCCGTCGCTGGCGTCGCGCCGCACCGAGGTGCCGGTGGTGCCGCCCGGCGCGCGGCACGCGACGATCAACGTCAACGGCATCGAGGGCGGGCAGGCGGTCGACGGCATCCAGACGCCGTGCGTCGCCGACCTCTGTCGCGCGGTCTTCGACCGCCGTTTTCTGATCGAGGAAGGATTCGAGGCAACGAAGCGGGAGATCGCGGATCTGGTCGAACGCGTGGCGGCCGAGGCAGGCGGCGTCCGCTTCGCCGTGCGCGACCTGATGGTCGTCCACCCGACCCGGACGCCCGCCGACTCCCCGGTGATCGCGGCTCTGGAACACTCGATTCAGCGCGTGCTTGGCCGACAGGCCGAGTTGATCGCCAGCCCGGGCACGTACGATCACAAGCATGTCGCGCGCATCGCCGGCATCCCGCACTGCGTGGCCTACGGGCCCGGCGAGCTCGAGCTCGCGCACCAACCCGACGAATACTGCCGGATCGCCGACATCGTCAACGCGACGAAAGTCCTGGCGCTGACGACGCTCGACCTGATGGGCGGCGGGAGATAGACTCGAAACATATGACGAAGATGATGGCGTTGCTGGGTGTTGCGCTTGGCATCACCGCGTGCTCGTCGGAGCCGAAGCCGGCGCCGGCGCAGCTCGCGCCGTCGGTCTCGCAGCACGTGCCGATCGGGCAGCTGCCGGCGATCGATCTCGCGCAGCTGCTGGCACACACCAAGAAGCTGTCGTCCGACGAGTTCGAGGGGCGCGCACCGGGCACGAAAGGCGAGGATCTCTCGGTCAACTACCTCGCGGATCAGTTCAAGAGCGTCGGATTGAAGCCGGGAAACAGCGACGGCAGCTATTTCCAGAAGGTGCCGCTCGTCGGCATCACCCCGGCGCCGGCGCCGCTGGTGCTCAAGCAGGGCACCCACACTCAGACGCTCAACTGGAAAGACGACGTCGTCGCGTGGACCAAGCACGTCGCCGCGTCGGCCGCGCTCGACAACTCCGAGCTGGTGTTCGTCGGCTACGGCGTCGTCGCCCCCGAGTTCGACTGGGACGATTTCAAGGGGGTCGACGTCAAGGGCAAGACGATCGTGATGCTGGTCAACGATCCGCCCGTGCCCGATCCGGCCAACCCCGATCGGCTTGATCCCAAAACGTTCGGCGCCAAGGCGATGACGTACTACGGCCGCTGGACGTACAAGTTCGAGATGGCGGCGCAGAAGGGCGCCGCGGGCGCGCTGCTGATCCACGAAACCGGTCCGGCGGGCTACGGCTTCAACGTCGTGCAGGGCAAGACCGGCGAGCAGTTCGATCTCGTGACGCCGGACAAGAACATGGGGCGGGCGGCAATCGAAGGATGGATTACGCTCGACCAGGCGAAAACGCTGCTCAAGAATGCGGGACAGGATTTCGATGCGCTGAAGCTGAAAGCGGCGACGCGCGAGTTCACGCCGGTGCCGCTCGGCACGACCGCGTCGATGACGATCAAGAACACGCTGCGAACCATCAACTCGCGCAATGTGATCGCGCGGCTCGACGGCTCGGATCCCGCCCTGAAGAGCGAGTACGTCGTCTACACCGCGCACTGGGACCACTTCGGCAAGAACGCCGACGGCATCTTCCACGGCGCGGAAGACGATGCGCTCGGGTGCTCGGCGCTGATTGAGATGGCGCGGGCGTTCACGAAGCTGCCGGCGCCGCCCAAACGATCGATCCTGTTTCTCGCGGTCACCGCGGAGGAACAGGGGCTGCTCGGTTCGCAGTACTACTCGGTGACGCCGATCTACCCGCTGGCGAAGACGCTCGGCGACATCAACATGGACAGCTGGAACGTGCACGGCCGGACGAAGGACATGACGCTCACCGGCTATGGCGCATCGGAGCTCGACGACTACGCGCGCGACGCTGCCGCCGAGCAGGGGCGCGTGGTGCACGGCGATGCGGAGCCGGAGAAAGGGTTCTACTACCGGTCGGATCACTTCAACTTCGCCAAGCAGGGGGTGCCCGCGCTCGACCTCGCGTCGGGCGTCGATTACATCGGCAAGCCGGCGGAGTACAGCGAGCAGATTCGCAAGCAATGGACCGACACGCGGTACCACACGCCGCTCGACGTCGTCCTGCCCGACTGGGACCTGAACGGCACCCGCGAGGATCTGCGCGTCCTGTTCGCGGTCGGCTACCGCGTCGCCCAGGCCGACAAATTCCCGGAGTGGAAAGCCGGCAACGAGTTCAAGGCCACACGGGACGCGATGCGAAAGAGCAGGAACTAGGACCGGAACGAGGGCGAGCCGCCGCGCGAAGGGGTCAGCCGAGCGAGGACATATGGCGATTGAGACGGTGAAGCAAGCGATGACCGGCGACGAGATGATTGCGCTGTCGAAGAAGCACACGCTCTTCGAGTGGTCGGCGCAGTCGAAGGTCGATCCGATTCCGGTGGAGCGGGCCAAAGGGATCTACTTCTGGACGCCGGAAGGGAAGCGCTTCATCGACTTCAACAGTCAGCTGATGTGCGTCAACATCGGCCATGGCGACGAGCGCGTCATCAAGGCGATCAACGAGCAGGCGTCGGTGCTCGCCTACGCCAACCCGTTCATGGCGACCGAGGCGAGGGCGCGGCTCGGCGCGAAGCTCGCGGACATCACGCCGGGGGACATCGACGTCTTCTTTTTCACCAACGGCGGCGCCGAGGCCAACGAGAACGCGATCAAGCTCGCGCGCATGGCGACCGGGCGCCACAAGATTCTCGCGCGGTACCGCTCGTATCACGGTGCCACGGCCGGCAGCATCACCCTCACCGGCGATCCGCGGCGCTGGGCGGCCGAACCGGGCATCCCCGGCGTCGTGCACGTGCTCGATCCGTATCACGGCATCGCGCGCGGCTGGGACACCGCCGAGGAATCGCTGGCGATGCTCGACGAAGTGATCCAGCTCGAGGGGCCGCAGACCATCGCCGCCTTCATCCTCGAGACGGTGACCGGGACCAACGGCATCCTGGTGCCGCCCGACGGCTACATGCAGGGCGTGCGCGACCTGTGCACGAAGCACGGCATCCTGATGATCTGCGACGAGGTGATGTCCGGCTTCGGCCGCACCGGCGAGTGGTTCGCGATCGATCACTGGAAGGTGGTGCCCGACATCATCACCATGGCGAAGGGGCTCACCGCCGCGTACGTGCAACTCGGCGCCGTCGGCATGCGCCGTCAGCTCGCCGACGCGTTCAACGACAAGGTGTTCTACGGCGGGCTGACCTACAACAGCCACCCGCTCGCCTGCGCCGCCGCGCTCGCGACGATCAAGGTGTACGAGGACGACAGGCTGCTCGACAATGCCAAGACGATGGGTGCCGTAATGACGCAGCTGATGGCCGACCTCGCGAGGAAGCATCCATCGGTCGGCGCGGCGCGGTCGATCGGCCTGTTCGGCCTGATCGAGCTCGTGCGAGACAAGGCAAAGAGAGTCCCGCTCGCGCCGTTCAACAGCACATCGGAGGAGATGGCCGCGCTCGGCAAATTCTTCCGCCAGGAGGGGCTCTACACCTTCGTGCGGTGGAACACCTTCTTCACCAACCCGCCCCTGTGCATCACGGAAGCGCAGCTGCGCGAGGCGTTCGCGATCATCGATCGCGGTCTCGAGATCACGGACAAGGCGGTCGCCTGACCGTCCTCGTCTCGCTGCTCGCTCTCGGTTTCCTGATCGTCGTCGCCTACCGGGGCTACAGCGTGATCCTGTTCGCGCCGGTCGCGGCGCTCGGCGCCGTGCTCTTCACCGTGCCCGGTGCGGTGCTGCCGGCCTACAGCGCGCTCTTCATGGACAGCCTCGCCGCGTTCGTGAAGAGCTATTTTCCGGTGTTCATGCTCGGCGCGCTGTTCGGCAAGCTGATTGACGTGTCCGGATTCGCGCGCGCCCTCGCCGCCGCGATCAGCCGCGCGGCAGGCCGCCGCCATGCCATGCTCGGCATCGTCGTCATCTGCGCGCTGATGGTGTACGGCGGCGTCTCGGTGTTCGTGGTCGCCTTCGCGGTGTATCCGTTCGCCGCCGAGCTGTTTCGCGAGGCCGCGATTCCCAAGCGGCTGATCCCCGCGACAATGTCGCTCGGCACCTTCACCTTCGCGATGGATGCGCTCCCCGGCAGCCCGCAGATTCAGAACATCATCCCGACGACATTTTTCGGAACGACGACGATGGCGGCGCCGATCCTGGGGCCGATTGGCGGCGTGTTCATCCTGGCGGTCGGCATGCTGTACCTCGACTCGCGGCGCCGCGCCGCGGCGGCCGCCGGCGAAGGCTACGGCACCGGACATTTCAACGAACCGGAGGCGCCGGATACATCGGCGCGGGTCTCGCCGTATCTCGCGTTCCTGCCGCTCGCGGTCGTGGCGGTGATGAACATCGTGTTCACCGAAGCGATTCCCCGCTGGTACGGCCCGACCACGACCCTGGCGCTGACGCCGGCGGCGACGCCGCTCGTCCTCGACGTGTCGCGGCAGATCGGAGTGTGGGCGGTCGAGGCGGCGCTCGTCCTCGGCATCGCGACGGTCGTCGTGTTTGCGTGGTCGCGCGTCAGCGTGTCGTTCGCGAAAGCCAGTCAACTCGCGATCACCGGCTGCCTGCTGGCGACGCTCAATACCGCGTCGGAGTTCGGGTTCGGCGCGGTGATCGCGGCGCTGCCCGGGTTCGTGGCCATCCAGTCGGCGATGAAAGCCATCGCCAATCCGCTCGTCAACGAGGCGGTCACCGTCACCGCGCTCGCCGGTATGACCGGTTCGGCGTCGGGAGGTCTCAGCCTGGCGCTCGCGGCGATGGCCGGGCAGTTCAAGGCGGCGGCGCTGGCGGCGAACATCCCCTTCGACGTCCTGCACCGCGTCGCGGCGATGGCCTGCGGCGGCATGGACACGCTGCCGCATAACGGGGCGATCATCACGCTGCTGGCGATCACCGGGCTGACCCACCGCCAGGCCTACGGCGATATTTTCGTCATCACCTGCATCAAGACCACGGCTGTGTTCGTCGTGATCGCGGTGTATTACGCGACCGGGATCGTTTAGAGTCTCAAATCTGAAGCCTGAAATCTGCCGTCTGAAATATCTCGGAGGCCGTATGACACGTAAACAGCTCGTCGTTGTGGCTGCCGTCGTTTTCGTGGCGATCGGCCGACCCCAGGCCCAGGACAATCCTCAGGCGACGAGCGGGGGGTGGCGGCCGACCATCGTCGCGCAGCACGGCATGGTGGCCGCGGGGCATCCGCTTGCGGCCGAAGCCGGCCTGCGGATCCTCAAGGCCGGCGGCAACGCGATCGACGCCGCGATTGCGACATGGGCGGTCCAGGGCGAAGTCGAGCCCGGGATGACCGGCCTCGGCGCCGACATGTTCATCCTGTATTACGAAGCCAAAACCGGCAAGGTCCACTTCATCAACGGCACCGGGTACGCGCCGCAGGCGGCGACGATCGCCTACTACACATCGAAGGGCGGCATTCCTGATGAAGGGCCGCTGTCGATTGCCGTCCCCGGCGCGGTCGGCGGCGCGGCCTACGCGGTGAAGACGTACGGCACGAAGCGCCTCGCCGACGTGCTCGCGCCGGCGATCGCGATCGCCGACGAGGGTTTCCCGGTGTCGGAAGGGCTGGCGTCGACGATTCGCGCCGCCCGCGCTAAGATTGCGAAGTATCCGTCGACGGCCAGAATTTATTTCAAGGACGGCGAGCCGCTTGCGATCGGCGACGTCATCCGCAATCCGGATCTCGCGCGGACGCTGCGCGCGATTGCGGCGCAGGGGCCCGACGTCTTCTACAAAGGCGACGTCGCCAGGAACACCGCCGCGTTCCTCGCGGCGAACGGCGGTATCGTCGGCGAGGCGGACCTCGCGGGCTACCAGCCGTTCGAGGACACGCCGATTCACGTCAGCTACCGCGGCGCCGACGTCTACGAGTGCCCGCCGAACTCGCAGGGCTTCGTCATGCTCGAGGCGCTCAACATCCTCGAGGGCTACGACCTCAAGGCGATGGGGCGCAACAGCGCGCCGTATCTCCACGCGATCACCGAGTCGTTGAAGCTGTCGTTCGCGGATCGCAACGCCTTTGTCGGCGATCCGAAGTTCGTGCCCGGCATCCCGATGCAGGCGCTGCTCTCGAAGGAGTACGCGGCGCTGCGCCGCGCCCGCATCGATCCCGATCACGCGATCATCGGCGAACCAGCGCCAGGGGATCCGCGCGGCATGAAGTCCACGGCGCCGGATCGCTACGCCGGCGCCCAGCCGTTGCCCGATGCCGTGAAGCCGTTCGATCCGAACGAGATCCTGAACCTCACGACCTATCTCGCGGTCGTCGACAAGGATCACAACATGGTGTCGATTACCTCCAGCCTGTTGAGCGGATTCGGCAGCGGCATGGTCGTCGACAAGGGCGGCTTCGTGATGAACGACCGTATGCGCTACTTCTACCTGGACCCGAAGGACGTCAACTCGCTGCAACCGGGCAAGCGCACGCGCCAGACGATCAACCCGGCGATGGCCCTGAAGAATGGCAAGCCGTGGATCGCCTTCGGTACGCCCGGGTCGGACACACAGCCGCAGACGCAGCTGCAGTTCTTCCTCAATGTCGCCGAGTTCGGCCTGAGCGTGCAGGAAGCGCTCGAGCAGCCGGCGGTGATCAGCAACAGCTTCCGCGATTCGTACCAGCCGCATGACGTCAAAGGCAAGCTGCTGACGCCGGCGCTGCTGCCCAGAAGCGTGCAGGACGCGCTGGCGGCCAAGGGGCACGCACTCGATATCCGCAACGTCCGCGGGGTCGGCTCGGTCAAGGCGATCCTGATCGATCCGCGCACCGGCGCCCTCATGGGCGGCGTCAGCCCGACCGGAGACAACTACGTCATGGCGTGGTGAGCATTCGCCGTTCGTTGTCGGTCTCTACTGCGTGATCGATCGGCTGGACGGCGCTTTCGGCCGCGCGTCGCCGTTGGCGATGTCCCAGCTCACCTGGTGAACCAGCCGCGTGATCTTTTCCATCTTCACGTAATTGATCTTCTCCGGCCGGTCGTACGGCGTGTGGTAGTCGGGATGGAGCCCGGTGATGAAGCCCATCGCCGCGACGCCGCGCTGCAGGAACGGCCACTGGTCGCTGCGCCGCACCAGGTTCGAGCTGTTGTTGTCGTAGCGCTTCTTCAGATCGAGGCCGATCCCGGCGTTCGCCTTCTCGACGACCGCGGTGATATCCGGCACCTTCGAGAACGCCATCAGGTTGAGCGCGTTGCTGTTCGACTCGGCCGTCTGCACCTCGAGGCCGGCGAAGCGGCCGCCGCCGCCGAGGGGAATCTCCTCGTTGCGCCCGATCATGTCCATGTTCAGCACGGCGGCGATCGTGTTCAGCGGCGCCAGCGGCTGTTCGGTGTACGCCCACGCGCCGAGCAGGCCGCGCTCTTCGGAGTTCCACGACGCGAACAGGATGCTGCGCTTCGGCCGGTGTCCTTCCTTCGCGGCGAGCGCGTACGCCTCGGCGATTTCGATCAGCGCCACCACGCCGGAACCGTTGTCGTCGGCGCCATTGAAGATCTGCGTCCCGTCGGCGCCGTTGTGGTCGTAATGCGCCGACACGATGACCCATTCGTCCTTCAGACGCGGATCGCCGCCCTCGAGCAGCGCGACGACGTTGCGATCGGGCACGATGTGCCGATCGACCGCGGTGTGCAGGACGACGCGGCTGCCGGCGAGCGCGACCGGTGCGAGGCCGTGCGTGGTCTCGGCCGACTTCGCCAGGTCGTCCAGCGTCTTGCCGCCGGCGGCCGCGATCGACGCGGCCAGCGCCGGCGAGATCTGCGCGACCGGGATGTGGATGCGGTCGGCCCAGGCGGCCAGGGTGTAGGTAAGGATGCGCGGCGGCTTGTCCGGCCACTGGTTGCGCGCCGACGCCTCGAAGTTCACCGCGCCGGGATGGTTGTGAACGTCGTTGACGAACAGCACCGCGGCGGCGCCTTTGTCCTGTGCCGCGAGTGCCTTGCGCCACGGCGTGGACGGCTCGGACGTGACCACACCGTCGAACGGGCTGTCCGGATCGCGCTCGCCGGGTTCGTGGTCCAGGATGAGCACCACCTTGCCGCGGACGAGGCCGTTGTAGTCGTCGTAACCAAGGTGCGGCGCGCTGATTCCGAACCCGCAGAACACCACTGGCCCCGATGCCGTGCCGCTGCCACTGAACCGCAGCGGATAGAACTCCTGGCCCATGCGAAGCTGACGGGTGCCCCCCTCGTCACGCGTGAGCTCCAGCGCGTTCATCGCCGCATCTCCGGCGCTCGCCGTCATCAGGTTGTAGTTCTGGAAGAAGGAGCCGCCGGGCGCGGCGCCTTGCAGCCCCATCCGCTCGAACCGCGAGCGGATGAAGTCGGCCGACGCGCGGTTCTCCTCCGTGTCGGTCAACCGTCCGCGCATCGAATCGCCGGCGAGAAAGAACAGATCCGCACGCAAATCCTGCTGGCGAATCGAATCGTTCTGCGGCGCCCGTTGCTGCCCGGCGACGGTCACGACTGCCGCGATCCACGCCGCGACGATGAATGTCTTCTTCATGCGGTGATTATGCACCGCCCGGCGGATACATTTCCGTGCGTGCGCTCTTCGTGCTCGTGGGCATTCGTGGTCAGCGTTCCGCGTAGCTGGCTCGCACGCGTTTGGACCGCGTCAGGTACGCGAGCCACGCACCGTAATACGCGAGCGATGCGGCGACGTAGTAGATCGTGTCGCCCGGCGGCCGGTTGTTCGGAAAGTAGGGCGTGGTGTAGACGAACACATCGGTCGCCGCCGACGCGACGAGCGCGGCCTTCGCGAAGCTCACCGCCCCTGGCTGCAGGCTCTGCAAGGCGCGGCCTGCGGCCATGCCGAACCCGACGACGATGAGGCGAAGCATCAGGATGAGCGCGACGGCAACGCCGCGGGCCGATAACGACCCGAGCGCGCCCGAAGCGGTGACCGCCAGCGCGAGCGGGTGAAACACGACGAGAAGCCGGCACAGCAACAGGAGCCACCCGCCAGGTCGCTCCCGGACGTGCGCCGGTTGACTCGCGTCCGCCATGCACGATACTAGGACGGAATGCGTGTCTACCTAGTACACCACGGCGTCGCGGTCGGACCCGAAGAGGATCCGCGCCGGCCGTTGTCGGCCGTCGGTCTCGCCAACGCCGCCCGGGTGGCCGGCAGGGCGGCGGCGCTCGGCGCCAAGCCCGACGTGGTGTGGCATAGCGGCAAGCTGCGGGCGAAACAGACGGCGCAGGAATTCTGGCGCGCGTGTAACGCGCTCGCGGAGTTTGCGGTGACCAAGGATTTGCAGCCCGACGACCCGCCGCAATGGATGCGCGATCGTCTGCGCGCCGAATCGCGCGACATCGCGATTGCCGGACACTTTCCCCACCTGCCTCGATTGCTCGCACTGCTGACCACGGGCGGCGAAGCGGGCGTGGAATTTCCGATCAACGGGGTCGTCGCCCTCGTCACCGATGACGAGGGCGAAACCTGGCGCGAGCTTTGGCGCATCGACGGCTAGAGCGCCGTCACCATTACCTCTAGCGCAGCCCTTCACGGCTGCCGCGTCGCCGCGCTGCCGTCGGCACAGTTGAAGGCCTGTCTTGCACGGACCTGCGCAGCGGTCTAGCGGAGCACAACGCCGATCGACGCGCGCCAGAAGTGGAGGCGGTTGCCGTTGAGGTCGATGCTGCTGACGTTGGTCGTCAGATCGCTCGTCGCCCGCAGATACCGGATATCGCCGCGCAGTCCGACATGCTGCGCGAAGTACCCCATCACGCCAGCGCCCGCGTCCCACCCGAACATGTTGGTCGATGACGAGACCCTCGCGAGCGTGCCGCCGTCAATCTGGCTGCGGATGAGGCCGATGCCGCCAACCACATACGGGCGGACGCCGGCGCCATGCTGACCGCCGACCGGCACGCCGACGATGACGTTGCCCATGAGGTCCATCACGGTGTTATTGCCGAAGTCGCTCTTGGTGCCGAAAAAGCTCGGGCTCCAGCCGAAGTCCGCTTCTCCGCCGATGATCCCGGCGCCCATTCCTCCCGCGCTGACACCGAATGTCGTCTGGCCATTCTGGATGTTGCTGCCGAAGGCCGAACCGATCCACGGGGTCACGAACCCGTCAGCGCGCGCCTGCATCGGCGCGAGAACCATCGCGACTGTCCCGCAGAGAATCAGAGATTTGATGACACGCTTCATTGTTAGTTACTCCTTCGGACGAAGGAGTAGCAAGGCACGTACCCCGTTGGTACCGACGAGGTGTGAAAACGGATCAGCAGGGACGAGCCGCGCATTCGGCGCAGCTCGTCCCACAAACGGTCAGCGCTTGTGGCTTTGCGCGTAGTCGATCGCAAACTGCTTCAGCGCCGGGCTGGTCAGTCCGAGCGCGGTCGCTTCGGTGAACGCCTTGTCGCTGTCCCAGTGATCGACGACGAGACGCTTGATCATCCACATCGCACCGGCGCGGTTCCCGGCGGCGCAATGGATGTACGCGGGCTCGTTGTTCTTTGCGGTCACGGTCGCGAGGAACTGATCGGCGGCCTTCGGATCGGGCGACTGGCCGCTGAACGGAATGTTATAGAAGTTGATGCCGGCGGCCTTCGCGGCCGCGGCTTCGCCTTCGACGTTCGCGCCCGCTTCGGACGGCAGGCGCAGGTTGATGATCGAGGCGTAGCCCATCTTCTTCAACTCGGGCACCGCGTCCGGCGTGGTCGCGCCGCCGCAGGCGACGGTAGTTTCGAGCTTCGCGAAGTTGCTGACGCCGGGCACCGCCTGCTTGGTGACCTGCTGCGCGGACGCGGGGCGGACGCCGAACGCCGCCGCGACGAAGACGACGAGACAGAACCTGATCAGCATGTGTGGCACTCCTTCAGTGAAGCGACATCATAGTTCACGGCGCCGCGCTTTCGGCCATCGGCTGAGAAACCGGCGCGCCGCGCGCTGCATGGCCGCGAACGTCCCGAGCCCGCAGAACAGCGCCACCGGGATCATCCAATAGCCCGCTTCGACCATCGTCCCGGGCTGCACCGGAAACTGCGCGCCGAAGCCGATCGGCCAGGCGTGCCGGTACACGACGCCCACGTTGTGCGGAAAAATCGGTTTGAGCACCGCCAGCGTGAAGAAGGCGAACGACGTCAGATAGCCGGTCAGCAGGCCGAGCGCCGCGAAGAATCCGGTCATCGTCGTGATCGCCAGGTGACCGACGGCGCGCAGCATCGGCACGAACCGGCCGGTCGCGACCGCCTCGTCGATCGTGCGCTCCGCCGAGTAGGCCTGCGCCACGCGCAGCGGCGGCCCGAGCTCTTCGAGGATGCGCTCGAGTGCGTCACGCTCGTTCGGCGCAGCGTCCGCGGAGAGCACGCGCTCGCGAATGTGCGATTCGATTTCGCGCGCCGCGTCGCGAACCGCCTCGGGCGGCAGGAAGCTTTTCAGCGACCGCTCGAGCACGAACAGGTAGCCGTGGACGCGCGATTCGCCGGTGTCAGTGAGATTCACGAGCGGCCCTTTCCGACGCGGTCATCAGCCGCTCGATCTTCTCGGCGAACGCGCGCCATTCGCCCTTCATGTCGGCCAGGCGTTTCGCCCCGACGCGCGTCAGCCGGTAGTATTTGCGAGCGTGGGGGGCCTCGCCTTCGACCCACTCCGCCTCCAGCAGGCGGTCGCGCGTCAGCCGGCCGAGGATCGGATAGATCGTCCCTTCGGTGACGACGAGATCGGTGAACGCTTCGAGGTGCTGGATGATCGCGAGTCCGTAGCGCGGCCCGGTGGACACGGTCAGCAGGATAGCCAGGTCGAGACTGCCGCGCCGAAGCTGCTCCTGCCAGGTGTCGTGTGACATACCTTGTGTCACAAGGTATGACGCGATCCGATCAGGAAATGTTCGGACTGAGCAGGGCGCCCAGCAGCGGGTGCGGCGAAGCGGAAAAGGGATTGACGACGGTGACACCGCTCCAGGTGAATCCGTCCTGAAGATCCTCGGAGAGCAGCAGCCGGCAGCCGGCGTCGGCTGCTGCCGCGAGAATGAGGGCGTCCCACAGGCCCAGTTGATGGCCGACGGACAGTTCCATCGCCTGCAACAGGACCGGAGACGAGGTTTCGATCAATGGAAACGTGTCTCCCCAGCGCAGGATCGCGTCTCGGGCTTGTGTCCGCGACCGTCCGCCTTTTCTGATCAGGAGGGCGTAAAGTTCGCCGAGTGCCTGCACCGGCAGCAGGGTCGACTCCGGCGCCAGCTGGTCGACGATCGATCGTGCGCTCGCCTGCATGGGCCCGCCGTTGATGCCCTCAGCGTAGGCGAGCACGTTGGTGTCGATCGCGACGTACATCAGTCGCGCTGGTACAGATCGGCGCGGGACCACCGCCCGGCGTCGATCGCAGGCTGCGCATCCAGGTGCGCCAGGAGTGTCGCCTTGGCGGAGTCGCGCAGGCGATCCTGGGCGACGAACGGCACGAGCTTCGCGACCGGCTTGCCGTGATTCGTGATCACGATCGAGTTGCCATTGCGAACGTCGCGAAGCAGTTTGGAGAAGTCGCGATTGGCCGCGGCCGCAGTGATAGCTTTACCCATACGTGCCTCAATGTAGGTATTTTACCTACATTGACTGAGAATGGGAAGCACGTCCTACTTGTTGTCGCTCGCCACGGTGATCGGCTGAAGGATGCGGACGGTCATGGACGTGCCCGCCGGCAGCGTCGCGGCGTTCCGATCGCTGGCGGCGACTGCCGCCGTGCCCGCCCCCGCACCGGTCGCGGCGCCGATCGCCATGCCTTTCGCTCCGCCGAGAATGGCGCCGAGAATCGCGCCGCCGACCGCCGCGCCGCCAACTTTCGACTGGCTGCTCGGCGCGTCGCCTTCACGGAAAATCGTTTCGGTCGCGATCGGAATCCGTGTGCCGTCGGCCAGGACGAGCGTATGGAACCGGACGCCGAGCCGCGCCCGCTCCTTGAACTTGCCGCCGCGCTCGACCTGCATCACCGATCCCAGCGCGCGCGTGCCCGCGGGAATGGCGACGTGGTCGCCGACGCGTACGTCGCGCGTGACCCGCGCGTCGACTCGATCTTCAACGCGCGCCGTCTCGGTCGAGACCCGGTTCTCCGTCTGCAGCCCGATCACCGAGTCGGCGGACACGACATACTCCGCGAACGACCGCGGCGGCGGCTCGGGCGCGCGCATCGGTTCCTGCGCCGCGCGCTCGTCGGCACGTGGTGCCGATGGCGCCGGCTCGACCGCTGCGGCGATGAGTGGGGCCGGCGGCTGTGCCGCGGTGCTGCCGGCCGCGGGCGCTGCGGCTTCCTGGTGCGTCGGG
>JAOBWF010000390.1 GCA_025463215.1 Acidobacteriota bacterium | reverse complement strand
AACAGCATGGGCGGCGTGGGTTGGTCCCAGTCCCACAATTCATGGTGCAAGAGCTGGAAGTGCCACAGCCGCTTGCCGGTATTGGCGTCCACCGCCACCAGCGTGTTGCCGAACAGGTTGGCGCCATGGCGGTCGCCGCCCCAGCGGTCTGCGGCCGGACCGGTGAACGGCAGGTAAGCAACACCGCGCTTGTCGTCCACGGTGATCATGTTCCAGATGTTCACACCGGAACGGTTCTGCCAACCGTCCTTGGGCCAGGTGTCATTGCCGAATTCACCCTCGCGCGGCACGGAATGGAAGGTCCAGACCAGCTTGCCGGTGCGCACATCCCAGGCGCGTTCATCGCCCGACACGCTGCGGGACTCTTCCGGGTTGGAGCCGCCCGTCATCACCAGATTCTTGTAGATGCCGGGCGGCGAGGTCAGGGCGTAATTCTTGTCATAGCCGCGCATGATCTCCGGCGTGCGCAGATTGACCACGCCGTGATCGCCAAAGCCTTCCGCCGGCTTGCCGGTCTTGACGTCCACCGCCACCAGCTTGCCGTCATTGGTCCCGAACAAGAGTTCAGGCGCCAGCTTACCGTCGCCTGGCCAATAGGCTATCCCGCGCGCGGCGGGACGCGTGTTGCCCGGCAGCTTGTAGACCCACAATTCCTTGCCGGTGGTGGCGTCCAGCGCCACGATGCGGCCATAGGGCGAGCCGAGATACATGACATTGCCCACCACCAGCGGGGTGGTTTCCGAGGTCGCCACGCGCGTCGCGTCCGCCGGCTTCATGTGATAATTCCAGGCGACCTTCAGCGACGTCACATTGGCCGGCGTGATCTGGGTCAGCGGCGAATAGCGCATGGCGCCGCGATCATTGCCGACATTGGGCCAATCGGTCCTCGGTGCGGCCTGGGCCAAGTTGCCCGCCAGGGCCAAGCCAAAAACCATCGCGCAAAGGCGAAAATTCAATCGCGACATGCTGCTCCCCGATTGGCTCTTGAGCCTTTTGAGGCAGAGTTACAGGCCAGGCCGCCTATGGCAAGGCGAAGGCCGTCACCTCGTCGGCCCCCGCCGTCTCGCCCCAGAAGCCGCCGGTGGTGACCGCCGCGACATACTGTTTGCCGCTGCGGCCCTGATAGGTCAGCGGCGTGCCGTAGAGTGAGGCCGGGAGCTTAAAGGTCCACAGCTCCTTGCCGGTCTTGGTGTCGAAGGCGCGCAGCCGCTTGTCGTCGGTCGAGCCGATGAACACCAGACCGCCGCCGGTGGCGATGGGACCGCCGACATTGGGCCGTCCGGTGTTGGGATACGCCAGCCCGTCGGTGACGCCCAGCACGCTGCGCCAGGCGATGGCGCCGGTGTTGACGTCGATGGCGTAGAGATTGCCCCAGGGCGGTACCTGGCAGGGCATGTGGCTGACCTTGTCCCAGAACCACTGATAGCCATACTTCATGTCATAGCTGCCATCGGGCTTCTTGATCATCATCTGCTGCGAGGCGATCTCGCTGGCATTGACGATGTAGTAGCCGCTTTTGCGATCAAAGGCGGCGTGGCTCCAGTCGATGCCGCCCCAGTTTCCGGGAAACCGCGCCACGGCATGATCCACCCGCGGCGGCTGGAAATAGCCGGCGGCGATCACCTTCTGCTCGGCGATCAGTTTTTTGCAGCCTTCGGTCTGCCCCGGCGTCAGGTTGGCCAGCTCGGACATGTTGAAAGACGTGCGCCCCAGCGGCGGCGTGATCGATGCCGGCTGGGTGGGTGAAGCTTTTTCGCCTTCCATGTCGGTATCGGTGGGCACCGGCATTTCCTTGATGTCATAGATCGGCTTGCCGGTGACGCGGTCTAGCAGGAACAACAGGCTAGCCTTGCTCATCACCGCGATGGCCGGAATGATGCGACCGCCCTTCTTCACATCCACCAAGGTGGTCAGCGGCAAGTCATAATCCCACAGGTCGTGATGCACCGCCTGGAAGTGCCAGAGATATTTTCCCGTGGCGGCATTCACCGCCACCAGCGAGTTGGCGAACAAGGACGGGCCTTTGCGGTCATTGCCCGACTGATCGAAGGTCGGCGCACCGAACGGCAGGTAAGCAATGCCGCGCTTGGCATCCAATGTCAGCCCGACCCAGACGTTGACGCCGGAGCGGTTGATCCAGCTATCGCCTTCCCAGGTGTCGTGGAATTTCTCGCCCGGCTGGGGCACGCCATTGAAGTGCCAGACCTCGCGGCCGGTGCGCACGTCGAAGGCCCGCACTTGTCCCGACGCGCCTTTCTGCGGCGTCTCCTGGTTGCGCGAGCCGGTGATGATGAGATCCTTGTAGATCACCGGCGCGCTGGTGATACCAAGCGCGGCCTGGGGGAAGCCCTGCATCACCGCATCGCTATGCAGGTTGACCACGCCGTCCTTGCCGAAGCCTTTCACCGGCGCGCCGCTTTTGGCATCCAGCGCGATCAGCAGCCCGGCGCGGGTGCCGAAAATGATCTCGGGCCTGGCCCCCGCCCAGCCGGGCCAATAGGAAACGCCCCGCGTCGCCGGCTGGTCGGTGCCCGGCACCTGATAGGCCCATTTCTGTTCGCCGGTTTCGG
>JAOBWF010000192.1 GCA_025463215.1 Acidobacteriota bacterium | reverse complement strand
ATGTACGCCGACCTCGATACGGAGATCGTGATTCATCTCGCCGCCGTCGTCGGCGGCATCGGCGCCAACCCCGACTATCCTGGACGGTTCTTGTTCGAGTAAGTGATGCTCGGCGCGCTGACGATGGAGGGCGCGCGGCGTCATGGCGTCGAGAAGTTCGTCGGCGTCGGGACCATCTGCGCCTACCCGAAAATGGCCGCGGTACCGTTTCAGGAGGGTGACCTGTGGAACGGCTATCCCGAGGAGACCAACGCGCCATACGGCATCGCCAAGAAGATGCTGCTGGTGCAGGGGCAGGCGTACCGGCAGGAGTACGGCTTCAATGCGATTCACCTGCTGCCGGTGAATCTGTACGGGCCGCACGACAATTTCGATCCCAAATCGTCGCACGTGATCCCGGCGCTCATCCGCAAGTTCCTGGAAGCAACGGACACGGGTGCGCCGGAGGTCGTCTGCTGGGGCACCGGCCGGGCGACGCGCGAGTTCCTGTTCGTCGAGGACTGTGCCGAAGGGATCGTGCGGGCGACCGAGGGCTACGACGGACCCGAGCCGGTGAACATCGGCGCCGGGTTCGAACTCTCGATTCGTGAGCTCGCCGGGCTGATCGGCGAGCTGACCGGGTTCAGCGGAACGCTCTCGTTCGATCCCAGCAAGCCGGATGGACAGCCGCGGCGCATGCTCGACGTGTCGCGCGCCCAGCGGCAGTTCGGCTTCGCCGCGACGACCGATTTTCGCGCCGGCCTGCGCCGCACCATCGAGTGGTATCGCGCCCATCGGACCGGGGCGGCGTGAAGGTCTGTTTTTTCAACCGGTCGTACTGGCCGGATCAGGCGGCGACGGGGCAGTTGCTGACCGAGCTCGCCGAGGATCTGGTCAGCCGGTATGGCAGCGAGGTGACGGTCGTCGCCGGGCGCGCGCTCAATGCCGCAGGGCCGCAGACGACGTCGTCGCTGCGTCCGGTCAGCCGGGAATCGCATCACGGCGTCGACATCCGGCGGGCGAACGGCACGCGGCTGCGCCCGACGCGGTTTGCCGCGCGGGCGTCGAATTATGTCAGCTATTTCGCTGCGGCGACCGCCGCCAGCTTCGCGCTCGGCCGGCAGGACGTCGTCGTGTCACTGACCGATCCGCCGATTGTCGGTCTCGCGGCGCTGTGGACCGCGCGGCGCCTCGGCGCCCGCTTCGTGTTTCTCTGCGAGGACATCTTCCCCGAGGTGGCGGCGCTGATCGAGGACTTCCAGAATGACGCCGTCAACGGCGCACTCGATCGCATTAATCGCTATCTGCTGCGCCACGCCGACGGCATCGTCGCGCTCGGCGACCGGATGCGGCGCCGGCTGGTCGAGGAGAAGGGGGCCGATCCGGCGCGCGTCCACGTCATCCACAACTGGGCCGATTGCGATGCCATCGTACCGGGCCCGAAAGACAACCCGTTCGCGCGGGAGCACGGGCTGGTCGACCGATTCGTCCTCATGCACTCCGGCAACGTCGGGTTGTCGCAGAATCTCGACATCCTGGTCGAGGCGGCGGACCGGCTGCGGTCGAAGGAACGGTTGACGATCGCGATTGTCGGCGACGGCTCGAAGCGCGCCGCACTCGAGGCGCTGACTGCCGCGCGCGGCCTGACCAACGTGCGGTTCTTCCCCTATCAGCCGAAGGCGCTGTTGCACGATTCGTTCGCGACCGCCGACGCCTTCCTGGTGTCGTTGAAGGCCGGGATCGAAGGCTTCATCGTGCCGAGCAAGGTCTACGGCATCCTGGCCGCCGGCCGGCCGTACATCGCCGCGACCGATCCGAGCAGCGAGCCGGCGCAGATTGCGCGCGAGAGCGGCTGCGGTCTGGTGGCGCCGCCCGGGGATGCCGCGGCGCTCGCGGATACCATCGCCGCGATGTACGACGATCCCGCGATGACGAGAGACATGGGAACCCGGGCACGGCTGGCCGCGCGGCAGTACGACCGCCCGAGTGCCGTCGCGGCGTACCACGAGCTGTTCGAGCGCGTGATGCGGAAAGCGCGGGCGGCATGATCAAGCGGGCATTCGACTGCGCCCTGGCCGGCGCGGGCCTGATCGCATCGGCGCCACTGTGGGTGCTGCTCGCAATCGCGATCAAGCTCGACGACGGCGGTCCAGTATTTTTCCGCCAGGAGCGGGTCGGACTCGACGGCCGCGTGTTCGACGCCCTGAAATTCCGATCGATGGTGCCCGACGCGGAAGCGCAGACCGGGCCGGTGCAGGCGACCGAACACGACGCGCGGGTCACGCGGGTCGGCCGCTTCATGCGCGCGACCGCGATGGACGAACTGCCGCAGCTATGGAACATCTTCGCCGGCGACATGAGCTTCGTCGGGCCGCGACCGCTGCGGCCGGGCGAGGTCGATGTGCGCGGCGACGGCGGGCTGGTGCCGCTCGACCAGATCCCCGGCTACGCCATGCGGCATAGCGTCAAACCGGGCCTCACGGGGCTGACGCAGGTGTATGCCGCGCGCGACATTTCGCGGACCAGCAAGTTTCGGCTCGATCGCGTCTACCTGCGGCGCGCCAGCTTCTGGCTGGACGTGAAATTGATCCTGCTGTCGTTCTGGATCACCGCAACCGGCGCGTGGGACAAGCGGAAGCGCCGCCTCCCTTAATAGTCCGCTTATAATGCTCGCGGCGATGCAAAGCGCGTTCGACGTCCTCATCGTGGGCGGTGGCCCCGGAGGGCTGTTCATGGCGGCGCGGCTCGCCGAGCGCGGCGTGCGCACGCTCGTCTGCGAAGAGCATGCACGGGTCGGCGATCCGGTGCATTGCACCGGCGTGCTGTCGGCCGAGAGCTTCGCGCGATTCGATCTACCCGACACCGCGATCCTCAATCACCTGACGTCGGTGCGCTTTCTGTCGCCCGGCGGCATCCCGGTCGACTACACGACGGTGGCGCCGCTCGCGACCGTGATCGATCGGCCGGTCTTCGATCGCGCCCTCGCCGATCGGGCGATCGCGGCCGGCGCCGAACTCCGCGTCGGGGCGCGCGTCGCTGCGCTCGACACCGGCGCCGGCGGCGTCCGCGCCGCGATTGGCGGCGACACGGTGTGTGCCCGTCTCGCGGTGCTCGCGTGCGGCGCGAGCTACAAGTTCCAGCGCGGCGCCGGCCTCGGCTTGCCGACCACCTACTTGCAGACCGCGCAGCGCGAGCTGCCGGCGCGATATCCCGGCGACGTCGAGCTCCATTTCGGCCAGGACGTCGCACCCGGCGGATTCGCGTGGGCCGTGCCGGTGCTGCGCCCCGAAGGCGCGTTCGTGCGCATCGGCGTCATGGCATCGCGCGACATCCGGCGCTGCTACGAACGGATGCTTGGACGCATTGGCGACCGCTGGGGCGTGCCCGCGGGCAACGCCGCGCCCCGGGTCAAGATTTTGCCGCTCGGCGCCGTCGGCCGCACCTACGGCGATCGGATGCTCGCGATTGGCGACGCGGCCGGGCTGGTCAAGCCGACCACAGGCGGCGGCATTCATTACAGCATCCTCAGCGCCGCGCTGGCCGCAGACGTCGCCGTCGGCGCTCTGGCGTCCGACCGGCTCGACGCCACCACGCTGTCGGCCTACGAACGAGCGTGGCGCGCCGAGCTCGCCGACGAGTTCGCGGCGCAGCACGAGCTGCGGCAGGTCGCGACCTCCCTCAGCGACAAGGCGATCGACAGCTTTTTCGAGCTCGCCCACACCGACGGCATCATCCCGATCGTCCGCGCGACCGCGCGCTTCAACGAACACCGCCCTCTGATCCGCGCGCTCTTCAAGCACCCGCCCGCGCGCCGGGTCCTCTTCCGCGCCATCGTCGGATAGTTCAGGTCCGGACCGCGCCCGCGGCGCAGCATGCCCGTGGTGTGCGTTCAGCGCGAGGAACGGCCGCGTGCCCCGGCACCGCCGGTCGCCGGTTCGTACAGCGCGATCGCCGCAATCACCGCGAACAACACGCCGTTGGCCGGCGTGCGCAGGCCGGTGTCCCAGATGCTCTGGACGGCGACCGCGACGACCCCGGAGATCGCGCCGGCGCGGACCCAGAACATCGCGGTGCGATCGGCGTCGAGACGCTGCGCCATCAGCACGACCCCGGCGATCGCCGCGACGGCGGCGGCGCCCGCCATCAGGAGGCCGCCTTCGACCAGCAGCTGCAGGTACTCGTCATGCGCGTGGTTGAAGAAGAACAGCCGCGATCCGCTCTGATAGGCCAGCATGCCGCGCTGAAACGCGCCGGCACCGATGCCGGTGAGCCAGAAGTCGGACGCCATGCGCCACGTGTCGCGCCAGATCGCCGGCCGGCCCCACGCGCCCTGCTCGGTCGTCTCCTGCATGCGCAGCGCGAGCTTGCCGACGTTGGCGTACGCCGATCCGACCACCACCATCGCGACCAGCCCGCCGCTGATCCACGCCACACTCGCGCGGTGCAGCCGCTTGCGCGACAACGCGACGAAGGCGGCGAGGCCGATGCCGCCGCCGAGGATGCCGGCACGCGACAGCGACGCCAGCAGCCCGCCGCTCATCAGCACCGCGGCGCCGACGAGCCAGAGCTGGGTGGCGTCGAGCGCGTCGCCGGGCAGGGCGAGCGCGTCGGCACGGTGCGCCGACTGGTGCCGCGCCATCGCGTAGCCGATGACCAGCGGCACCGACATCGCCAGCCACGTCGCGAGGCTGTTGCGGTTCACGAACGGTCCGTAGGGCGACGCGCCGGCGCTGATCGGCCGCCACGTCCAGTAGAGCAGGTCGGGGGAGGTCGCCCGCTGGATCGCGACCAGCACGGTGAGCGCGAGACCGAGCGAGGCGACGCCGCGCACCGTCGACCGCACGCCGCCGCGGGAGAACATCGCGCGCGCGCACCAGAACAGGCCGACGTAGGCGGCGCCAAGCGCGAGCGCCCAGGCGGTGGACTCGGGATCGACCGACAGCGGATGCGCGGGATGACGCACAGGGTCGGCGTCGAGCGCGACGATCCGATCGACGGTGAAGCCGTGCGGCGACAACCGGTCGCGCGCCGCCGCCGGCAGCGGAATCAGTTGAGCGGCGGCACCCAGCAGGCAGAGCAGCATCGCGGCATCGAGCACCCGTCCGCGGCGGCGCCCGATCGGCGGCCGCACCATCGCCACGAGCAGCAGCACGCCGCCGCAGAGCGGCACCGTCGTCCAGCGGTAGGCACCGGCAAACGCGACGAGCGACCAGACGATGATGAGGAAAAGGAGGAAGGCCGCGGCCGAAACATCAGAGCGCGGCTTCGGCGTAGTAGTTCTTGTACTGATGGCCGTAGTACCGCGAATAGTAATACTTGTTCTTGGCGAAGTTGACCTTGTTCAGCACGACCGCGGCGTAGCGCGGCCGCGACTGCATCACCGTCTCGATCGCGCGCTCGGCGAGCCGGCGGCGCGTCATCTCGGCGCCGATCACGAACGTCACGCCGCTGACGAGGGGCGCGAGAATCACCGCGTCGGTCACCGCCAGCACCGGCGGCGTGTCGATGATGATCCAGTTGAACGGACCATGCGCGAGGTTGGTCAGCAGGGTCTGCATGCGCTCGGACGACAGCAGCTCCGACGGATTCGGCGGCGTCCGGCCGGCCGTGATCGCGAGCAGGTTCGGATCGACCGTGCGCTGGATGACGTCGCGCACCCGCGCCTGCCCCGACAGCACCTGCGAGAGGCCGCGCTCGTTGGTCAGGCGCAGCGGCCGGTGCAGGCCCGGGCGGCGCATGTCGGCGTCGATCAGCAGGACGCGCGAGCCGCCGTAGGCCAGCGCCATCGCGATGTTCGCGGCGGTCGTCGTCTTGCCTTCGAGCGGCTGGGCGCTGGTCACGACCATGATCTTCGTGCCCTCGCTCGGATACTTCGAGAGCAGCGACGTGCGCAGCGAACGGAACGACTCGCCGAAGTCGTGCGGCACCTGTGACGACGCCAGCAGCGGGTGCTTGTCGCCGCGGACCGCCGGCACCAGGCCGAGGAACGGCAGCTTCAGGCGCCGGGTGATGTCCTCCGGCGTCTTGATGGTGTCGTTCATGTAGTCGAGCCCGAGCGCCACCGCGACCGCCAGGAACAGGCCGATCACCGCCGACATCAGCCAGGTCCGCCGCCCGCCCGCCGTTGTCGGCGCGCGCGGCACTTCGGCGCGGTCGACGACGCGGACGTTGTTGGTCCGGCTGTTGGCCGACACGCGCAGCTCTTTCTCGCGGGTCAGCAGCGACTGGTAGACCTCGCGGTTGCTCTTCGCCTCGCGCTCCATCACGCCGTAGCCGATTCCCTTGCGGTTCAGATCGGTCGCCTCGCTCTTCGCGCCTTCGAGGTTCTTCGAGAATGTCTGCTCCTCGATCAGCGCGGTCTCGTACTCGTTGCGGACCGACTGGACCGCGCCGCTGATCGCGAAATCGAGCTGCTTCTGCGCGTCGACCAGTTCGGCGTTGACCTTGATCACCTGCGGGTGCTTGTCCTGATAGCGCTCGAGCAGCTGGACGCGCTGCCGCTGCAGGTCGCTGAGCTTGGTCTTCGCGCTCTGCACGTTGGCGTTGGTCGCAATCACCGGGATCGCGTCCGGACTGGTGCCGTTCGCGATCGCCTTGACCTGGTTGTAGAGCGACTCCTTCTGCACGCGCGTGCTGCGCGCGCGCGTCGCGGTGTCATTCAACTGGTTGAGGCGGGCGAGCACGATGTTCTGCTTGTCGTCGAGCGACAGCGCGTTTTCCTTCTCGCGGTATTCGGCGAGCGCGCGCTCGCTTTCTTCGACGCGCTTCTGCTGCGTCGCCAGCTCGTTGTCGAGCCACTCCAGCATGCCCTGCGTCGAGCGCAGCTTGATCTCGAGGTTCTCGGCGACGTACTCGTCGATCAGCGCGTTGACCGCGTCGGCTGCGAATTTCGGCTCTTCCGAGGCGAACGTGACGTCGACCAGGTGGGTGCCGCGCACAGGCTCGACGCCGACGCGGGAGAGGAAGCCGCCGACCAGCGCCGATTCGTCGGAGGTTTCGTCGATCTTGGCCGGTTCGGGCGG
This sequence comes from Acidobacteriota bacterium, assembly GCA_025463215.1. Classification (GTDB taxonomy): domain Bacteria; phylum Acidobacteriota; class Vicinamibacteria; order Vicinamibacterales; family CAVVIG01; genus CAVQFC01. The sequence continues at coordinate 2,166 of JAOBWF010000192.1, read as the reverse complement.
CGCCGCCGGCGCCGGCGTGATCACCGCGCTGACCAGCCGCCGCTTCAGATCGCCGAGCATCGACAGCGGCGTCGGCGCCGCCGGCTTCGTGCCGTTGAACTCGGGCACGTTTTCGAGGTGCACCTTGTGCACGACGCGCCGCATCAGGTCGCGCCCTTTGAGAATCTTGTACTGGGTCTGGTAGTACGGCTCGGGGTCCTCGTAGAACGTGTTCTGATCGTTGGCCAGTCCGGGGACCGCTGTCGATCGTTCGTCCTCGATCAGCAGCCGCGCCTGCGCCTGATACATCTTGACGGCGCTATACCCCTGGATGATCATCGCCGCCGTCACGAGGATGAAGACGGTGACGCACAGCCGCCGGTAGCGGTAGAGCACCGCCAGGCGATCGAGGAGATGGACGTCGTTCTCGGGCGTGTAGGGCGCTTGCGGTCCGGCGCCGCTGGCGCCGGCTCCGCTCGCAGCGGCCCCTGGCGCGGACCCCGTCCGGATCGTCGGCGACGATCGCGACGCGCCGGTTGCTGTGGGTTCGAACATGACTGGCGGCTAACGGTTCGGGCTGACCTGAATGGTCGGCACGACTGCCGCAACGCTGCTCGCGGCGGCCTCGGTCGCGACCGCGGCGGCGGTCGGCGCGCTCGTCGCGCTGCCGAGGATGCCGGCAAACGGTGGAATCCGGAACGGCAGCTTGACGACGGCGGACGCCGCCTCGCCGGCGTTGACGTTCAGGAGCTGGCTCGCGGCCAGAATCGATTGATCGTTCGCCATGATCTCGACGATGTAGCTGCCGGGATCGATCGCCTTGAATGCGAACAGTCCCGACTTGTCGGTGAGCTGGGTGTCGACGATCCGGCCGAAACGCGCATCGCGCAGACGCACGATCGCGCCGTTCATCTGGCCATTCGTGGAATTGAGCGCGTTGCCTTGAATCGTCGTCAGCGCATGTTCCTTCGCCTTCAAGAGCGCGGCTTTCGAGAGCGGGCTGCGGACGGTATTCACCGCACCCGGCGCCTGTCGCTGCGCCGCCAACGGCAGCGAACTGACGAGGAGCAGCAACGCGGTGGCGATCGGGATCAGGCGAGACATACGGTCCTCAGTAATTATCGGTCGGAGACACGTCGGTCCACAGGGTCCACGGAAAAGACTCTAGGCGACACTGACGGCCTTTATGGGCGTATGCACGATCCTAACATAATCCCAACCGTTCGTCAGCCAAGCAGACGGCGGTCCCCGGGGCTGGACAGCGGATCGCGGGCACACGTAAGTTGTTGACCAGGTTGGTGTTGATTCGCGAGTTTGCCGTGAGTGCCGAAGACGGTCGCAAACCGTGCAAGCGGTGACCGGCCGCGGGGTGCGCGTCATGCTGGTCGCCGCCGCCGGCGCCGCAGCCGTGCTGCCGTTGCCCACCGCGACGGTTCAGCGTTGGTATTCGGAGCGCGTATACGGGATGGTGCAGCCACTGCTGACGTCGCTGTCGAACCGTGCGCCGTTTGCGCTGTTCGATGTCCTGATGGGCGTGGTGGCCGCCGCCTGGCTGCTGAATGCCGCGCGTGATCTGTGGGCCCCCGGCCGCCGCGGCCGCGGCACACTCCGGATCGGCATCCGCACGATCGTGTGGGCCGCCGCGCTGTACCTCGTGTTCCTCGCGCTCTGGGGCCTCAACTATCGGCGGCCGCGGCTGCGCGATACGCTCGCCTACGACCGGTCGGCGGTCACCCCGGCCGCCGCGCTCGGCGCCGGTCAGGCGGCCGTTGCGCAGCTGAACGCGCTGTACGATGCGGCGCACGCCGAAAGTCCGGCGGCGCTGCGCGCGGTCGATGCCGACCTGTCCGTGGGGTTCGCGCGTGCGATCCGCGACGCCGGCGTCGCTCGTGAGGTCGTGCCGGCGCGTCCGAAACGAACGTGGCTCGACTGGTATTTCCGCGCCGCCGGCGTCGACGGCATGACCGATCCGTTTTTCCTGGAGACCCTGGTCGCCGACGGGGTGCTCCCGATCGAACGTCCGTTCGTGGTGGCACATGAATGGAGCCACCTCGCCGGTATCGCGGACGAGGGCGAAGCCAACTTCGCCGGCTGGATGGCGTGCCTGCGCGGCTCGCCGGCCGACGCCTATAGCGGCTGGCTGTTCCTCTACGGCGAACTGACGCGCGCGGTCGGCGGCCGGGACCG